>NZ_JBTYHB010000029.1:0-114298 GCF_054871485.1 Streptomyces sp. UC4497 | reverse complement strand
CCGGGGGGGGGGGCGGGGCGGGGGGGGGGGCGCGGGGGGGGGGGGGCCCCGCCCGCGGGGGGGGGGGGGCGGGGGGGGGGGGGGCCCCCCCCCGGGGGGGGGGGGGGCCCCCGGGGGGGGGGGGGGCCCGCCCCCCCCCCCCCCGCCACCGGCTTTTCGGAGCTGTCGTGCGAATCAGCCCGCCATGTTCTCCGCGAGGCTCTCCGCCATCTCCTCCGTCATGTCGTCCGCCATGTCCTCCGTGATGTTGGACTCCGTGCCGGGGATGCCGAGGTCCTGGGCCCGCTTGTCCGCCATGGCCAGCAGGCGGCGGATGCGGCCCGCGACGGCGTCCTTGGTCAGCGGCGGGTCGGCGAGCGCGCCCAGCTCCTCCAGGGAGGCCTGCTTGTGCTCCATGCGCAGGCGGCCCGCCGCGGCGAGGTGCTCGGGCACGTCGTCGGCGAGGATCTCCAGGGCGCGCTGCACCCGGGCGCCGGCCG
Organism: Streptomyces sp. UC4497; assembly: GCF_054871485.1. NCBI lineage: Bacteria > Bacillati > Actinomycetota > Actinomycetes > Kitasatosporales > Streptomycetaceae > Streptomyces > Streptomyces sp. UC4497. Next base: position 113,819 of record NZ_JBTYHB010000029.1, on the reverse strand, counting down.
CGACCGCGGCGCGGGCCGAGCGGCGCAGGTTCGCGTCGTCGAAGTTCGCGAGCCGGTTCGCCGTGGCGCGGACCTCGCGGCGCATCCGCCGCTCCTCCCAGGCGAGCACCGACTCGTGCGCTCCCATGCGGGTGAGCAGGGCGCCGATCGCGTCGCCGTCGCGCACCACCACGCGGTCCACGCCGCGCACCTCACGGGCCTTGCCCGCGATCTGCAGCCTGCGAGCGGCGCCGACCAGGGCGAGCGCCGCCTCCGGGCCCGGGCACGTCACCTCGAGCGAGCTGGAGCGCCCCGGCTCGGTCAGCGAGCCGTGCGCCAGGAACGCGCCGCGCCAGGCCGCCTCCGCATCACAGGTGGCCCCCGAGACCACCTGCGGCGGCAGGCCCCGGATCGGACGGCCGCGGCCGTCCACCAGGCCCGTCTGGCGGGCCAGCTGGTCGCCGCCCGCCACCACTCGTACAACGAACCGCGAGCCGCGGCGCAACCCGCCGGGCGCCATCACGATCAGCTCCGAGCTGTGCCCGAAGATCTCGAGAATGTCCCGCTTGAGCCGCCGTGCGGCCATCGCGGTGTCCAGCTCCGCCTCGATCACGATGCGGCCGCTCACCAGGTGAAGGCCGCCCGCAAACCGCAGAATGGCCGAGACCTCGGCCTTCCTGCAGCAGGTCCGGGTGACGGGAAGCCGGGAGATCTCGTCCTTCACCGCTGCCGTCATCGCCATGGGCCGATCCTTCCATGCATCCGAAAAATACGGTCGTACGCGGCGGCCAACAGCTCCGGGTCGTGCCTCGGAGTTCCGTCGGGCCTGGCCACCGGCGCCAGCTCGACCGCGGCACCGAAACGCTCCTTGGCGGAGTCGATGAGCTCTTCGCGGTCGGGCACGGCGGCCTCGTCGGCCAGCACCACGTCCAGGGCGAGTTTAGGTGCGTGTCGTCCCAAAACTTCCAAATGACGCTGCGGGGAGAACCCCTCAGTTTCTCCGGGTTGCGGCGCGAGGTTCAGCGAGAGGACCTTGCGGGCCTTCGTCTCGACCAGCGCGTCGAGCAACTCCGGGACCAGCAGATGCGGAATCACGGAGGAGAACCAGGAGCCCGGGCCCAGCACCACCCAGTCCGCGTCGAGCACCGCGGCGACCGCCTCGGGGACGGCCGGCGGGTCGCGCGGCACCACGTGGACGGACTGGACCTCGCCGCGGGTCAGCGCGACCGTGGCCTGACCGCGCACGGTCTCGATGTCGTCCGGGCGTGTCGGATCGTGCCCCTTCACCAGTGCCTGGAGTTCCAGCGGGACGGCGGACATGGGCAGCACGCGGCCCTGCGCGCCGAGCAGCTTGCCGACCAGGTCCAGGGCCTGCACATGGTCGCCGAGCTGCTCCCACAGGGCGACGATCAGCAGATTGCCGACCGCGTGCTCGTGCAGCTCGCCCTTGGACTGGAAGCGGTGCTGGATGACGCGGGCCCAGGTCTGGCCCCAGTCGTCGTCCCCGCACAGGGCCGCGAGGGCCTTGCGCAGATCGCCGGGCGGCAGCACGCCCAGCTCGTCGCGCAGGCGGCCGCTGGAGCCCCCGTCGTCGGCGACCGTGACGACGGCGGTGAGGTTGTTCGTGATGCGGCGCAGCGCGGCCAGGGACGCCGACAGGCCCATGCCGCCGCCCAGGGCCACCACCTTCGGGGTGGTGCCCTTGCCCGGCCTCACCGGCGAGGTCCTGCGGCGGATCCTGCTGGTGAGCCGCAGAGTACGTCCCGTCATTCCCGTCCCATGTCACGGTGGACGACCACGGTCTCCACGCCCTGCGCGGCGAGGCGGGCGGCGAGCTTCTCCGAGGTCGCGACGGAGCGGTGCTTGCCGCCCGTACAGCCGACGGCGATCGTCACGTAGCGCTTGCCCTCACGGCGGTAGCCCGCGGCGATCAGCTGGAGCAGCTCGGTGTAGCGGTCGAGGAACTCCTTGGCGCTGGGCTGCGAGAAGACGTAGTTCGACACCTCTTCGTTGAGCCCGGTGAAGGGGCGCAGCTCGGGGACCCAGTGCGGGTTCGGCAGGAAGCGCATGTCGACCACGAGGTCGGCGTCGACCGGCAGGCCGTACTTGAAGCCGAACGACATGACGGTGGCCCGCAGCTCGGGCTCCTCCTCGCCGGCGAACTGGGCGTCCATCTTGGCGCGCAGTTCGTGGACGTTGAGGCTGGAGGTGTCGATGACCAGGTCCGCGTCGCCCCGCAGCTCGCGCAGCAGCTCGCGCTCGGCGTCGATGCCGTCGACGATGCGGCCGTCGCCCTGGAGGGGGTGCGGACGGCGCACGGACTCGAAGCGGCGCACCAGGGCCTCGTCGGAGGACTCCAGGAAGACGATGCGCCGCGTGACGTTCTTGGCCTCCAGGTCCGCGAGGGACTGCCGGAGGTTGTCGAAGAAGCGCCGTCCCCTTACGTCGACGACGACCGCGATCCGCGCCACGTTGCCCTGCGAGCGGGCGCCGAGCTCCACCATGGTGGGGATCAGCGCGGGCGGCAGGTTGTCGACGACGAACCAGCCGAGGTCCTCCAGGCACTTCGCCGCCGTGGAGCGGCCCGCGCCCGACATCCCGGAGATGATCACGAGCTCGGGGATGGCGGCGTCGGGGACGCCCGGCGCCTCGGCGGCCTTGCCGGCTCCCGCCGCGGTGTCCGGGTCCGCGCCTGGTTCCGTACCTGGTTCTGTCCCTGATCCGGTGCCCGTGCTCACGTGTGCTCCGTGCTGTGGTTGCGGCTGTTCCTGTGCTGCGGGGCCCTGTGGCGTGCCGCTGGTGTCGCTGCTCTCGTGGTCCTGCTCGCTCATGACTCCTGCCCCCGTCGTTCCTCCGGGGCACCCGCGCTGACGGGGTCCCCGCCGGTCGGCACGTCCGTCGTGCCGTCCTCGTCTTCAATGATCTCTCCGGTGGCCGTGTTCACCGCGGGCGCGGCGGGCGCGGCCTTGGCGAAGGCGACCACGATGGCCTCTGCCGTCTTGCGGCCTATGCCGGGGACCTCGCAGATCTGGTCGATGGTGGCGGCCCGCAGCCGCTTCACCGACCCGAAGTGCTTGAGCAGTGCCTGCTTGCGCGAGTCCCCGAGCCCCTGCACGTCGTCCAGCGGGCCCGCCCTGAAGCGCTTGGCCCGCTTGCTGCGCTGGTAGGTGATCGCGAAGCGGTGCGCCTCGTCACGGACGCGCTGGAGCAGATAGAGCCCCTCGCTGGTCCGGGGAAGGACCACCGGGTCCTCCTCGTCCGGCACCCAGACCTCTTCGAGGCGCTTGGCGAGGCCGCACACCGCGATGTCGCCGATGCCGAGCTCGTCCAGGGCCCGCTTGGCCGCCGCGACCTGCGGCTGGCCGCCGTCGACCACCACGAGCTGAGGCGGGTAGGCGAACTTCTTGGGCCGGCCGTCGTCCTCCGTGAGGCGCGACTCCTCGACCACCGTCTCCTCGGCGCCTTCGGCCTTGTCGGCCGAGTCCGGCTCCTCGTCCGACCACTCGCGCGACTTCTCCTGTGCGGAGAGGTAGCGCTTGAAGCGGCGGGTGATGACCTCGTGCATGGAACGGACGTCGTCCTGTCCCTCGAAGCCCTTGATCTCGAAGCGGCGGTACTCGCTCTTGCGGGCGAGACCGTCCTCGAAGACGACCATGGAGGCCACGACGTCGTCGCCCTGGAGGTGCGAGATGTCGTAGCACTCGATACGCAGCGGAGCGCTGTCCAGGTCGAGGGCGCCGGCGATCTCCTCCAGCGCGCGCGAGCGCGTGGTCAGGTCGGAGGCGCGCTTCGTCTTGTGCAGGACGAGCGATTGCTGCGCGTTCCTGTGGACCGTCTCCATGAGCGCCTTCTTGTCGCCCCGCTGCGGGATGCGCAACGACACGTTCGCCCCGCGGCGCTCCGTGAGCCAGGCCTGGACGGGCTCCAGGGGGTCGGGCAGCGCGGGGACGAGGACCTCCTTGGGGACGGCGTCCCCGGTCTCCTCCCCGTAGAGCTGCTGCAGCGCGTGCTCGACGAGGTCACCGCTGGTGACCGCCTCGACCTTGTCGGTGACCCAGCCGCGCTGGCCGCGCACGCGTCCGCCGCGCACATGGAAGATCTGGACGGCCGCCTCCAGCTCGTCCTCCGCCAGGGCGACGAGGTCGGCGTCGGTGGCGTCGGTGAGGACGACCGCGCTCTTCTCCATGGCCTTCTTGAGCGCCTCGATGTCGTCGCGCAGGCGGGCCGCCCGCTCGTACTCCATCTCGTCGGCGGCCGCGGCCATGTCCTTCTCCAGGCGCCGGATGTACGTCCCCGTACGCCCCGCCATGAAGTCGCAGAATTCCTCGGCCAGTTCACGGTGCTCGTCGGGCGTGACGCGGCCCACACAGGGCGCCGAGCACTTGCCGATGTAGCCGAGCAGGCAGGGGCGGCCGGTGCGCTCCGCGTTCTTGAACACGCCCTTGGAGCACGTGCGTACCGGGAAGACGCGCAGGAGCAGGTCCACGGTGTCGCGGATCGCCCACGCGTGCCCGTACGGACCGAAGTAGCGCACGCCCTTCTTCTTCTGGCCGCGCATCACCTGGACCCGCGGGAAGTCCTCGTTCATCGTCACCGCGAGGTACGGGTAGCTCTTGTCGTCGCGGTACTTGACGTTGAACCGGGGGTCGTACTCCTTGATCCAGGAGTACTCCAGCTGCAGCGCCTCGACCTCCGTGGACACCACCGTCCACTCCACGGACGCGGCCGTGGTGACCATCGTGCGCGTACGGGGGTGCAGGTTCGCCAGGTCCTGGAAGTAGTTCGCCAGGCGCTGGCGCAGGCTTTTCGCCTTCCCGACGTAGATCACCCGGCGGTGCTCGTCGCGGAACCTGTACACCCCTGGAGAGTCGGGGATCTGTCCCGGCTTGGGGCGGTAGCTGGAGGGGTCGGCCATGTCAGACACCCTACTGGCGGTGTGTGACAGTTCGGGGTGCCCGGCTGCGGTGGCGCCCGGTCCCGAAGTCTTGTCGGGGGCGGGGCGGCACGCTTCAATGCCGGGTGACTTGTTCCCAGTGACGGCCTGCGGGCGCGGCGCGCACAAGCAGGAGGCCCGGATGCGGCTCGGCGAACGGCAAGTGGACGCGGCACAGGCACCGGACCTGGCGGGAGCTCTGCGCTCCGGCCCGTTCCACAGCGCCCTGCGGGCCGCGATCGTTGCCCGGCAACTGCCGCTGCACCGCGTACGGCACCATCTGGCCCGCCGAGGCGTCACCATCGGCCTCACCAGCCTGAGTTACTGGCAGCAGGGCGCCCGGCGGCCACAGCGTCCGGAGTCGATGCGGGCCGTGCGCGCCCTGGAGGAGATCCTCGAACTGCCCGAGGAGTCGCTGATCCGGCTGCTCGGTCCGGCCCCCGACGCGGCCGCGCCACGGCGCCCCGCGGTCCGTTCGTACGGTTCCCTCACCGAGGCGTCCGGGACCGTCGAGCGGCTCCTCTCGGAGCTGGGGTCCCCGCCGGACGGCGGGGTGCACACGGTCGGGCACCACGAGCGGGTGCGGATCGGCGCGCACCGGCAGCTCCTCGGCAGGGACTCGCAGCAGATCGTGCGGGCGCACCGCGACGGCGTGGATCGCTATATGGCCGTCCACCATGGCGATCCGGGGTGTTCCCCGTCGGATGTGGCGGTGTACGCCATGGAGAACTGCCGTACGGGGCGGGTGCGTTGGGACGACGGGACGGGGGTCCTGGTCGCGGAGCTGCTCTTCGACGCGCGGCTGCGGGCCGGTGACACCCATATGTTCCAGTACGGCTTCGAGGACGGGACGGCCAGGCCCGCCACCGAGTACGTCCGGGGGTTCGGCTCCGCCGGAGGGCAGTACGCGCTCCAGGTCCGGTTCGCGGACGACGCGCTGCCCGTGCGCTGCCACCGCTTCGCCCAGCGGTCGGCCGCGGGCCCGCGCGACGGCCGCCACGAACTCGCGCTGAGCGGCTCCCACCGGTCGGTGCACATGGTGGAGCCGCAGGTGCGGGCGGGGGTCGTGGGCATCGGGTGGGACTGGGAGTGAGGGCCAGACGGCGATGGGGCCGAGAGTGGGTCGTGCCCGGATGCAGCGTGTACGTGCCCGGGTCCGCGGCGTGCCTGCCCGGTTCGCGTGAGGTGGGTGCCGCGTCCGGCGTGAGGCTCTAGCGTCGACGTGCACAGCGGGCCCCACCGCACCCGCCGCACACCCGCCCGCTCGAAAGGAAGCACCGTGATCGTCGTCGCCGGAGAGGCACTGATCGACCTCGTCCCACAGGGCGTGCCCACCGACGGCTCACCCGTCACCGAGCTGCCCGCCCTCGCCCCGCGTCTCGGCGGCGGCCCATACAACACGGCGGTGGCGCTCGGCCGCCTCGGCTCGTCCGTGGCGTTCTGCTCGCGGGTGTCGCGGGACGCCTTCGGGGAGGCCCTGCTCGGCGGCCTGCGGGCGGCCGGGGTGGACGTGTCTCCGGTGCAGCGGGGCGACGAGCCGACGACGCTCGCCGTGGCCTCGATCGGCGCCGACGGCTCCGCCGGGTACTCGTTCTACGTCGAGGGCACCGCCGACCGGCTCTTCGCGGTGCCCGAGGCACTGCCGACCGGCACGCGCGCGGTGTCGTTCGGCACCTGCTCGCTGGTGCTCGAACCGGGCGCCACCGCGTACGAGGACATGATGCGCTGGGCCGCCGCGCAGGGCGTGTGCACGGCGCTCGACCCGAACATCCGGGCTGGCCTGATCCCCGACGCGGACGCCTACCGGGCCCGTTTCAAGAGCTGGCTCGCGTCGACGACGCTGCTGAAGCTCTCCGAGGAGGACGCCGAGTGGCTGGGCGGCGCCCCGCAGGAGTGGCTGGCCGCGGGGCCCGCCGCCGTGGTGATCACGCGCGGCGGGGAGGGGCTCACCGCGCTCACGCGGGACGGGGGCGAGTACTCGGTGCCGGGCGAGCGGGTCGACGTCGTGGACACGATCGGTGCCGGTGACACCGTCAACGCGGCGCTGCTGCACGGGCTTTCGCGCCAGGACGCCCTCTCCCCCGCCGGGATCGCCGGGCTCGGCGGCGACGACTGGTCCCGACTGCTGCGGTTCGCCGCACGGGCGGCGGCGGTCACCTGCTCCCGGGCGGGCGCGGAGCCTCCGTACGCGACCGAGCTGGTGGATCCGGCCTGGTGAGGACCGGGGCCGGCTGAGTACTGAACGCGCGGCGCCCCGTGGGGAGTTCCCACGGGGCGCCGTCGCTCGTCCTCCGGCGAGGCCGGGCCTCTGTCAGGCCTTGCGGGCCTTCCCGGTCGCCTTCTTGGCGGCGGGCTTCTTCGCCGCGGCCTTGGTGGACTTGGCCGCCGTCGCCGTCTTCGCCGTCGCCTTCTTCGCGGCCGGCTTGGCGGCGGCCGCCTTCGCCGTGGCCGTCTTCTTGGCCGGGGCCTTCGTCGCCGCCACGGTCTTCTTCGCCGCCTTACGGGGACGCGCCGCGGGCACGGCCGCGTCGCTGACCCGGTCGGCACCGAGGACGTCGCGCAGGAACTTGCCGGTGTGGCTCGTCGGGACGGCCGCGACCTCCTCCGGAGTGCCCTCCGCGACGACGAGACCACCACCGCTGCCACCCTCGGGACCCATGTCGACGATCCAGTCGGCGGTCTTGATCACGTCGAGGTTGTGCTCGATGACGATGACCGTGTTGCCCTTGTCGACGAGGCCCGAGAGCACCGTGATGAGCTTGCTGATGTCCTCGAAGTGCAGACCGGTCGTCGGCTCGTCGAGCACGTACACCGTGCGCCCCGTGGAACGCTTCTGCAGCTCACTGGCGAGCTTCACACGCTGCGCCTCACCACCGGAGAGCGTCGGCGCGGGCTGCCCGAGCCGGACGTAGCCGAGGCCCACGTCGTTGAGCGTCCTGAGGTGGCGGGCGATCGCCGGGACGGCCTCGAAGAAGCTCAGCGCCTCCTCGATCGGCATGTCCAGGACCTCGGAGATGGACTTGCCCTTGTAGTGGACCTCAAGGGTCTCCCGGTTGTAGCGCGCACCGTGGCAGACCTCGCACGGGACGTACACGTCCGGCAGGAAGTTCATCTCGATCTTGATGGTGCCGTCACCGGAGCAGTTCTCGCAGCGGCCGCCCTTGACGTTGAAGGAGAAGCGCCCCGGCAGGTAGCCGCGGACCTTCGCCTCCGTCGTCTCGGCGAACAGCTTGCGGACGTTGTCGAAGACTCCGGTGTACGTCGCCGGGTTCGACCGCGGGGTGCGGCCGATGGGCGACTGGTCGACGTGCACGACCTTGTCCACGAGGTCGTCGCCGTCCACGCGCGTGTGCCGGCCGGGAACGGAACGCGCCCCGTTCAACTCCCTTGCCAGGTGCGTGTACAGGATGTCGTTCACCAGCGTCGACTTGCCGGAGCCCGATACGCCGGTGACGGCCGTGAGGACGCCCAGCGGGAACGACACGTCGATGTCGCGGAGGTTGTTCTCCTTGGCGCCGTGCACGGTGAGGCGGCGTCCCGGGTCCACGGGCCGCCGGATGTCGGGCATCGCGATGGCCTTCTTGCCCGCCAGGTACTGGCCGGTCATCGACTCGGGGTTCGCCAGCAGCTCCTTCAACGGACCGCTGTGCACGACCTTGCCGCCGTGCTCGCCCGCGCCGGGGCCGATGTCGACGATCCAGTCGGCGACCTTGATCGTGTCCTCGTCGTGCTCGACCACGATGAGCGTGTTGCCCATGTCGCGGAGCCGGACGAGCGTCTCGATGAGTCGGTGGTTGTCGCGCTGGTGCAGGCCGATGGACGGCTCGTCGAGCACGTACAGGACGCCGACGAGGCCGGAGCCGATCTGCGTGGCGAGCCGGATGCGCTGGGCCTCGCCGCCGGAGAGGGTGCCCGCCGCGCGGTTGAGCGACAGATAGTCGAGGCCGACGTCGACGAGGAAGCGCAGCCGCTCGTTGACCTCCTTCAGGACGCGCTCGGCGATCTTCTTGTCGCGCGCGTTCAGCTTCAACTCGCTCAGAAAGTCGGCGCAGTCGCTGATGGACATGGCCGAGACCTCGGCGATCGACTTCCCCATGACCGTGACGGCCAGGATCAGCGGCTTCAGTCGCGTGCCCTCACAGGTCGGGCAGGGCACCTCGCGCATGTAGCCCTCGAAGCGCTCACGGCTCGCGTCCGACTCGGCCTCGCTGTGCCGGCGCTTCACGAACGGGACGGCGCCCTCGAAGGGCGTCGTGTACCGGCGCTCGCGCCCGTACCGGTTGCGGTAGCGGACCTCGATCTGCGTCTTGTGGCCGTTCAGGAGGGCCTTCTTGGCGCGCTGCGGGAGGCCGGCGAAGGGGATGTCCGTACGGAAGCCGAGCGCGTCCGCGAGGGCGCCGATGAGGCGGCCGAAGTAGTCCTTCGTGTGCCCGTGCGACCACGGGTGGATGGCGCCCTCGTCGAGCGACTTGTCCTCGTCGGGGACGATCAGCTCGGGGTCGACCTCCATGCGCGTACCGATGCCGGTGCAGTCGGGGCAGGCGCCGAACGGCGAGTTGAAGGAGAAGGAGCGCGGCTCCAGCTCCTCGAAGGACAGGTCGTCGTACGTGCAGTACAGGTGCTCCGAGTACATGCGCTCGCGCTCCGGGTCGTCCTCGGGGAGGTCGACGAAGTCGAGCACGACCATGCCGCCGGAGAGGCCGAGCGCGGTCTCCACGGAGTCGGTCAGACGGCGCTTGGCGGAGCTCTTCACGGTGAGGCGGTCGACGACCACCTCGATCGTGTGCTTCTCCTGCTTCTTCAGCGTCGGCGGCTCGGACAGCTGGATCGTCTGCCCGTCCACGCGCGCGCGGGAGTAGCCCTTGGTCTGCAGGTCGCTGAAGAGGTCGACGAACTCGCCCTTGCGCTCGCGCACGAGCGGCGACAGGACCTGGAAGCGGCTGCCCTCGGGCAGCTCGAGGACCTTGTCGACGATGGCCTGCGGCGACTGGCGGGCGATGGGCCGGCCGCACTCCGGGCAGTGCGGCTTGCCGACGCGCGCGAAGAGCAGACGCAGGTAGTCGTAGACCTCGGTGATGGTGCCGACCGTGGAGCGCGGGTTGCGCGACGTGGACTTCTGGTCGATCGAGACGGCCGGGGAGAGGCCCTCGATGAAGTCGACGTCCGGCTTGTCCATCTGGCCGAGGAACTGGCGGGCGTACGAGGACAGCGACTCGACGTACCGGCGCTGCCCCTCGGCGAAGATCGTGTCGAACGCGAGGGAGGACTTACCGGAGCCCGACAGACCGGTGAAGACGATGAGGGAGTCGCGCGGGAGGTCGAGCGAGACATTCCGAAGATTGTGCTCGCGCGCGCCACGGACGATGAGACGGTCGGCCACGCCGGTCCGCACCTTTCTGGAGATAAGTGACAGGGGCGGGCCCCCGTCTCTCGAGGTCTGACTCTCGAGGCGCTCACGCCGCGATCGAGGCGGAGCGGCCCTGAGAAGGCTGTCCTTCGAAGACTAGAGGGAGCCACTGACAACGCCGGTCGGATTCCCTGGTTGGTAACAAACCCGGACTACCAAGAATGCCTGACGCCACCCACGACCATATAGCACGTACATTCGATTCACGCGGATCGCAGGCCTTCGTAGGCCACCTTCACCCGAACGTGTGGCAGGGCTATCGTCGGCGCCATGAGTGATCATGTGCGCGACCTGGCGTCAGTACGCGAAGCGACCGACCGGCTGCTCGCCGCGGTCGGCACCCTGGACAACGCCGCCGTGGCCGAGCCGTCACGGCTTCCGGGGTGGAGCCGCGGGCACGTTCTCGCCCACCTCGCCCGCAACGCGGACGCGCTCGTCAACGTCCTCGAGGGCCGCCCCATGTACGAGAGCGCCCGGTCCCGCGACGCCGACATCGACCGGGACGCCCCGCGCGGCCTGCGCGAGCAGCTCGGCGACGTACAGGACAGCGCCGAGCGCTTCCAGCGGCTGGGAGCCGAGGACGCCGACTGGGCCCGCACGGTGGAGCTGCGCAACGGTGTGAAGGATCTCGCGTCGAACGTGCCGTTCCGGCGCTGGATCGAGGTCGAGCTGCACCACGTGGACCTCGGGATCGGATACGAGCTGGAGGATCTCTCCGCCGAATTCACCCAGCGGGAGATCAACTTCCTCGCGAAGCGGTTCCGCGACCACCCCGGCCTGCCACCCCTGCTGATCAAGCAGGACGACGGCCGGATGATCTCCACGGGAGCCGTGCAGGCGCTCACCGTTGAGGAGATCAAGGCCGACGCCCCCGTCCCTCTCGGCATCGTCATCCAAGGCCGCCAGGCGGACCTGCTTGGCTGGCTCGCGGGCCGCAGGGACGGCGGCGCCCTCACCGTCGACCGGGGCTCCCTGCCGTCCCTGCCCCCGCTATAGGCTGAATCCATGACGTACAGCGGAGCGGTGAAGGTCGGCGGCCCGGCGGATGTGCACGAGTTGCAGGACCTGATGATCTCCAAGGTCGCGGTCGGGCCGATGGACAACAACGCCTACTTGTTGCGCTGCCGCGCGACCGATCAGCAGCTCCTGATCGACGCGGCCAACGAGCCGGAGACGCTGCGGCACCTCATCGGTGAGGACAGCATCGCGGCCGTCGTCACCACCCACCGGCACGGCGACCACTGGCAGGCCCTCCAGGAGGTCGTGGAGGCGACCGGCGCGCGCACGTACGCGGGGCGCGAGGACGTCGAGGGGATCCCGGTGGCGACGGACGTCGCCGTCGACGACGGGGACACGATCGAGTTCGGCCGGATCACGCTCACGGCCCGCCACCTGGTCGGTCACACGCCCGGTTCGATCGCCCTGGTCTACGACGATCCGCACGGCCACCCGCACGTCTTCACCGGTGACTGCCTGTTCCCGGGCGGTGTGGGCAACACGTGGAAGGACCCCAAGGCCTTCGCGAGCCTCATCGACGACGTGGAGACGAAGATCTTCGGCACGCTGCCGGACGAGACGTGGGTCTACCCCGGGCACGGGAACGACACGTCGCTGGGCGCCGAACGACCCCACATCCAGGAGTGGCGCGAGCGGGGCTGGTGACCTGTAGGCGGGCCGTTTCGCCGCGGCCCGCCCTGTAGGCGGCGTTTTACGCCTGCGCCGTCCCCGGCGCGGCGAGCGCCGCCACCCGCTCGATGCCGAACGCGTATCCCTGCACGCCGCATCCGGCGATCACGCCGTCAGCGCGCAGCGACACGTAGGAGTGGTGCCGGAACTCCTCGCGCTGGTGGATGTTGGAGATGTGGACCTCGATCACCGGCATGCCGTCACAGGTGTTGAGCGCGTCCAGGATCGCCACTGAGGTGTGCGAGTAGGCGGCGGGGTTGATGACGACGCCGACGTGGTTCTCGCGCGCTTCATGGATCCAGTCGACGAGCTCGCCCTCGTGGTTGGACTGCCGGAAGTCCACGGTGGCGCCGTGCGCGGCGGCCGCCTTCACGCACAGGGCCTCGACGTCGGCGAGGGTGTCGCGGCCGTAGATCTCCGGCTGGCGCTTGCCGAGCAGGTTCAGGTTCGGGCCGTTGAGAACCATGATCGGGGCGTTGGCGAGCGTGCGCGGCACGAGGGACCTCCGTAGAAGAGCGTTTGCTCCTTGAGGGTCTATCACGGCGCCACTACCGCCCGAAGGGCGGTGGGTACAGGGCGGTCAGGGCGTGACGGCGAGCTCGATGTACGCGGCGAGGATCACCAGATGGACGCCGCCCTGAAGCGGTGTGGCTCGGCCCGGAACGATGGTGAGGGTCGCGACCACCATGGTCAGCGCGAGCAGCACCATGTGGGTGGCGCCGAGCCCGAGGACGAGCGGCCCTGTCAGCCAGTACGAGGCGATGGCGACGGCCGGCACCGTGAGGCCGATGCTGGCCATGGACGAGCCGAGCGCGAGGTTGAGGCTGGTCTGCACGCGGTCCCTGCGGGCCGCGCGGAGCGCCGCGATGGTCTCGGGCAGCAGCACGAGCAGCGCGATGATCACGCCGACCACCGCCTGCGGCATGCCGGCCGCCTCCACCCCCTGCTCGATCGTCTTCGAGACGCCCTTGGTGAGCCCGACGACGGCGACCAGGGCGAGCCCGAGCAGACCGAGGCTGAACAGGGCGGTCCGGGTGCTCGGCACCTCGGCGTGGTCGTCGGCGTCGATCACCTCGCCGTGCTTGGTGATCGGCAGGAAGTAGTCGCGGTGCCGCACGGTCTGCGTCGCGACGAAGAGCCCGTACAGGACGAGCGCGGCGACGGCCGAGAAGACCAGCTGCGAGGTGGAGAACTCGGGGCCGAGCTTGCTGGTGGTGAAGGTCGGCAGGACCAGGCAGAGCGTCGCGAGCGTGGCCACGGTGGCCAGCGCTCCCCCGGTGCCCTCGGACTGGAAGATCGCCACGCGGTGCCGCAGCGCGGCCGCGAGCAGGCTGACGCCGACGATGCCGTTGCAGGTGATCATGACGGCGGCGAACACGGTGTCGCGGGCGAGCGTGGAGCTCTTGGCCCCGCCGTCGGCCATCAAGGTGACGATCAGCGCCACCTCGATGATCGTCACGGCCACCGCGAGCACGAGCGAACCGAAGGGTTCACCGACCCGGTGGGCGACGACCTCCGCGTGGTGCACGGCAGCGAGCACGGAGGCCGCGAGGACCACCGCGACGACGGCGACCACGGCCCCCGGCAGGTCGCGCCCCCAGGTGAACGCGAGCAGCACGATCGCGATCAGTGGCACCACCACGGTCCACTGCGTACTCAGCGCCCGCACTCTGGTGATCATTCATCGATGGTGCCGGTGGCGCGGCGGGGGCGCGACTCCGGCGGGGCGGCGGCGGACGGGCCCAGGGCCCCGGAAGCGTAGGTCACTTGAGTTCGCGGATGTCCTTGAGGTCGCAGTTGATGAAGGCCGGCGGGCGGGTGCACAGGGCCGAGAGGCGCTGGTTGAGCTCGGCCACCTCGGGGCGTTCGTTGCTGCGCATCGCATCCTCGTAGGACTCGAACTCGATGACCGCGAGATAGCGGCCCGTGGTGTCCCGGTCCTTGAGCATCATGCGGTGCGTGGGGCCGCCCGATACGCCCTTCATCTGCTGCTCGAACGCATCGAGCAGCTCCCGCATCTCGCCGAACCGCTGGGACTCGAAGTCGATGATCTGGACGAACTTCATGGGGGCCTCCCCCGTCGTGCCCTCGCGCCCCTGCGGGACGCGCTCACCACACAACGAAGCACCGGGAGGGGCACGCGGCAATCGGCCGCACACCGCTCCCGGTGCTGGTAATTCCTACGCTCGACGCCGTCAGGCCTCGATGCTGTCCTTCTGAGCCGCCTCGGCCGCTTCCCTCTCGGCCTGCTTCTTCGAGGCGATGAGGCTGGTGATCGTCGTGATGATCAGCACGCCACAGATGACGGAGAGCGAGACCGGGATGGAGATCTCCGGTACGTGCACCCCGGACTCGTGCAGCGCGTGCAGGACCAGCTTCACGCCGATGAAGGCGAGGATCACCGACAGGCCGTAGCTGAGGTGGACCAGCTTCCTGAGCAGACCACCGATGAGGAAGTACAGCTGGCGCAGGCCCATCAGCGCGAACGCGTTGGCGGTGAAGACGATGTACGGGTCCTGGGTCAGGCCGAAGATCGCCGGGATCGAGTCCATCGCGAACAGCACGTCGGTCATACCGATGGCGAGCATGACGACCAGGAGCGGCGTCATGACCTTCTTGCCGTGCTGCTGGATGAAGAGCTTCGTGCCGTGGTACTGGTCCGCGACACCGAACTTCTTCTCGATCGACTTCAGGAGGCGGTTCTCCTCGAACTCCTCCTCTTCCTCGTCCGCCATGGCCTCCTTGATGAGCTTCCAGGCGGTGTAGATGAGGAAGGCACCGAAGATGTAGAAGACCCACGAGAAGTTGGCGATGACCGCCGCGCCCGCCGCGATGAAGATCGCTCGCAGGATCAGCGCGATCAGCACACCGAACAGCAGCACACGCTGCTGCAGCTGGGTGGGCACCGAGAACTTCGCCATGATCAGGATGAAGACGAAGAGGTTGTCGACACTGAGCGACTTCTCCGTGATGAAGCCCGCGAAGAACTCACCGCCGGCCTGGCTGCTCCCCCAGATCATCACGCCGACGCCGAAGAGCGCGGCGAGCACGATCCAGACGACGGTCCAGATGCCCGCTTCCTTGATCGATACGTCGTGGGGCTTTCGCCCGATGAAGAAGTCGACCGCAATGAGGGCGCACAGACCGAGAACGGTCAGCACCCACACAGTCATTGATACGTCCACTACTGCGCCTCCGGCGTCGTACGGCTACTGATCAGCGTCGTCGCTGCCGGAGGTCTCTTCCACCCGAGCGCCTTGGCGCGTCTCGGGCCGGCGCCCCGGGATCGACCGCCTTCTGGCCTGTCTTCCGTACTGACGGGAACGCCGCGTTGGAGTACTCCCCTCCGCGTCAAGGAGCGTACTAGAAACACCCATGAAAGGTAAAGGGAAAGGTAAAGCAGTCACCAAGTTCGCAGGTCAGAGGCCCCTCTTCCGACGGGCTTTCGTCACCTCCGCGAGCACCTGACGCAGGATTCCGCTGCCCGGCGGGACCGTCGACGGCTCGTACGTCCATGCGTGGCCCACCCACGGGTCGGCGAGGTGTTCGTCGGGCACGGGCGTCAGGCGCAGCAGCGCCCGCCACAGCGGGTCGAGCAGCGGTCCGTACTCGGCGGCGTCCTCCCGGTCGGCCACGAGCATCAGGTGCACGCCGACCGGCGGCCCCTCGTCCGCGAGGTAGCGCAGCCGGTTGATGGCCCGGTCGTCGAAACCGTGCGGGAAGTCGTGCACGACCAGGAGCTGCTCGGCGACGTCCAGGTCCGGTGGCAGCGCGTCGGCCGCGCCCGCCCGGACCGCCATCTGTACGAGATCCACGCGCTCGGTCAGCCGGGTCAGCGTGTCCGCGACGCCCGCCGCTCCCCTGGCCGGCGGCCCGGCGAGCACGCCCGCGTCCACGAGCGGGGCCAGCGCGCCCGCAGCGGTGCCCGCCGGATCGATGACGTGCACGCTGAACTCGCCCGCCGGATGGGCCGCGAGCAGCCGGGCCGCATGGAGGACGGCGATGTGGGCGGCACGCGCGCGTAGTGCGTCGGCGTCGGCGAGGCCGTCGGCGGCGGACGGCCCCGCGTCGATCCACAGTCCGCGCTCCAGCGGCAGCCGTACGAGCATCGGGATGCGCAGCCCGACACTCTCGCTCTCGGGCAGGCTCAGCTCCCCTAGACGGACGGCCATGGGGGTCTCGGCGGGGCTGCGGTAGGCGTGCCAGCAGGGGCTGTCCCAGCCCGCGTACGCCGCCGGGAGCGCGGGCCCGACGGCCTCGCCCTCGGCGGCGAGCTGCGCCAGGTCCCGGTCGAGTGCTTCCCTGGCCCGGTCGACCAGGGCGCGGTGCCTGACGCGGGCGGCGTCGCGCGCGGCGTCGCCCTGGCCGTCGAGACGGCCGCGTGGATCGGCGGAGTCGGCGAGGAGCCCGTCGAGCTCGCGCTCCATGCGGGAGTCCGCGAAGTCGACGGCGCTGCGGTACGCGGCCGTGGTGCGGGCCAGATCCTCGAACATGCCCCACACCTGGTTGTAGAGCCGCTCTTCCAGGGACCAGCCCGCCGCGTCCCCGGCGACCGGCGTCGCGGGCTGCGGCGCCGGTACGGGCGGTACGGGTTCCTGGCGACCGGGGTGCGTGTAGTCGATGGGGCCGCCACCGGGCGCCGCTGCGGGCGCGGGGGCGGCCGGGGGCAGGGCGCCCGACGCGTGGCCCGCGGTGGCCGCCGCGCGGACGTGGGGCCCGCTCGCGTGGGCTCCGTCCACGGTCTCCGAGGTACGCGGCGGGGGCGCCACCGCGCGGTCGCGGCCACGGGCGACGGCGTCATGGATGGAGCCGGCGAGGGCCTGCGCGTCCGGCAGGCCCTGGTCGGCGAGGAGCCCGGCGAGGCCCTCGGCATAGCCCTGGCCCACGGCGCGCACCTTCCAGGCGCTGTGCCTGCGGTAGAGCTCCAGGGCGACGACGGCCGACTCCGTGTCGAGGTCGGTGATCGTGTAGCTGGCCTCCTCCGCGCCGTCCGGCCCCCTGACGGCGATGAACGGGGCCGCCGCGGCGCCGAACCGTGCCGGACCTCCGTCGCTCACGGGCAGCGCGAGCAGCACGGTGACGCGGTGCACGTCCTGCGGCATCGCGTCCAGGTCGACGGCCAGGCGGTGGTCGGCCGCTGCCTGGCGCGGGACTTCGAGGCCCGGCAGCGCGGGCGCGCCGGGGTGGGCGATCCGGTCCGCGCCGCGCACGGCGCCCCGGTCGTCGGCGAGCGTGGCGCCCGCGACGACCGGGTGGCCGGCCGACACCCGGATCTCCAGACGGGTCTGGGTGAGGAGGTGGTTCTGGCCCCTCACCAGTTCGGCGGCCATCGTGGGTCCGCTACAGGCTGGGCAGGATCGCGGGCATCAGGTCCTGGAACGTACGGCCGTTGGCCGCCTCGCCCAGGGCCGTCATCTTCCAGCCGGAGCCCGCACGGTGCACCTTCGCCATGATCTGCGCCGTGTACTTGCCGCCGCCGTCGAGCGTGTAGCGGGCGAGCTCCTGCCCGTTCGTCTCGTCGACCAGGCGGCAGAACGCGTTCTGCACCTCCTGGAAGGTCTGCCCCGTGAAGGAGTTGACCGTGAAGATGATCTGGTCGACATGGACCGGGACGCGCTCCAGGTCGACGACGATCGACTCGTCGTCGCCGCCCTGTCCCGCGCCGCCGACCAGGTTGTCGCCGGTGTGCCGCACCGAGCCGTCGTCGCTGACGAGGTGGCGGAAGAAGACCACGTCGACAGGCTGCTTGTCGGCGAAGAGAACCGCTGACGCGTCGAGGTCGATCTCGCGCGTGCGGGTGCCGAACAGGCCTCGCCGAGGGGCCGCCTGCCAGCCGAGTCCCATCCGTACCGCGGTGAGGGTTCCCCCGCCCTGCTTCTCCAGGCTGATGGCCTGACCCTTGGTCAAGTCGATGCCCACGCGTGTCCCCTCTCGAACCGTCCCCTGTTGCCGCGCCATGTGCACGGTTGGCCCAAACCCTAGAGGGCGGCACCGACAACGCCGCTACCACGGGCGGGGTTTTGTGGCGGTCCTGCAACACACCCCCGGCACCCCGCCCGTCGTGGCAGGTCAGGCGATGCCTGCCTCCTTCATCTGCCGCAGTTCCTTCTTCATCTCCGACACCTCGTCGCGCAGCCGTGCCGCGACCTCGAACTGCAGGTCCGCGGCGGCGGCCCGCATCCGCTCGGTCATCTCCTCGATCTGCTCGGCCAGCTCGGCCGCGGGACGGTCGGTGGGAACCGTCTCGTCCGCCTTGCCGCGCTTCTTCTTGGCCGGCGCCTTCTCCGCCTTGCCGGCCGCGGGAACGGGGGCCTTGGCGCCCTTCCCGTCCTTGCCGCCCTTGCGGTAACCGGTGCCGAGCAGGGCCTCCGTGTCGACGTCCTCGCGCGCGATGGACGCCACGATGTCGTTGATCTTCTTACGGAGGGGCTGGGGGTCGATCCCGTTCGCCTCGTTGTACGCGACCTGCTTCTCGCGGCGGCGGTTCGTCTCGTCGATGGCCTTCTCCATCGCCGGAGTGATCTTGTCCGCGTACATGTGGACCTGCCCCGAGACGTTTCGCGCCGCGCGGCCGATCGTCTGGATCAGCGACGTGCCGGAGCGCAGGAAGCCCTCCTTGTCGGCGTCGAGGATCGCGACCAGGGAGACCTCGGGCAGGTCGAGACCCTCACGCAGCAGGTTGATGCCGACCAGCACGTCGTACTCGCCCGCGCGCAGTTCGCGCAGCAGCTCGACGCGGCGCAGCGTGTCGACGTCGCTGTGCAGATAGCGCACCTGGATGCCGAGCTCGATGAAGTAGTCCGTGAGGTCCTCGGCCATCTTCTTGGTGAGCGTGGTGACCAGGACGCGCTCGTCCTTCTCCGTGCGCGTACGGATCTCGTGCACCAGGTCGTCGATCTGGCCCTCGGTGGGCTTCACGACGACTTCCGGGTCGACGAGGCCGGTGGGGCGGATGATCTGCTCGACGTGGCCGTCCGCGCGCGAGAGCTCGTAGTTTCCGGGCGTCGCCGACAGATAGACGGTCTGACCGATGCGCTCCTGGAACTCCTCCCACTTCAGGGGGCGGTTGTCGAGCGCCGACGGCAGGCGGAAGCCGTGGTCCACGAGGGTGCGCTTACGGGAGGCGTCGCCCTCGTACATGGCGCCGATCTGCGGCACGGTGACGTGCGACTCGTCGATCACCAGCAGGAAGTCGTCCGGGAAGTAGTCGAGCAGCGTGTTCGGCGGGGAGCCGGGCTCGCGGCCGTCGAAGTGCATCGAGTAGTTCTCCACGCCGGAGCAGGAGCCGATCTGGCGGAGCATCTCGAGGTCGTACGTGGTGCGCATGCGAAGGCGCTGGGCCTCGAGCATCTTGCCCTGCTTCTCGAGCTCGGCGAGGCGCTCCTCCAGCTCCTTCTCGATGTCGTTGGCCGCGCGCTCCAGGCGCTCGGGGCCGGCCACGTAGTGGGTCGCCGGGAAGATGTACAGCGAGTCGTCGTCGCTGATGACCTCGCCGGTGAGGGGGTGGAGGGTGGAGAGCGATTCGATCTCGTCGCCGAACATCTCGATGCGGACCGCGAGCTCTTCGTAGACGGGGAAGATCTCGATGGTGTCGCCGCGCACCCGGAAGGTGCCGCGCTGGAACGCCACGTCGTTGCGCGTGTACTGGATGTCGACGAAGCGGCGCAGCAGGTCGTCCCGGTCGATCTCCTCGCCGACCTTCAGGGGGACCATGCGGTCCACGTACTCCTGCGGAGTACCGAGGCCGTAGATGCAGGAGACGGAGGCGACCACGACGACGTCCCTGCGGGTCAGCAGCGAGTTCGTCGCGGAGTGGCGCAGGCGCTCCACCTCCTCGTTGATCGAGGAGTCCTTCTCGATGTACGTGTCCGACTGCGGCACGTACGCCTCGGGTTGGTAGTAGTCGTAGTACGAGACGAAGTACTCGACCGCGTTGTTCGGAAGCAGCTCGCGGAACTCGTTGGCCAGCTGGGCGGCCAGCGTCTTGTTCGGCGCCATCACGAGCGTGGGGCGCTGGAGCTTCTCGATCATCCACGCCGTGGTGGCGGACTTGCCGGTACCGGTCGCGCCGAGCAGGACGACGTCCTTCTCGCCTCCGGTCACGCGCTTCTCCAGCTCGGCGATGGCCGCGGGCTGGTCACCGCTGGGCTGGTACGGGCTGACGACCTCGAAGGGTGCCACCGTGCGTTCGATCTTGGATACGGGCCGCATGGAATCAACCGTACGACCCACCACTGACAACCGGGCCCGAACCGCTGTCGGGCCCGGCTTTCAGGG
The DNA here is from genome assembly GCF_054871485.1 of Streptomyces sp. UC4497. NCBI lineage: Bacteria > Bacillati > Actinomycetota > Actinomycetes > Kitasatosporales > Streptomycetaceae > Streptomyces > Streptomyces sp. UC4497. Next base: position 93,537 of record NZ_JBTYHB010000029.1, on the reverse strand, counting down.
GCTAGAGGTCACCAGTCCTGCGGTGCGCGCGAGGCCGATCGCCCGAGGGGGCGGCGCAGGCGCGAGGCGGCCGGTGCGGGGGTCCCGAGCCGGTCCTTCGCCGCCCGGCTGTCACGCCAGTCGGGGCGACCTGTGACCAGCATCGGGTCGAGGACGACGACCACCCCGGCCAGGAGCAGGAAGCTCAGCGGGCCGATCAGCATGGGGGCGAGGATGGCGGTCGCCGAGTCACCTCCGAGGGACCCGGCGGTATCGGTGTGCGCGTGGACGCTGACCCCCGCCATCGCCATGTAGTGCATTCCCGATACGGCGAGCCCCATGACCATGCTGGCGCCGAGGCTCCACATGATGCCCCGTACCTGGACGGCCGCCCACAGGGCGGCGGTCGAGGCCGCCATGGCGATCACCACAGAGGCTGCCACGGTGAACGTGTTGTAACTGATTGTCCCGTGAAGGCGCATTCCAGCCATTCCCAGGTAGTGCATCGATGCCACTCCGAGGCCCGTGATGGTGCCCCCCGTGAACAGAGCGGTGCCGGTCGCGCCCTTGTAACCCACGATGAAGACGCCGATGCCGACCATCAGGATGGCCAGGCCGAGGCTCGCGAACGTCATCAGCGGGTCGTAGCGGATCGGCATGCCCTCCACGCTGAAGCCCATCATCGCGATGAAGTGCATGGTCCAGATCCCGGAGCCGATCGCGGCGGAGCCCAGCGCGAGCCATCCCACCCGCCAGGTGTTGGCGACGAGCAGGGATCTGGTGGTGCAGCGCAGTCCCAGGGCCCCTCCGAGGCAGGCCATGAGATAAGCCACGACCGGGGTGACGAGCCCGTAACTGAAGCCGTCGACCGAACCCTGCATGCGTGACAGCCCTTCCGCCTGGTTTTCCGTGAGATGTGCAGCTAGTCCCTTCGCGCGCGGCGGCCGGAGCGACCGCGGGTGAGGCAGAGATTAAAGCGCACACGGGAACGTTCGAACGATTTTCCGGCAAAGAAACCGGCCGCACGACACGGGGGTCAACCGCACTTGAGTGACTCCATTCAACTCGTGACCATCCTGCGCCTACTTTTCGTTCGCTCTCAGCTGTCAATCTCGTACAGTCCGTGATCCCACGACGTATGAGGAGCACACGTGCACGCACGCGCAGCAGCCGCTCTGACCTCAGTGGCGGGCTCCGTCGTCATCGGTGTCCTGGTCCTGCCCACCGCCGCACACGCCGCCCCCGCACACAACAGAACCGTGGTCGTCGCCCACCGCGGTGCCTCCGCCTACGCACCCGAGAACACCCTGGCAGCCGTCGACAGTGCGCACGCCCTGGGCATCGACTGGGTCGAGAACGACGTGCAGCGCACCAGGGACGGCGCCCTGGTCGTCCTCCACGACACCACGCTGGCCCGCACCACCAACGTCGAGCAGCTCTATCCCGACCGCTCCCCGTGGAACGTGGCGGACTTCACCTCGAGCGAGATCGCCAAGCTGGACGCGGGCAGCTGGAAGGGCGTCGAGTACACGGGCGCCCGGATCCCGACGCTCCACGAGTACCTGCGTCGCGTGGACCGCAACCACCAGAAGCTGCTCATGGAGGTCAAGTCGCCCGAGCTGTACCCGGGCATCGAGGACCAGATCCTGCACCAGCTGCGCAGGGACGGCTGGCTGGACCCCTGGGACGTCAAGCACCGGCTGATCATCCAGAGCTTCAACGCGGACAGCATGCGGACCGTGCACGCGCGGCGCCCGGACATCAAGACGGGCTTCCTCGGCACACCCGCCGTGTCCGAGCTTCCCGCGTACGCGAAGTTCGCCGACCAGATCAATCCCTCGCACACGACGATCTCGGCGGACTACGTCAAGGCGGTGCACGCGCTCAAGGGCCCGCACGGCAAGCCGCTGGAGTCCTACACCTGGACCGTCAACGACGCGCAGACCGCGCAGAAGGTGGCCGGCTTCGGCGTCGACGGCATCATCAGCAACGCCCCTGACGTGGTGCGGGCGGCCGTCGGCGGCTGATCCGCCGGGCGTTGTCAGTGCCCGGCCGTACCGTGGTCGGCATGAACGCCACTGGACCAAGCGAGACCACTCCTGCCGCGCCGCGGCAGGCCGTGTGGGCCGTCGTGCGCAGCGACATCGGCCCGCTGCTGCTCGCCGCGACGGACGCCGGTCTGGTGAACGTGGTCTTCCACGCCACCGACGCGGTGCGGGACAAGGCACTCGACCGGCTCGGCTCCCGACTCGGGACCGAGCCCGTCGAGGCGCCCGAATCTCCCCTGCTCGCCGAGGCGATACGGCAGTTCGCGGAGTACTTCGCCGGCCGTCGGCGCGAGTTCGACGTGCCGCTCGACTGGTCACTGATCTCCGGGTTCAACCGGGAGGTGCTGCGCGAGCTGTTCTCCGGGGTGCCGTACGGGGCGGTCGTCGGGTACGGGGATCTGGCCCACCGGGTCGGACAGCCCGGAGCCGCGCAGGCCGTGGGCCTCGCGATGGGGTCGAATCCGCTGCCCGTCGTGGTGCCGTGCCACCGGGTCGTGGAGCGCGACGGCGGGATCGGCGGCTTCGGGGGCGGACTCGAGACGAAGCGGAAGTTGCTCGCCCTGGAAGGGGTGTTGCCCGAGCCGTTGTTCTGAGACCTTCCTGGGGCGGGGCGGATGCGCGCAGTCCGCAGGGTTGATCGGGGCGGGGGTGTGCGTTGAGCACGGACGAGGGGCGTCTCGAGCAGCAGAAGGCCGTGGAACCAGGGCCGGGACCGGGGACCGGGCCGCTGCAGCGGCGTACGCAGCGGGTGCTCGTCGCCTCGCAGATACTGGGCGGGCTCGGCACCGCCACCGGCATTTCGCTGGCCGCCGTGCTCGCCAAGAAGGTCAGCGGGGACGAGGCGCTCTCCGGCCTCGCGTCCACGGCGAGCGTCGCGGGGACCGCGGTGCTCTCGGTGCCGTTGGCCGCGCTGATGAACGCGCGCGGGCGGCGGGCCGGACTCGTACTGGCCTATCTGATCGGCACGCTGGGGGCCGTGGTCACCGTCGTCGCCGCGGCGATCGGGAGCTTTCCGCTGCTGCTGATCGGCCTGATGGGATTCGGCGCGGCCTCGTCCGCCAACCTCCAGGCCCGGTACGCGGCGGCCGACCTGGCCGAGCCCGACCGGCGGGCCCGCGCCATCTCGACCGTCGTATGGGCCACCACCATCGGCGCCGTCCTCGGCCCGAACATAGCGGCGCCCGCGGGCCGCAGCGTCTCCGGACTCGGCATACCGGCGGAGGCCGGGCCGTTCGTGTGGGCGGCCGGGGTGTTCCTGATATCGGCGGCCGTGGTGCACGTACTGCTGCGCCCCGACCCGCTGTTGACCGCGCGGTCCCTGGCTCCCGCCGAGGACCAGTCGCCCGCCGCGCGCTCCATACGGGCGGGGTTCGCGGCCGTGTCCGCGTCCCCACGCGCGCGGCTCGCGCTGGTGACGGTGGTGGTGTCGCACACGGCGATGGTGTCCGTCATGTCGATGACCCCGGTGGACCTCGAACACCACGGCGCGGGCATCGAGTTGATCGGACTCGTCATCAGTGGGCACATCGCGGGCATGTACGCGTTCTCGCCCGTGATGGGCCGTCTCGCCGACAAGTTCGGGCGCCTCACGGTGATCGGGCTCGCGGTGGGCCTGCTCGCGTGCGCGGCGCTGCTCGCCGGGACCGCGGGCGGGCACCACGGGCAGAGCGCGGCGGCGCTGTTCCTGCTGGGGCTCGGCTGGTCGGCCGGGCTCGTCGCGGGCTCCGCGCTGCTCACCGACTCCGTGCCGCAGGCCGCGCGGGCCGCCGCGCAGGGACTCTCCGATCTGACCATGAGCCTGTCGGCGGGTATCGGCGGCGCGGCGGCGGGCCTCGTGATGGCGACGGCGAGCTACGCGTGGCTGAACCTGGCCGCGGCGTGCCTGCTGCTCCCGCTCGGGGCGTTGACCCTGTTCACGCGGCGGTCCCAACACCCGTAGCGGGAGCGGAAGTTCGTACGCAGGTCAGCTCAGGGTGATGTGGTACGCCTTGCGCAGCGTCTCGTGCACGGTCCACGTCGTCCGGTCGCCCTCGCGCAGCACGGCGGCCGTGCCGGGGCCGAGCTCCAGGCTCTCGCCGCCCTCGACGGCGACGGTGGCGCGGCCGCTGACGACCACGAACAGCTCGTTCGCCTCGGTGTCGGTGACCACGCCGGGCGTGATCTGCCAGATGCCGCGCAGCTGCTTGCCGTCGGCCGACTCCCACAGCACCTTGCCGGTCACCTCGGGAGTGCCGGAGACGATCTGGGCGGGGTCGAGGGGCTCGGGTTCGAGGTCCACGTCCGGGACACGGACGGCGAAGGAGCCGAGGGCGGTTGCGGGTCGATCGTTCGTGGTCATGGCCAGTCACCGTAGATGACCTGCGCCCCTCCCCTCACTGGACGGCCTGTGCCGTACGGGCCCCGCCGACTGGACGGCTCGTCGAGGCTTCAACAACACCGGCCGGAAGGCTCCTCAGAACGCCGATTCGGTAGCAGACTCCGCCATGCGCACAGCCGGAGCATCCCGCAGAGCGAGTCACGGAGCCGAAGGGACGGCGATCAGGCATGAGCGGAAACAGGGCAGTCGCATATCTCAAGCCGGGAGCGGTGGAGGTCAGGACCATCGAGCACCCGACGCTCGAGCTGAAGGACGGGCCGGGGGTGGCCTCGGCGAACGTCGGCCGGACCTGTCGGCACGGCGTGATCCTCAAGGTGCTCGCCACCAACATCTGCGGCAGCGACCAGCACATGGTGCGCGGCCGCACCACGGCGCCCGAGGGCCTCGTCCTGGGGCACGAGATCACCGGCGAGATCGTGGAGAAGGGCCCGGACGTCGAGTTCCTGGACGTCGGGGACATCGTCTCCGTGCCGTTCAACATCGCCTGCGGGCGGTGCCGCAACTGCAAGGAGCGCAAGACCGGCATCTGCCTGAACGTCAACCCGGCGCGCCCTGGGGCGGCTTACGGCTATGTCGACATGGGCGGCTGGGTCGGCGGCCAGGCCGAGTACGCCATGATCCCCTACGCGGACTTCAACGCGCTGCGCTTCCCCGACGCCGACCAGGCGCGCGAGAAGCTCCTCGACCTCACCATGCTCTCCGACATCTTCCCCACCGGCTTCCACGGCGCGGTGACGGCGGGCACGAAGGTCGGCTCGACGGTGTACGTAGCCGGGGCCGGGCCCGTCGGGCTCGCGGCGGCGGCATCGGCGCAGCTGCTCGGCGCGGCCGTCGTGATCGTCGGGGACCTGAACGCCGAACGGCTCGCGCAGGCACGGAGCTTCGGCTGCGAGACGGTCGACCTCACGCGCGGCACGGTGGAGGAGCAGGTCGCCGAGATCCTCGGCGTCCCCGAGGTGGACGCGGCCGTGGACGCGGTCGGCTTCGAGGCCCGCGCACACGGCCCGGACGCGCCCGAGGCGCCGGCCACGGTCCTCAACTCGCTGATGGGGCTCACGGCGGCCGGTGGCGCGCTCGGCATCCCGGGCCTGTACGTCACCGACGATCCGGGCGGCGTCGACCAGGACGCGCGCACCGGAACGCTGAAGGTGCGGCTCGGCCTCGGCTGGGCGAAGAGCCACCAGCTGACGACCGGGCAGTGTCCGGTGATGCAGTACAACCGGGGCCTGATGATGGCGATCCTGCACGAGCGCGTGCACATCGCGAAGGCCGTCAACGCGACGGTGATCGGCATCGAGGACGCACCGCGGGGCTACGCGGAGTTCGACCAGGGCGCAAGCCGTAAGTACGTACTCGATCCGCACGGCGTGTTGAGCGGCGTACGACCGGTCTGAGGCCGATCGGGGGCCGGCCTTCGGAGCCGGTCCGGGGCCGGTCTTTGGGGCCGGTCGGTCGAGGGAAGTGGGCTCCACGCGCGCGTGGGGCCCACTTTCCGGTTCATGGCGCGTTTGGGGGCGACGCGTGTCCGCCAGGGATGTCAGTGGAGCGGGGGAAGATGTCAGAGGTGGCAGTCAACTGACCGGAGGCGGATGCATGTTGATCGTTTCGGAGGAGGTGCGGGACGCGGTCGGGGCGGGGCGCCCGGTGGTGGCCCTCGAGTCGACGATCATCGCGCACGGGCTGCCGAGGCCGCGCAATCTGCGGGTCGCGCGCGAACTGGAGAAGGTCGTACGCGACGAGGGTGCGGTGCCCGCGACGATCGCGGTGCTCGACGGGCGGCCGCATGTCGGCCTGGACAAGCAGCAGTTGGAGCGGGTGGCGAACGACGACGCGATCCGCAAGCTCAGCCACCGCGATCTCCCGCCGGCGGTGGCGACGGGCGCGAGCGGCGCGACGACCGTCTCGGCGACGGCGCTGCTCGCGGCGCGGGCCGGAGTGCGGGTGTTCGCCACGGGTGGGCTCGGTGGGGTGCACCGGGGGTGGACGCAGACGCAGGACGAGTCGGCGGACCTGGGGCTGCTCGCGCGGACCCGGATCACCGTGGTGTGCGCCGGGGTGAAGTCGATCCTGGACGTGCCCGCGACGTTGCAGCGCCTGGAGACCCTGGGGGTGTCCGTGGCGGGCTATCGGACCGAGCGCTTCCCCGGCTTCTACCTCGCCGACTCGGGCGAGCCGGTGGACTGGACGCTGCGCTCTCCGGGTGAGGTGGCGGCGGTGATGCGGGCCCAGGACGACCTGGCCGCGGGCGATTCGGCGTTGATCCTCGCCAATCCCGTACCGGAGGCGGAGCAGTTGGATCCGGCGTTGCACGCGCGCGTGCTGGAGAGCGGGCTGCGGGAGTGCGAGCGGCAGGGCATCGGCGGGCAGGCCGTGACGCCCTTCTTGCTGGACTACTTGGCGCGGCGGACGAACGGCGCGTCCTTGGAGGCCAACCTGGCGGCCGTACGCGGGAACGTGCGGCTCGCCGCGCGCGTCGCGGTGGCCTGGGCCGCGGTGTGACGGGGGCCGGCGGCGGGGCGTTGCTGGTGGTCGGCGACGTCGTCACGGATGTCGTCGCGCGGCATCCTGGGCCGCTCGCGACGGGTACGGACACGGCGGCCTCGATCCGTACGGTGCCGGGTGGCGCCGGAGCCAATGTGGCGTGCTGGGCGGCGTACCAGGGCTGCCGGGACGTGGTGCTGCTCGGGCGGGTCGGCGTGGATTCCGCGCGGTGGCACGAGGAGGAGCTCGTACGGTGCGGGGTGCGGCCGCGGCTCGTGGTCGACGCGGAGGCGCCGACCGGGGCGGTGATCTGCCTCGTGGACGCGGGTGCCGGGGGTGAGCGGACGTTCTTGGCGGACGGTGGGGCGTCGCGGCGGGCGGGGCCCGAGGACTGGTCGCCGGAGTTGCTCGACGGGGTCGGGCTGCTTCATCTGTCCGGGTACCTGTGCTTCTCCGCCACAGGGCGGGAGTTGGTGTCCGCCGCGGTGGCGGATGCACGCGCGCGTGGTGTGCCGGTGAGTCTGGATCCGGCGTCGACCGGGTTCCTGCGGGAGCTCGGGGTCGAGCGGTTCCTTGCGCTGGTCGACGGGGTGGATGTGTTGGTTCCGAGCCGGGACGAGGCGGTGTTGCTGAGCGGGGAGCCGGGGGCGGAGGACGCGGCGGCGAAGTTGAGCGGGCGGTTTCCCGTGGTGGTGGTGAAGGAGGGGGCGGCGGGGGCGTGTGTGGCGCGGGGCAGGGTGGTCCGCGAGCGGGTGTGCGCCGCGGCCGGGGTGGCGGTGCGCGATTCCACGGGGGCAGGCGACGCTTTCACCGGCTCGCTCCTCGCCGCGCGACTTCGGGGGGCGGGGTGGCGGGAGTCCGTGGATGAGGGGTGCCGGGCCGGGGCGGTGGCGGTGGGGATCGTGGGCGGTAGGCCACCGGGGCGGTGACGGGGCCCCGTGCGGCGGTTGCGCGACGCCGGGGGCTTTGAGCTGCATCGGGGTGGACGCCCACGGTGACGAATTCGCGGGTCCGGGGTTCGACGCTTTGCCGGGGCCGGCGCCTGCCGTTACGGGTACGCGGCACCGGGATGCGACGCTCTGCCGGGGCCGGCGCCTGCCGTTACGGGTACGCGGCACCGGGATTCGACGCTTCGCCGGGGTCGGCGCCTGTGTTGACCGTTGCGCGGCACCGGGCGCCGCCTTGCCCACCCTGCCGCCCCAGGCGGCAGATTGCCCAAGGCGGGGGCGGCGTTGACCGCAATGGGTGGGCAGCCGTGGTGGGCGCCGGATTGCCCGAGGCGAGGGCGGCATTGACCGCAGCGGGTGGGGAGCCGTGGTGGGCGTTGCCCCGAAGGCGAGGGCGGCATTGACCGCAGCGGGTGGGGAGCCGCAGCTGGCGGAGGTTGCCTGAGGTGGGGGTGGCGTCGTCCGCAACGGATGGGGAGCCGTGACGCGGCGGATTGCACGAGGCGGGGCGGCTTCGACCGCGACGGGTGGGGAGCCGTGGCTGTCGGCGGATCGCCCCCCGGCGTGGTGCGGCGCCCCGTCGGGCCGACGCCCCTGGAGGGGGCGGGTGGGTGGGAGATGGGCGGGGGAACGGGGCGATTGTCTGCGGGCGGGACGACAATGCGAGCCCTGCGGCGGGTGGGCCAATCAAGCCCCGCTCTGGGACGAGACTCGCGGGGTCCGGGGCGGAGCCCCGAGGCCGCAACGCCGGTTCGGCAAAATCAGCCCCGCCGGCGATTGAGGCGCGGGGCCCGGGGCAGAGCCCCGTGGCGTAGGGCGATCGACCGCAACCGGCGGGAGCCCCCAGGCGTGGGGACGGTCTGGCGCAACAGGCGGAGCCCCCCCCCAGCGTGGGGACGGTCGGGTGCAACAGGCGGAGCCCCCCGGCGTAGGCCGATCGGCCGCAACCGGCGGGAGCCGTATCGTGCCGAGGCCCCGCCGGAGGCGAACCGCTACTTTCTGCCCCACGCCGAGATCAGCGGCGCCGTCGCCAGGTCCATCGTGCCCTCGGCCACATTCGCCAGGTGCTGGTCGATCTCGGCGTCCGTCGCCAGGCCCGCCGTCACGAGCTGGGCGCGGATCTGCCCGACCGTCGCCGTCTCCAGCGCCGTACAGGCCGGTGACGCGAGCGGAAAGTACGCGTCCGCCTCGACCTGCCGCAGCCCCGCCGCACGCAGCAGCCCGGGCAGCTTGCGCCCGTACGACAGGTCGGCGCCACGCTCGGCGAGCAGGGAACGGAAGCCGTGCCGCAGGCGGTTGGCCAGCTCCTGCGCGGGCCCCACCTCGTCCGGGCAGAGCAGGGGCTGCAGCGCGGGGTCCGCGTCCTCGATGAGCAGCCACCCGCCGGGGCGCAGCGCACGGATCATCGACGCCAACGCCCGCTCCCGGTCCGGGACATGGACCAGGACGAGCCGCGCGTGCACCAGGTCGAAACTCTCCGCGGGCGGCTCGTCGACGCCGATGTCGTGGCGCCGCACCTCGACGGGCGTCCGGGGCGTGGCCGTCTGCCAGGACGTGTCGATGTCGGTGGCGAGGACCCGGCCGGTCGGCCCGACCTTCCGCGCGAGCCACGAGACCACCGACGTACCACCCGCCCCGACCTCCCAGCAGCGCCAACCGGAACCGATACCGAGACGCTCGATGTGCCGGAACGTCGTGGGGTCGAAGAGGACCGAGAAGGCGTCGAAGCGCCGCCCCGCCTCCGGCTGCTGGTTGTCGAGGAGGTACGCGTGCTCGCCTGATCGCATCATGAACCGATCATCCCAGCCCAATCGTTGGATACGGGACATTGCACAGCGGAACGGAGCCCTCCGTTCCCACAGGGGTGGACGCACTGTCGGTGACCGCTGGCAGACTGGCCCACCAAGTCGTCTTCGCGACGGAGATGCGACGGAATCGCGCCAAAGAGCGGATGGGAAACGGGAGGGGCCGAGCATGTCGATGGCGGGCAATCTGCGGAAGGTCGGCGGTCTGCGCAGGGTGGGCAGCCTGCGCAAGGTCGCGCGGCTCGCGCGCCGCACGCCCAAGGTCGACCTGAGCCACCCGGCGCGCTCCCCGCTGGGCTCCGCGGTGGTCAACTGCGTGACCTACCGGGACGGCGTGCGCGAGTCGGGCGACAGCGATCTCGTCGAGTCGGTGCGCGCGGTGCGCAAGTCGGCGGACGGATTCGTCTGGCTGGGGCTGCACGAGCCGTCGGAGGTGGAGTTCGCGGACATCGCCGAGCTGTTCGACCTGCACCCCTTGGCCGTCGAGGACGCGGTGCACGCGCATCAGCGCCCCAAGGTGGAGCGGTACGGGCAGACGCTCTTCGCGGTCCTGAAGACGGTCTGCTACGTCGACCACGCGGAGCTCACCGCGACCAGCGAGGTGGTGGACACCGGCGAGATCATGGTGTTCCTCGGCCAGGACTTCGTGATCACGGTGCGGCACGGCCGGCACGGCTCCCTCGGCCCCGTGCGCGAGCGCATCGAAGCGGACACGGAGCAGTTGGCCAAGGGCCCGGCGGCGGTGCTGCACGCGATCGCGGACAGCGTCGTCGACGACTATCTGACGGTGATCGACGAGGTCCAGGCGGACATCGACGAGGTCGAGGCGGCCGTCTTCGCGCCGAACGGAGCGAAAGCCGACCCCGGCCGCATCTATCAACTCAAGCGCGAGCTGCTCGAGTTGAAGCGGGCCGTGGTGCCGCTGACCCGGCCGATACAGGAGCTCTCGGGGCGCCCCTTCCCCGCCGTGCCGCCCGAGATACAGGCGTACTTCCGCGACGTGTCGGACCACTTGCTGCGGGCGGCGGAGCAAATAGCGTCCTTCGACGAACTGCTCAACTCGATCCTGCAGGCACATCTGGCGCAGGTGACGGTCGCGCAGAACGAGGACATGCGCAAGATCACGGCGTGGGCCGCCATCGTGGCCGTGCCGACGATGGGCTGCGGCGTCTACGGCATGAACTTCGAGAACATGCCGGAGCTGCACTGGCGGTTCGGCTATCCGCTGATGATGTCCGTGATAGCGGTGATCTGTTTCGTGGTCTACCGGGGGTTCAAGCGCAACGGCTGGCTGTGAGCCGCGGAGTCGCCACGCGCACAGGGCCGCACGGCCGCACCGCGCGGGACGGTCACCCGCCCCACGCCGGGTGGCGCGGGTCGTCCGCGCGGACGACGACGTCGGCGCTCGCCGCGGGGTCCGTCTCGGAGTCGTAGCGCTCGAAGGCCGGGAGCGTCCACTGCTCGGATTCGGGCGTACGTCGCCGCAGCGCGCCCTGCGACAGGCTCACGTGAACGGTCAGGTCGAAGGGGAACCAGTGGTGCAGGAGGAGGGGGCCGTGCATCAACAACACTCCGCCGGGCGGGAGTTGGACGTAGCCGCTGCGGGTCGCGCGGTCCGTGACCGGGTCCCACAGGTCGGGCAGGACGCGGCCCGTGCCGTCCGGTTCGAGCGGTCCGAACACCTCGCGCCACAGAGCGCCCGTGTCGAACCAGCCGCTGTAGTACGCCTCGACGTCCTGATGCCCGTACTCGAACCGGAGCGAGGCCGGGCGCAGAAAACCCTCCGTGCCGACCGTGAGCGAATACCGGCCACGGATGCGCAGCGCCTCGGAGACGAGCGCCGCGAGTTCACCGGGGCGGGCGGCCGGCGCCCCGTCGAGGGCGACCTTCACCCACGGGCCGCCGTCGGCCGGCTTCAGGTCGAGCAGCCGCTCGGCGAGGGTGTCGCCGAGCCGTTCCCAGGTGATCGCTTCGAGTCGCACGCACTCCATGATGCAGGCCACGCCCGGGCGGGCATCACGCTCGTATGACCAGAGCCACCCCACCACGGCCCAGAGCCACCCCACCACCGCCCAGAGCCGCACCGGTCCTCGCGCGCAGCCCCCTCGTCTTCCAGTCGGTCAAGCGCAAGCGGTGCGACGCCTGCCGTCGGGGGCCGCTCGGGCTCCTGACCCTGGAGGGCGGGCAGCCCCGCTGTCTGGACTGCGCCGACCTGGGACACCTCGTGTTCCTGCCGCGCGGCGACACGGCGCTGACCCGCAGGGCACGCGAGGAGAGCGCGCTGTCGGCCGTCGTCGTGCGCTTCCATCGCCGGCGCGGGCGGTACGAGCGGCAGGGCGTGCTCGTCGAGGAGCAGGCGCTCGCGCGGGCCGAGGCGCGCTGCCTGGCCGACGCGGAGGCGCGGGCCCGGCGGCGGGCGCGGGACGCGGCGCGGCGGGCGGCGCAGGACGCGGTGTTCGTGGCGGAGTTCGCGGCGCGGATCCGGCGGCTGTTCCCCGGTTGCCCCGAGGACCGGGCCGCGGCGATCGCCGCGCATGCCGGGGCGCGCGGGAGCGGGCGGGTGGGCCGGAGCGCGGCGGGGCGGGCGCTTTCGGAGGGCGCGGTCGCAGCCGCGGTGCGGGCCGCCGTGCGCCATGTGGACACGCCCTACGACCGGCTGCTGATGGAGGGCGTACCCCGGAGGGAGGCGCGGTCCCGGGTAGCCGAGGCCGTGGCGGCGGTACTCGACGAGTGGCAGCGACGGGCTCCCGCCCCATCCACCGCTCCCGCCGTACTCCACGAAACCGCCACAACCGGCACCGCTCGCTCAATGTAGTCGTGAAATCACTGTCCACAACCGACAAACTGCGGCATGATCCCTCCTGTAAGGGGGGCGCATGATCGAAGGTCCGTATTTCGCGCTGGTCGTGCTGGGGGCGGTCTGGTGCGGGGTGAGCTCAGGGGTGTTCTTCGCGTTCTCCACGTTCGTGATGCGCGGCCTTGGCGCACTGCCCGCCGCGCAGGCGATCGCCGCGATGAACGCCATCAATGTCGCCGCCCTCGCGCCGCCGTTCATGGTCGTCTTTCTCGGCGCGGCGGTGCTGTGCGCGGTGATCGCGGTCGTGACGTTCGTGCTGTGGCCCGAGGCGGGCACCGTCGAGTTGCTGATCGGCTGTGCGCTGTACCTGGCGGGCACGTTCGGCGTGACGGTGCTTGCGAACGTGCCGCGCAACGCGGCGCTCGCCGGCCTCTCCGGCGACGAGGAGTCCGAGAGCAGCGCCGCGCAGTGGCGGACGTATCTCGCCGAGTGGGTGCGGTGGAACCACGTACGGGCCGCGACGGGCGCCGCCGCCTCGGGACTGTTCGTACTCGCCCTGACGTGAGCCCTGACCTGAGCTTGGGCAGCCCGCGCCCGCCCGACGTATCGTGACGAAAAGAGCCAGAGCCAGCAGTCACGGCGTAGGGAGACGGCCATGGCCGACCCCAAGGGCTTCCTCACCACGCCCCGGCAGGACGCGCCGCGCCGCGCCGTCGGGGAGCGGGTCCGCGACTGGGACGAGGTGTACGTCCCCGGCGGCCTGCTGCCGATCGTCGAGGCGCAGGCCGACCGCTGCATGGACTGCGGGATCCCGTTCTGCCACGAGGCGTGCCCGCTGGGGAACCTGATCCCCGAGTGGAACGACCTGGTCTCGCGGGACGACTGGCAGGCGGCGAGCGAGCGCCTGCATGCCACGAACAACTTCCCGGAGTTCACCGGCCGCCTGTGCCCGGCCCCGTGCGAGGCGGGCTGCGTCCTCGCCATCAACCAGCCGGCCGTGACCATCAAGAACGTAGAGGTGGCCATCGCCGACCGGGCCTGGGACGAGGGCTTCGTGTCCGCGCAGCCGCCCGACCGGCACAGCGGGCGGACCATCGCGGTGGTCGGCTCGGGCCCCGCCGGGCTCGCGGCCGCGCAGCAGCTGACGCGGGCCGGGCACACGGTCGCCGTGTACGAGCGGGACGACCGGCCCGGCGGGCTGCTGCGCTACGGGATCCCCGCGTTCAAGATGGAGAAGCACCATCTGGACCGCCGGCTCGACCAGTTGACCAAGGAGGGTGTGCGGTTCCGTACGTCGACGGAGATCGGCCGGGACCTCGAAGCCGCCGACCTGCGGTCCCGCTACGACGCTGTGATCATCGCGACCGGGGCCACGAAGTGGCGCGAACTCGACGTTCCGGGCCGCGAGTTGGCAGGCGTCGAGCAGGCGATGGAGTACCTGCCGTGGGCCAACCGCAGGTACGAGAACGAGAAGAACCCGCCGCAAGGGACACAGGAGTCACCGCTCACCGCCACCGACAAACACGTCGTCATCGTCGGCGGCGGCGACACCGGCGCCGACTGCCTGGGCACGGCGGTCCGCGAACGGGCCGCGTCCGTCACGCAGTTGGACATCTACGACAGGCCGGACGAGGCACGCGACGAGGACGTCGAGCCCTGGCCGACGTACCCGAAGCTGTACCGGCTCTCCCCCGCGCACGAGGAGGCCGGTGAGCTGCGCACGGCCCCCGCGGCCGACGCGGACGCCCGGCTCTTCGCCGCCTCCACACTGCGCCTCACCGGGGACGCCTCGGGACATGTTCGTGCGCTGCACCTTGTAGAGGTGGACGCGGCTCGCTGGCCGCTGCCGGGAACGGGGCGGACGCTGCCCGCCGATCTGGTGCTGCTCGCGCTCGGCTTTCATGGGCCCGAGCGTCAACCTGGTGGTCTCATCGACCAGTTGGGCCTCGACGTCGACGAGCGGGGCCGTCTCGCGCGCGATGCCGCCTTCGCGACGGAAGTGCCGGGCGTGTTCGTCGCGGGTGACGCGGGGCGCGGCGCCTCGCTCGTGGTGTGGGCGATCGCCGAGGGAAGGGCGGCGGCCGCCGCGGTCGACCGCTGGCTGACGGGGCGGACGCAATTGCCGGAACCGATCGGGGCGCACGACCGCCCGATGACCGTCTGAGTGGCCCGGACCGCCCACCTGAACGCAGGCGATCCGTGGCGCTTCACGACAGCAGAAAGTCCGCGGCCCCCGACTTCGCCCCTTCGATGAACGCGGTGATCTCACCGATGGTGTAGATCAGCGCGGGCCCGTCCGGGTCCGAGGACTGACGTACGGCGACGCGCCCGTCGGCCAGCTTCATGGCTTCGAGGCAGTTGCCTCCGTTGCCGCCGCTCCACGGCTTGTGCCAGCCTTCGCTGCCGAGTTCGCGCGCGGGCATGCCGTTGTAGATCGGCTCGCCGTCGACGCCGCGTATTCGGTCCTTGATCGAGTCCATTCACAGCTCCTTGCGGAGATCGCGGAGGATCTCCTTTGTGCGTTGCGCCGTCGCGGCATGCGCCGCCATGCGGTCCATGACTTCGAGGTGGGTGGCCACCTCGGGGCGCGCGTCGAGGTAGACGGCGCCTGTCAGGTACTCGCTGTAGACCATGTCCGGCAGTTCTGACATGGCAAATCGGAACAGGACGAAGGGTCCGTACGTGCCCGGGTGCGGGCCCGCGGCGAACTCCGCGACCTGAAGCGTCACGTTCGGCAGCTCCATCGCCTCGAGCAGCCGGTCGATCTGGGCGCGCATCACGTCCATGTCGCCGACGGGGCGGCGCAGGGCGGTCTCGTCCATCACGACCCACAGGCGGGGCGCGTCCTCGCGGGTGAGCAGGGCCTGGCGCCGCATGCGCAGGGCGACGTGCCGCTCGACGACGTCCGGGTCCTCGGCGAGCGCCCGCCCTATCGCGCCGGATTCCAGCACCCCGCGCGCGTAGTCCTCGGTCTGCAGCAGGCCGGGCACGAAGTGCGGGTCGTACGACCTGATGAGGCGGGCCGCGCCCTCCAGGCTCACGTACATGGAGAACCAGCCGGGCAGGATGTCGTGGTACCGCTGCCACCAGCCCGGCTTGTTCGCCTCCTCCGCGAGCTGCACGAAGGACGTGGTCTCGTCGTCGGCGACGCCGTAGGCCTTCAGGAGCAGCTGGACGTACGGGATGCGCAGGGAGACCTCGGCGGTTTCCATGCGGCGGATCGTCGCGGCGGTCACGCGGAGTACTTTCGCGGCCTCCTCGCGCTTGAGCCCGGCGCCCTCGCGAAGGTCCTGCAGGCGGCGGCCGAGAACGACCTGGCCGACCGTCGGCGCGGACCGAGGTTCGCTCACGCCCCCTACCTCCCAGTAGTCCCGATGTCTGAATCCCGCCACTTTTCATCGCGGGAAAAGGTCCGAAAGACGTCCCTCACCGGCCGTTTCCCTGCGATTCACCCCCGATGGAGGCCGCGTGGCGCGCTGCTGCGAGCAGTCTGCCATGCCCGCTGCACACGGCATACGCCACTCTGCACTTTTCAGAGTGCCTCTTGCCAAGTGTTCATGGCGGGGAGATAGTGGCAAGCGTGACTCCGTCTGCGCCTTTAGGAACAGAAGCCGGCGAAACTACGCTCGGTGACCGTTCGGGTACCCCGACAGGGGCCCACCCGTCGGCTGCCCGTCGCAGCAGTTTCGAACTGGCTCCCCATCCGGGCTCCGCCGCTCAGGCCCGGCGCGTGACGCGCACCCACCTCAGTGCGTGGGGCGCGTGCGAGGACACCTGTGACGCGGCGGCCCTTGTCGTGTCCGAACTGGTCACGAACGCGATCGTGCACACCGCGAGCCGGCGCATCCACTGCGAACTGCGCGAGCTGCGTGACGACGCCGGTGACCGGCTGCGGATAGCGGTACGGGACGAGGGGTGCATCCCCGGTGACGCCCGCGTGGGCCGCGTCGCGCCCGAGGAGGAGCACGGCAGAGGGCTTCTCCTGGTGGCCGCGGTCGCCACGGCGTGGGGCGCCCAGGAGACCGGGCCCGGTCTCCTGGTCTGGGCCGAACTGCCCCGCGACGAACGGGAGCCGCAGCCTCCGGGCCCCGTCCCCGGCGCATCGGACGGCGCCGGATGGGCTTGGTGAACGCCCGCCCTGTCGGACGGCGGGCGGAGGAACGACGAACGTGCGAAACAGGATCGGATGGGCGTGGTGACAACGGGCAAGCGGACGATGCACTTGAACTCGCTGGCCGGATTGGCCCGGAGGCGTCGTCCCCGGCGTCCGGAGCAGGCGGAGGTCCCGCGTCCGGGCCGCACGCCTCCCGTGCGGCTCAGCGTGCCCGCGGGCATGACCGCACCGCTCGGCTGCGACGCCGTCGCGGTGCCCGAGGAGTTCGGCCGGGCGATGGCGAAGCGCCTGCCGCGGATGGGCTGTGTGTACGCGGACGGGGCGCACTGGTGGTGGCTCGTGCCCTCGGACTCCGATGTGTCCCTGGAGTGGCCCGCGCCCGCGCGCTACACGGCGGGCGCGCTGGTGCCGGACGTGCCGCGGGCACCCGCCCTGGTGCACCGTCCGGAGGGTTCGGTGCCGTACACGCCGCCGATTCCGCTGTATCTCGCACTGTGCCGGGTCACGGGGACCACGCCGGTGTGGTCGCGGTCGGTCGGCGCTTCGTAGTTCTTGGCCCGGCCACGGACGGCGTCAGCCCACGAGATCGGCCACCGGCTCCCGCACGATCACCAGGAACGCGTCCGTCGCCAAGTCCATGACCACCTCGGCCGGTTGGCCCTCCTGGCGGCGCCGGTTCGCGTACTCCTCGGCGGGCCAGGAGCCGCGGGGCCCGCCTGCCGGGAATCGTTGCAGTACCACTCGTCCGTTGACCATCGTTCGTCCCTGCCCCCGTGATCGTGCCGATGTACGGCGCCCCACGCGTTCGGGCGCTTCATGAGGGAGAACGCTGACAGGGGCACTCCCGGCTCGCAACGTGACGATAATGACACCGAGTTGATACGAGGTCAGGCCGCTCGGTCGACGTCTTCGGTCGACGTGTTCGCCCTCAGTCGACGTATTCGTCGTGGTACCGCACGCGCGCACTGCCCGCAGGGGCCCCGAGAGCCGACGCGCGCCCCTCCGGTTTCTCCCACTCCTCCTGGCGGCCGAGAGCGGTGAGGTCCAGGAGGTTCGTGGTGAACCCGATGTGGTCCATGCCGCGGGCGAACGTCGAGTACGTGTGGAAGACCCGCTCCCCCTCCCGCAGGAAGCAGCTGATCGCGGGCTGCTCCTGGGGAGTGCCGTCCTCGCCCGTGATCGTGGCGCCGAAGTCCTGGTTGAAATCGCTGAGATGGGACGAGTACCAGGGCACCGTCCAGCCCATCCGCGCCTTGAACGGCAGGATCCGGGTGAACGGTGCGCGGGACACCGCCACGAACTCCGTGCCGCGGGCCCGCAGATGCGCCAGGTGCCCGATCTGGTCGAGGAATCCGGAGCAGCTGGGGCAGCCCGCGTCCCAGTCGGGCGCGAACATGAAGTGGTAGACGACGAGTTGGGCGCGCCCCTCGAACAGGTCGAGCAGCTCCGACTTCCCGTCGGGACCCTCGAAGACGTACGACTTGTCGATCTCGACCATGGGCAACTCGCGGCGCCGTGTGTTCAGTTCGTCCCGCGCCCGGGTCGCCGCCTTCTCCAGGGCGAGCAGTTCCTCGCGCGCGGTGCGCCATTCCTCGCGCGTGACCACCTTCGGCAGCCCCATGGTTCCTCCTCGGGTCGTGTCTCTCGGAGGGGTGACCGGAGGGCTGTGCGGAACTCATCGCTGCGGCGAAAGTTTTTTGAAGTGGTCCTGATTTCCTGGAAGTGGTCCTGATTTCCTGAAGGAGTTCTGTCTTCCCTGCCGCCCCGCTGGCACGCTGGCCGCCCCGGCCCGTCCGGGCCGGCCCTAGGACGGAGCACACCATGCTCGTCGGTACCTGGAACCTGGAGAACCTCTACCGCCCCGGCGGCCCCTACGGCCCGCGCGACAAGGCCGCGTACGAGGCGAAACTGGCCTCGCTGGCCGCCACGGTGAACAGCCTGAGCCCCACCCTGCTCGGCGTGCAGGAGGTCGGTGACCCGGCGGCGCTCGACGATCTGGTGCAGCTGCTCGACGGCCGGTACCGGGTGCTGCTGTCCGAGTACCCGGACGAGCGCGGGATCCGGGTCGGCTTCCTCACCAGCGTGTTCATGAACGGGGTCGGGGACACCGCCTCGTTCCCCACCGACCTGCGCCCGGTGCAGGTCGACGACACGGGCAGGACCGCGGACCGGATGGGGCGGGGCGTGCTCGCCGTGCACTTCTCGACGCGGGCGACGTGGCTCACGGCCGCCGTCTGCCACCTCAAGTCGAAGCTGCTCGGGTATCCGGGCGGCAGGTTCTTCCCGCGCGACGAGGGCGAGCGGGCGCGCTACGCGGCGTACGCGCTGCAACGGCGGGCGGCGGAGGCGGCCACTGTGCGCGCCTTCGCTAACACCCTCATCGGGGAGGGCGGCCAAGGCGTACGCGTCGCCGTGATGGGCGACTTCAACGACGAGGTGGCCGCCTCGACCACCCAGATCCTGCAAGGCCCGCCCGGCTCCGAGATCGGCACGCCCGGCTTCGACCACCCGGACAAGGGCGACGCGCGGCGGCTGTGGAACGTGGCGCCGCTGATCCCCGAGGAGCAGCGGTACTCGCGGGTTCACGAGGGCCGCCGCGAGCTGATCGACCACGTCTTCGTCTCGCACGAACTGCTCGGCCACGTCGTGCGCGCGGGCACGGGCCCGTCCCGGGAGCAGTCCGAGCCCGAGGCCGAGTTCGAGGCGCTGCCGTCGGTGAGCGACGATCCGGACGAGCGGCGGGACGCGCCGGGCTCCGACCACGCCCCCGTATGGGTCGACCTGCGTCCCTGAGCCCCTGTTACGCGGCTTACGCGGCTTACGCGGCGAGTTCCGCGAGCAGCACGTCGATCTTGCGCGCGTGCTGCTCGGGCACCCGCCCGGTGTCGTCCACCTGCACCGCGCACGCGGTCGTCGCGTCGACGAGCCGCTCCAGTACGACGGTCACCTGCCGCGAGCCGTCCGAGTGCCGGGCGAGCACCGGCAGTTCGGCGGCGGCGAGGTCGACGGCGGCCCGCGCCTGCGCGAGCGTCCGGTACGCCTCGCGGCGCAGCGCCCACCGCCCGTGCCGGTCGATGCCCTGCGCTCCCCCGGCGCCCTTGGCGCCTTGCTCGGATTCGCTCAGCACATGCCGTACGTAGGCGCGGGCGGCGTCGTGCGCGACGTCGAGCCGCACCCGCACCCCGCCGCCGCGGTGCCCGCCGGGCAGCGGCAGGTGCCCGGCGACCAGCACGATGGCGCAGGCGAGCAGCGTCTCGGTGATCCGGCCCCAGGACGCCATCGGCTCCCCGCCCACCATCACCAGGGACAGTACGAGGACGGTGACGACGGCGGTCTGCGCGGCGAAGTGCCGGGTGGCGACGGGGATCAGCGCCCCGCAGGCGGCGACGAGCGCGACGAGTCCGAAGGGCTGGGGCAGCACGGCGGCGAGCCCCGCGAAGAGGGCCGCGCCCGCGACGGTCCCGGCGGCCCGGCACAGCGCGCGCGAGGCGAGCGGTCCGAGGTCCGGCTTCACGAGAAAGACGGCGGTGGCGGGCAGCCAGTACCCGTGCAGCGGGTGCAGGGCCTGGGCGACGGCGGCGCTGGCGCCGAAGGAGAGCCCGACCCGGACGCCGTACTCGCGCCCCGCGGGACCGGTCACCCTGCGCAGCACCCCGCGCACGGACGCGCGCCGTCGGCCCGACGGCAGGTGGACAGCGGCCCCGTCGAAGGCCTCGGCGGCCCGCAGCAGCGCCTCGTCGAGGGCGCGAAGACCCGCGCCGGCGCGGGCGGGAGCGGGCAGCGCGCCGGGCGCCTCCCCGGTCCGCACGGCGGCGGCGAGCCGACGCGGCCCCTCCCCGGCCCGGGCGGGCACCGGGTCCCCGGTCCAGGCGAGCGCGGTGGCGGCCTCGGCGAGCGGGAGGGCGGCGGAGTACTGGCGGCGCAGGCGCCGGGTGGCCGCCGAGCGGCCGGGCCGCAGGGCGTCCTGCGCCTGGTCGAGGGCGGCGGTCAGCGCGGCGCGCCGGGCCTGGGCCTCGGGTCCGCCGACGGCGTCGAGCAGCCGGGCCACGGCCTCGTACACGGAGGCGACGGCGGCACGCTCACCGTCGTAGAGGTAGCCGAGACCCTTCGTACGTACGGGAGAGGGCAGCAGCAGCCGCAGCAGGATCAGCCACGCGGCGCCCCCGGCGAACAGCAGCGCGCGCTGCCAGGCGGGCTCCGGGAGCGGCATCCCGGCACCTATGGCGACGGTGACGAGGAACTGGGTTCCGGCGGAGGACGAGACGGGCCCGACGGCACTGAAGGCGCCGCCCACGAGCCCGAGCACGGCGAAGAGGCAGGCGATGAGCGCTCCGGCCGGCAGCCCACCGCCGATGAAACTGCCGACGGTCATCCCCAGGGCCCCGGCGAGCGCGGGCCCGCCGAGCCGCGAGACGGCGGCGAGCCGCGGACCCGGCCGGTCGTTGACCCCGGCGAGCATCGCCCCGAGCGCGAGCAGCACCCCACTGGAAGGCCGCCCGGCGGCGACGGCGACGAGCAGCAGCGGTCCGCCGGCCAGGGCCCCGCGCACGACGGCGGGCCAGGGCACGGGAGCGCGCTGGGCGCGCAGGGCGTGGCTCAGCCAGGGCGGAAGCGAATGGGGGCGGTGCATGACGGTGAGCAGACTCCTGTCGTACGAACACGGGAGGGTGCCGGGCGCCGTCGGCCAGCCTGAACTGGTTTCTCAAGCGTAAGCGGAGTTGTTGGAGGGGAGGAAACGGCGAGGTTTCCGGAATGTGACACTTGACCGTGCCCACGCGACGTACTCCCGACAACCATGGCGGCTGGCCGGATCTTCCCGGCGACACGGCCCTGACCATCCACGTCCCGGAGGCGGACGCCCTGGCCCGCACCCCGTCGAGGGCCCACATCACGCTCCTCTACCCGTTCCTGCCATTGGCCCGGATCACGCCGGAGACGGACGCCGACCTGCGCGCCCTGTTCTCGGCCACCCCACAGATCGCGCTCACCTTCGCCGAGGTACGCCGCTGGCCGGGCGTCCTGTACCTGCCCCCGGCCCCGGAGGACCCCCTCCGCGCCCTGACGAAGTCGATACGCGAACGCTGGCCGGAGGCGGTCCCGTACCGGGGCATCTTCGGCGACGAGGGCCTCGACCCCCACCTCACGCTGGCGAGCGGCGCGGGCACGGACGACATCCCGGAGACGGAGTTCACGCCGGCGCTGCCACTGCACGCGCGCGTGGAGTCGGTGAACCTGATCGTGACGGAGGGCGCGGGAACGGGCTGGCGCGACCTCCGCACGTACCCGCTGGCCGCCCCTCAGCCCTGCTGAGCCTCGGCGACGACCCGCGCCATCAACTCCCGCGCCCGCTCGACGAGTTCTCCGAGCGACAGCGCGGGATCGGCCACAACCCGATCGATCCCCCGCAGCCCGGCCCGCTCCAGCAGCCGCTTCTCATTGGTCACCCACTCCCCGCGCGCGGCGAGCACGGCGTGCCCCGCCTGCATCGCGGCACCGGCCACGGCCCCGAGGACCTCACTGCGCCCGCCGAGGGGCGCATTGTTCCCCTTCGCGTAGTCCAGGGTGATCGAGGCACGCCCCCACCACACCTCGGGCGCGACCTTGCGCAGCGCGGCCGGATACCCGCCGGGCCGGGGCGCGCGCCCGCGCAACACACGGTTCACGGCCAACTCGGCGACAACGAGATACGACGGAATCCCGGCGAGGTGAAACATCAACGGCTCAACGCGAAACCGCCCTTCCTCGGCCTCACTCAGCTCGTGCTCGACGACATCCAGATCCCGGTAGTGCACATCGACGCGCCGCCCATCAACACTGAGCCAGGCCCCACCATTGAACACGCCCCCGCCCCACCCCCCGATCTCGGAGACCTCCCCTTCCCACCCGACGTCCCGCAGGTGCCGGGGCTCGAACAGCCCCTCGCCGCCCCGGTAGTACACGGCGGTGTCCCAGTCACTCGCATCGGTGTGCGTCCCTTGCGCCCGCGACCCACCCAGCGTCACGGCATGCACGCCGGGCAGCGCGTCGAGCCGGTCGGCGAGGCGGTCGAGGAAGAGGTCGTCGGTGATCTCTGGCATGCTCCCTCTTGTCAAGAATGATCTCCTCAATTCTCCACACCCGCTCACCAACCGCGCTGCGCACGCGGCAACCGCGCCGTCAGCCGCCGCGTCGAACCCGTGCAAGCGGCAGAGCTACCACAAGGTGGCCTACACGTTCCACCGCGGGCCGGCCAGGGTCATCATGAGGTGCGGCACCACAAGCTGGGGCTACCGCCACAAGCCGTCGAATACACCATCGCAGCATCGAATTGTTGAGTCTGAAATGGCAACAGCCGAACAGGTGCAAGAGCAACTGATCCAGCGGATCTCGGGAGTGCAGCGGCAGGACCCGGGCATCCCCATCGAAGTCCTAGCGGTACGCGTTTCCACGATCCGTCCGACGCTACTTGTCGAGCTGGACGTCGAGGTGTCCGAAGAGCGCTGGCGAGTCTCGCTCGCCTATGACGGCCCAGACGCGAGCCTGGTGAGCGGGGACCTCACTGAGAGTTCGATGCGCACTCTTGAACTCCTCGTGCGCACCAACTTGTTCGAGTGGTGGCACACGAAGGACACGGAGCGCGTGTCCGCCCGGATGGGTAAACGGCTCACTTGACCCCGCCAAAGCCGAGGGCGGCGCCGCGGCGCGGACTTCGGTCGCCCGGTCCGCAGCGTTCCCCATGGGGCCCGCGCCACGAGGAACGTCTCGGATGTCGTGTACCGCATGAGTCCCCATGCTGGCCCCTGTTCCTCACGTGACGGTGAGGGAGTCCGACCACGTTCAGTAACGAGCCGGGTTACCTGGGGGTGTCCTCGTACGACCGCATCCGCTCCGATCGGCACACCACCCCGTACACCCCCGCCCCCACCGCCGTCCCGATGAACCACGAATACGCCGCCACCGAGTCGAAGTACGGGACCAGGGCGAGGATCACGGCCAGGGCCGCGGACGGGACGAACGCTGCCAGGGCCTTCGGGTTCACGCCGTGGCGGTAGTAGTAGCGGGAGCCCGGGCGGGCGTCGAAGAGGGCCTCCGTGTCCACCCGGCCCCGCTTCACCCAGAAGTAGTCGAGCATCAGGATGCCGAAGAGTGGGCCCAGGAACGCGCCGAGGCCGCCCAGGAAGTAGTTCACGACATCCGGGTTCGAGTAGAGGTTCCATGGCGTGACCAGGAGGGCCAGCACTGTGGAGATCGCGCCGCCCACCTTGAACGTGATCTTCTGCGGCCAGACGTTCGCCAAGTCGTACGCCGGGGAGACGAAGTTGGCGACGATGTTCACGCCCATCGTCGCGATCGCGAAGGTCAGGGCGCCGAAGACCAGGACCCAGGTGTTGCCGATCCCCGCCACCAGCATCGCCGGGTCGGTGATCGCCTCGCCGAAGACCTCCACGCTGCCCGCCGTGACGACAACGGACAGGACGACGAAGGCCGTTGAGTTGATCGGCAGGCCCCAGAAGTTGCCGCGGCGCACGGTCCGGTAGTCGGGCGCGAAGCGGGAGAAGTCGCAGAAGTTGAGCATCAGCGTGCCGTACGTGGCGAGGATCAGGCCGATCGCGCCGAACCACTGGCGGAACTGTTCGCCCGTCGAGACCGGGTGGGGTGTGGACGTGAGGGAGATCGTCCAGCCGGCCTTCGACCAGATCCAGATCGCCAGCGCGAGCATCACCACCCAGATCGCGGGGCCGCAGAAGTCCTGGAACTTGCGGACCGACTCCATGCCGCGCGTGATGATCAGGGACTGGACCAGCCAGAGGAGCAGGAAGGAGGCCCAGCCCAGCGCGTGCAGGCCCAGGAACGAGTGTTCCGTCCATGACTTCGTGCCGGGGAACGCCGCCAGCACCATCACGTTCACCGCCACCGACGCCAGGTACGTCTGGATTCCGTACCACATGATGGCGATCACGGCCCTGATGAGTGCCGGGATGTTCGCTCCCCAGACGCCGAAGCTGATCCGGCTGACGACCGGGAACGGCACTCCGTGGCGCTGGCCGATGCGGCCCATCGCGTTGCAGCCGATGTAGATCAGGATGAAGCCGATGAGCAGTGCAGTGAAGACCTGCCAGGCGTTGAGGCCGAGTACCAACAGGCCTGCGGCGAACGTGTAGTTGCCGAGGTTGTGGACGTCGGACATCCACAGGGCGAAGAGGTCGTAGACCTTCCATTTGCGCTCGCGGGCCGGCGCCAGGTCCTCGTTGGTCAGGCGCGGATCGGGCGGCACGGCGGTGAGGGACTGGGGACGCACTGGCTCGGCCACGGACATGGCGCTCCTCCGGCGAGAAGGTTTGGTATACCAATACCGCGCGATGGTCCCGCTGCCGACACCGCCCGGCAATGTCCGTGCGGTTACATCTCCGTAAATCCACCCCGCTTCCCCTGCCCCTCGGGGACATCGACGAAGATGGACCCATGACGACGGCAGGATCGGTGGAGCCCCTGGGCGCGGTGCGCGAGCGCGTGCTCGCGGCCCTGCGCGAGGACATCATCGGCGGGCACCGGCGGCCGGGCGACCGGCTCGTCGAGCGGGAGCTCGCCGAGCGCTTCGGGGTGTCCCGGGTCCCCGTCCGCGAGGCGATCCGGGCGCTGCTCGCCGAGGGCTTCGTGACGTACGAGACGCCCCGCAGGGCCGTCGTGCGCACCCTGACCCGCACCGATGTCACCGAACTGTACGAGCTGCGCGAGGCCTTGGAGGTCTACGCCGCCGGGCTCGCGGCCGAGCGGGCCACTCCGGACGACCTCAAGGAGCTGGAAGGGCTGCTCGAACGTGCCACGCGTGCCACACGCGAGGGCGACGCCGAGACCAACACCGACGTCAACTCCCGTTTCCACGACCGGCTGTTGGAGATGGCGCGCAACGATCTCATCGTGTCCGTGATGCAGCCCGTCAGCGGCCGGCTGCGCTGGCTCACCCGGCGCGCCGAGGAATGGGCCCAACAGCTCGTGGAGCACCGGGAGTTGTACGAGGCGATGGCCGGCGGCGACGCCGAGCGGGCGCGGGCCGTCGCCCTCACCCACGTCCGCACCAACTACCACTTCACCGTGCGTCATCTCTTCGACGACGAACCGACCGCGTAGCACCAGGAGTACTCGAGCCCGTGCGCACCACCACCCTCATCGGCGCCGCCCGCACCCGCCCCTGCACCCTCGTCGTGTGCCGGGGCTGCTGCTGCGGCGATGCCCGCAAGTACCCCGGCTACGACCACGACTGGCAGCTGGAGCGCTGGCAGGCGGCCGCGCGGGCCTCGCAGGGGCGGTTCGCCGTGCGGGTCGTCGACTGCCTCGGGCCGTGCGACCAGGCGAACGTCGTCGTCCTCCAGCCCTCCGCCCAGGGCCGCGCCCGCGGCGGGAGGGCGACGTGGATCGGCTGGTCCATGGGCGACGACGCGACCGACGAGGTCCTGGCGTGGGCGGAGGCCGGAGGGCCCGGTCTCGCGCCCGCCCCGATCGCCCTGGAGCTGCAGTTCATCGAGGCGCAGGGCGAGCGCGTCAGGCGGCGCCGCTCCCGCTGAGCCCGTCCGGCCCACTGGACCGGTCGCCCCGCCCGTCGAACCTGTCCAGGACCGCGACCAGTTCATCGGTGATGCCGGGCGCGCCCGCGTTGTGCCCCGCTTCGTCCACGACGATCAGCTCGGCGTCCGGCCAGGCCTGCGCGAGCCGCCACGGGATGCCGAGCAGATTGCCCAGGTCCACCTTCCCCTGCACCACCACCGCCGGAAGCCCCTTGAGCCGCGGCAGATCACGCAGCACCGTGTCGGGCCCGTCCAGGAAGTGGTTGCGGGAGAAGTAGTGCGTGACGGTGCGCGCGAAGCCGTACCGGAAGTCCGGGTCCTCGTACCGGGGCACGGAACGCGGCGGCTGCGAGACGCACGCCGTCTCCCAGTCGGTCCAGGCCAGCGCCGCCCGCTCGCGCACGGCCGGGTCGGGCGACTCCAGGAGCCGGTTGTACGCGGCCGCGAGATCGCCGTCCCGCTCGTCGGCGGGCACCCCGTCGAGGAACGCGGCGAACGCCTCCGGGAACACCGCGCCGAGGCCCCGCGTCAACAAGTCGACTTCTTCCTGGCTGCCCGTCGCCAGCCCCGTCAGGACCAGTTCGGAGACGGCGTCCCGGTGCGTCTGTGCGTACCGCAGGGCCAGCACCGATCCGAAGGACACGCCCCACACCAGCCAGCGCTCGATGCCGAGGTGGGCGCGGAGCAGCTCCAGGTCGGCGATCAGCTTCGGCAGCGTATTGACGCTCATGTCGGTGTCGTACGCGCTCGCCGGCGGCGTCGAGCGGCCCGCGCCGCGTTGGTCGAGCAGCACGATCCGGTAGCGCTTCGGGTCGAACAGGCGCCGGGTGAAGGGCGCGGCCCCGGACCCGGGCCCGCCGTGCAGCACGACGGCGGGCCTGCCCTGCGGGTTGCCGCAGGTCTCCCAGTGGATCCGGTTGCCGTCACCCACGTCCAGCAGGCCCTGGGCATACGGTTCGAGAGGCGGGTACAGAGGCATCCGGCGAACCTACTCCCCGCCCGCCGCGCGCCGCCTCCGAGTTAATGGACCTTGATGCTGCGCATCCGCCCGTACGCGTACACACAGCCGGCGAGCGCCAGGTCGGACAGCAGCATGAAGCCGATGGAGTACGAGTTCTGCGAGCTGTAGATTGCGCCCATGACCAGCGGCGGGACGAAGCCGCCGAGGCCGCCGACGGCGCCGACGATGCCGGTGACCGAGCCGACCTTGGACGGTGGCGTGACCTGTGCGACGAGGGCGAAGACGCTGCCGCTCGCGGTGCCGAGGCCCGCGCCCATGACGAGCATGTCGATCGTGCCGCCCGGGGCCAGATGCGGGTTGAAGGCCTGCACGATGGCGAAGATCGCGACGACGGCGAGCGCCCAGGCGGTGACGACCGCCGGGTGGACCCGGTCGGAGAGCCAGCCGCCGATCGGCCGGAAGATCACGGTGACGAGGGCGAATCCGGCGGCCTTCGTGCCCGCGTCGACGGGATCGAGGTCGTACCAGGTCTTCAGGTACGTGGGCAGATAGGTGCCGTACGCGACGATGCCGCCGAAGCCGATCGCGTAGAGCGCCGACAGCTCCCAGGTCACCTTCAACTTCCCGGCCTCGCCGAGGCGTTGGCCGAGCGAGGTCGTCGGGATGGTGCGGCCGGGGTGGTCGCTGATGAGGAACCAGGCGATCACCACGAACGCGGCGAGCGCGATCGCGACGACGTAGAACGGCAGGTTCTCGCCGTGCTTGGCGATGCGGGGCGTGAGGTAGCCGGACAGCGCCGTGCCGCCCATTCCCATGCCGAAGATGCCGACCGCCGCGCCGCGCTTGGCGGGCGGGAACCAGGAGTTCACCAGCGGGACACCGATGGCGAACGTGGTGCCGCCGAGGCCCAGCAGGAAGCCGACGAGGACCATGGCCAGGTACGAGTCCCTGGCCACGGTCACGAGCAGCACGGGGATGATCGTCGCCGCGGTGACCAGCGGGAACATCAACTTGGCGCCGAACTTGTCGGTCAGGGCGCCGACCGGGATCCGGCCCAGCGAGCCGACGATCACCGGCACGGCGACCAGGAAGGACTGCTCGAACGAGCTGAGCCCCAAGGACTCGCCGAAGGCACTGCCGAGCGGAGCGATGAGATTCCATGCCCAGAACGTGAGCGCGAAGCCCACGGTCGCCACGATGAGGTTGCGGTAGGCCGCCGCGGGCGGCTTGGACGTCGTCTCCTGCGCTGTCTGTGCTGCCACACGGCCACGCTAGGAAGCGGACGGGCCTCCGGCCTGCGGAGTTGGGCCGAACGGGTGGAGCCCGGCGGCGCGCGCCGCGTCCCGCAGCACGCCGCGCAGCATCTCCGGGGTGAGCCGGCCGGTGAACGTGTTGCGCTGGCTCACGTGGAAGCAGCCGAAGAGGGAGAGCCCTTCGCCTCCTGATTCGAGCCCCGCGAGGTCGACGCGGGCGCCGTGCGCGAAGACCGGGCGCGGGCGCGGCACCGCCCAGCCCGCCTCGGCGAACGCCGGCAGCGCCGCCTGCCAGCCGAACGCGCCGAGCACGACGACCGCGCGCAGGGTGGGCCGCAGCAGGTTCAGCTCCTGGACCAGCCAGGGGCGGCAGGTGTCGCGCTCGGCCGGGGTCGGCTTGTTGGCGGGTGGCGCGCAATGCACGGGCGACGTGATGCGGACACCGTGCAGGGTCAGCCCGTCGTCGGCGCTCACCGCGTCCGGCCGGGACGCGAGCCCGATGTCGTACAGGGCCCGGTAGAGGACGTCGCCCGAGCGGTCCCCCGTGAACATCCGGCCCGTGCGGTTGGCGCCGTGCGCGGCGGGCGCGAGGCCGACGATCAGGAGCGGCGCGTCGTGCGGGCCGAAGCCGGGCACCGGGCGCCCCCAGTACGTCCAGTCGGCGAAGGCGGCGCGCTTGGTGCGCGCGACCTCCTCACGCCACTCGACGAGCCGCGGGCAGGCCCGGCAGCCGCTGATCCGCTCGTCGAGTTCACCGAGACCGTCCATGCACCCGACGATAGGGGCTACGTGAACGCGGCCCCCAGCGCGACGAACACGCAGATCAGCACGGACAGGATCGCCAGCAGCGGCCACACGAACCGCAGGTACTTGTCGTAGCCGACCTTGGCGAGGGCCACGCCGCCGATGGTGACGGCGGTCGTCGGCACCCACAGGTTCATCCAGCCGCTGGCCGCCTGCCACGCCGTGACGACGACGGCGCGCGAGACGTCCGCGAAGTCGGCGAGCGGCGCGAGGATCGGCATGGCGAGGGTGGCGTGTCCGGACGTGGACGGGATGAGGAAGGCGAGCGGCAGGTTCACGAGGAAGACGATGATGGCGAAGACGCCGGACGAGGTGCCCTTCACGACGCCCTCGATCGTGTGCAGCACCGTGTCCGTGATCTTCGAGTTGTTCATGATCACGGTGACGCCGCGGGCCAGCAGGATGACGAGCGCGGGCGAGACGAAGTCGGCGGCGCCCTGGACGATCGTCGAGCTGAGCTTCTGCTCGCCCATCCGCGCGACGATCCCCACGAGCACGGCCGCGACCAGGAACAGCGCCGCCAACTGCGGGAAGGACCAGTCGAGTTCGAAGCCGTACGGGGCAGCGTCGGCGTCTCCGGTCAGGGCGCTCGCCCAGGGCACCACCGAGAAGATCATGAAGGCGAAGACCAGCGCCGTGGCGACCAGAACACCCTTGTGCAGGCCGGTCAGTTCGGGCACGTCGGCTGCTTCGGTGGCCGTCTCGTCGAGGTCCCGGTCCCCCGGCAGGAAGCCCGAGACCGAGCGTGCCGGATCGCGCCGCACCCGTTTCGCGTAGCGGATGACGTACGCGATGGTGACCCCGGTCAGCACGATCCACATGGCGAACCGCAGCGCGATGCCGTCGCCCAGTGAGATGTCGGCGGCCGAGGAGGCGACGCCGGTCGCGAACGGGTTGACCGTCGAACACAGCACGCCGACGCCCGCGCCGAGGATGATCGCGCCGACCGCCGTCATCCGGTCGTAGCCGAGCGCCAGCATCAGCGGCACGATCAGGCCGTAGAAGCCGAGCGTCTCCTCGGCGAAGCCCTCGACCGTGCCGAGGACGGAGAAGACGGCCATGACGCCCGCGATGAGCAGCGCCCCGCGCTCGCGAAGCCGGTGGGCGAGGCGGCCGATGCCGCGGTCGAGAGCCCCGGTCGCGAAGACGACGGTGATGAACGCGCCGATGGCGAGCACGAACAGAAAAACGCCCGCACTGCCGTACAGATCACCGGAGTTGTCGGGCGAGACGAGGGCGGTCTTCGGGTCCTGGATGCCGTAGAGGCCGTTGACCGGGGCGAGGAACAGGTCGTTGAGGCGGTCGACGAAGGACTGCCCGGAGTCGACGCGCTGATACGTGCCCTCGACGGGCGCGCCCTCACGGTTCCTGTCGTACTCCCCCGACGGGATCAGGAAGGCGAGCAGCCAGATCGCGATCGTGACGACGGCGAGGACGGTGAGGGCGCTGGGGAAGGTGAACTTCTTCTTCGCCGGGGGCTGTTCGGGGGCCTCGGTGGTGTTCGCGGTGCTCATGAGCGGCTCCGGAAGTCGGCCGCGTACTCGCGCACGAACGCGCACATCGCGACGACCGTGGCGTGCAGTTCGGAGAACAGGACGCGTTCGTTGGGGGCGTGCAGGTTGCAGAGGTTGTCCTGCGCGCCGAAGAGCAGCACCTCGGCGCCCGGCGCGGCCTGCGCGAGGCCGTTGACCAGCGGGATGGAGCCGCCGGTCGCGACGTACGAGGCGTCGGTGCCCCACGCCTCCTTGAGCGCGGCGCGGGCGGCGCGGTAGGCGGGGCCGCCGGTGTCCGCCTCGTAGCCGGGGCCCGTGTCGCCGGGGGTGACGGTGAGCGCGACGCCGAAGGGCCGCAGCGACCGCAGATGCCGTACGAGGAGGTCCTGGGCCTCGCGCGGGTCCTGCTGGGGGTGGAAGCGCAGGTTCAGCTTGGCGCGGGCGTGCGGGACGACGGCCGAGGCGGCGCCCGCCACGCTCGGTGCGTCGAGGCCGATGACGGTGATGGCGGGTCCGCTCCACAGGCGCTCACCGAGGGTGCCGCTGCCCAGCAGCGGGAGCCCCTCCTCGACGCCGGCGAGCTCGCGGAACTCCTCGTCGGTGTAGCCGGCGCCGGTCCACCGGTCGCGGCGCAGGCCCTCGACGGCGACGTCCCCGTGCACGTCGTGGAGCGTGGACAGGGCCTTGAGGAGGACGAGCAGGGCGTCGGGGGCGGCGCCGCCGAACTCGCCGCTGTGGCGGGCCTCTTCGAGCGTGCGGACCTCGACGGTGACCTCGGCGGCGCCGCGCAGCCCGGTGGTGAGGGTGGGGGTGCCGGGCCGGAGGTTGCCGAGATCGGCGATGACCATGGCGTCGCAGGCGAACCGCTCGGGGTCGGTCGGCGGGTAGCCGTCGAAGGGGCTGCCGTACTCCTCCTGCCCCTCGAACACGATCTTGACCCCGACGGGCGGGCGGCCGCCAAAAGCCCGCAGCATGCCGAGGTGCGCGATGACGTTCGACTTGTCGTCCGCGATGCCACGGGCCCGCAGTCCGCCCTCGATCTCGGTCGGCTCGAAGGGCGGCGACTTCCACAGGCTCTCGTCGCCGGGCGGCTGCACGTCGTAGTGGGAGTAGAGCAGGACGGTCGGGGCGTCGGGCGTGGGCGGCGGGATCTCGCCGAAGATCACCGGTGCGGTGTCGGGCAGGTCGAGAGTCTCGATGTGCTCCACGCCCGCGTCCCGCAGCAGCCCGACGAGGAGGTCGTGTGCCTCGCGCACCGGCTCCTCCGGATAGCCGGGGAAAGCGACGGAGGGGATGGCGGCCAGCCGCTCCAGGTCGGACCGCAGCCCGTCCATCAGTCGGTCGACCGCGGCCCGCGGGTCGCCGGTCGGGTCGATGGCATCCGTGCCGTCCATGTCTTGTGTGCCCCTCGCTGTCGATTACGCTCCTTTCGCCCGGATTATCCGGGCTGGGCGGGGGCGGTTCGGCCGGGGCTCGCCGAGGGTCGCGACAACGGGTTCGGGGCGGGGCCCGGGCAGGGCTATCGTCGGACGCATGGCATCGCAGACACCGGGGACACCACAGGCGCCGGACGGGTCGGGCGGCGGCGGGAGCGTGCGGGTCGACAGCTGGATCTGGGCGGTACGCCTGGTCAAGACGCGCTCGGCGGGCGCGGCCGCCTGCAAGGGCGGGCACGTCAAGGTCAACGGGACGAGCGTCAAGCCCGCCTACGCGCTGCGCATCGGCGACGAGGTGCGGGTGCGGCGGCCCGGCGAGCGCGAGCGCCTGGTGAAGGTCACGCGCCTGATCCGCAAGCGGGTCGGGGCGCCGGTCGCCGCCGAGGCCTACGTCGACAACTCCCCGCCGCCGCCCCCGCGCGAGGTGATCGCCCCGGTCCCCGTCCGCGACCGTGGCGCTGGCCGCCCCACGAAACGCGACCGCCGAGAACTGGAACGCCTACGCTCCACGTTCGACCCGAAGTAAGCCCCTGCGGCGATTGAGCAGCGGGGTCCGGGCGGAGCCCCGTGCCGTGGGACCGGGTGGCCGCCACAGGCGAACCCCGGCCCGCCAAGAGGCGCGCCGGGGCCGGGGCCGGACGACATCAACGCCGCAACAGCTCCACGACCTCGCGATTGCGCCCCCTCCGCACCCACGCCACCACACCGAGCGGCACCAGCAGAACCACCGGCGTCGCCGCGTTCTCCCCACCGAACGCCATGACCTGCGTGAAGAACGCGCCCACCATCAGCATGCTCAGCCCGATCGCCGCGAGCCCGGAGAGCACAGGCACCAACAGACCTACGGCGCCCGCGACTTCGACGAGCCCGATGGCGTACATCCCGGGCCGACCCCACCCGATCCCGTTGAACGCCTCGACGGCCGTGGGATGCGCGATCAGCTTCGGCAGACCGCTTGCGACCCCGTAGAAGAGGGCGAGGACGACGGTGACCGCATGCAGCGTGATCCGGGCGGCGCGGGACCGGACGGGAGCGAGGGCGGCGGCGTTCGACATGACGGTCTCCTCAGTGAAGGAAGGGGGAGCGCGGCCCGCACGGTACGGTGCGCTGTCACAGAGGTAGACCGGGCGCGGCGCCCGAACTCATCGCGCGCCGCGCACCCTCACGCCGGCACGGCCCGCACCCACGCCCCGTCCTCCGTCAGCACCCGGTCGACCTTCAAGTCCGCCTGCCCCAAGGCCTCTTCGAACTCCCCCGCGGTGAGCGGCCGCGCCCGATACGTCTGCGTCCACACCGCATCGGGAAACACGTACTCGACCTTCACCGACCGCACCCCGTCGCCGACCGGCTCCGAATAGAGCTTGCGGATCGTGAACCCACCGCCGGGCCCGGTCACCTCACGCGGCAG
Source organism: Streptomyces sp. UC4497 (assembly GCF_054871485.1). Classification (NCBI taxonomy): domain Bacteria; kingdom Bacillati; phylum Actinomycetota; class Actinomycetes; order Kitasatosporales; family Streptomycetaceae; genus Streptomyces; species Streptomyces sp. UC4497. The sequence goes on along the minus strand of NZ_JBTYHB010000029.1, from coordinate 60,092 downwards.
GTTCTCGTGCGCCCCCGGCCGCTCGCGCTGGATCAACACACAGCCGTCGTCCGCCACATGGCGCCGACAGGCGGCCAGCATCCCCGCCCGCACCTCCGCGTCCCCGGTGTGGACGAGGATGGACCCGAGCAGCACCGCGTCGAACGTCTCGCCGAGGTCGAGGCTCTCGATGGCGCCGCGCACCGTACGCGCACCTCTGACCCGCTCCAGCATCTGAGGCGACTCGTCCACCGCCGTCACCCGAAATCCCCGCTCGACGAGGGGGTGCGTCACGCGGCCGACCCCGCAGCCGAGTTCCAGCAGGGTCGCGCCGGCAGGCACGGCGCCCGCGACGACCTCCGGCTCGTCCTCGACCGCGAGCCGCGAGTACAGCTCCACGGCACAGCCGTCCGGCGTGATCGCGCCCGGCCCCGTGCCCTCGTATCCCGTACGCATCTCAAGACCCATGCAGGCCCAACGAACCGCCCGCGGACCCCGTTCCCGCCCTACGCCGCTTCACCCGTGAGTGGCATGCTGGGAGGTGCAGCACCCCGAGGGGATGGTGACCATGCGCCCGACGCCCCCGCCACACCCGCCGCGCTTCGTCCGCACCGGTGACGAGCCGGTCACGGCCCGCAGCCCGCTGCGCCTGCGGCTCGGCCTCGCACTGTTCGGGCTGGTGTGGACCGTCTTCGGCGCCGTCGCGTTCCTGCTCGCGCACCGTCCGTGGTGGGCGCTGGCCTGCGGAATCCTGTGGCTGGTCACGACGGTCGACCTGTTCATGATCCTTCGGCACATCCGCCAGGGCCCGCACTACCAACCGGGCCGGGACGTCCCGCCGTACCACAAGCCCCGGTAGCGCCCCTGGCGGCGCTCAGTCGTCGAAGCGGGCCGCCGCCAAGTAGTCCGGCTTCGGGTCGAGCGCGGCGGCGAGGCGGAAGTGCCGCCGGGCCTGCTGCGGGCGCGACCACCGCTCGTACGTCCTGGCCAGCGCGAAGTGCGCGAACGCGTTGTCCGGCTCACGCTCCAGGACGATCGTGAACTCCAGCTCGGCCGCCCGCAGTTGCGCGGCGGCGAAGAACGCGCGGGCCCGCAGCAGCCGGGCCGCCGTGTGCTCCGGGTAGACGGCGAGCACGTCGTCCAAGAGCTTCACCGCTCCGCGCGGATCGCGCGCGGCCAAGAGCTGCTCGGCGGCGCGATAGTCGATGACGTGCGTCTCCGGGGTGGCATCGGGCACGACGAACCTCCTCCTGGTGTCGACAGGATCAACACCATGGACCGTAGGGGCTATTCCTGCCCGCGACCCCCACCGAGAACACGTGCACGGACCACGCGGTGCGATCAGCGCGAGCGGCTCAGGGACACCGTGAGCACCATGCCCACGAGCACGAGCAGGGCACCGGCGATCATGAAGGCCCGGTCCACGCCGGGCCGTTCACCGCCGAGCAGCACGGTCTCGCGCGGGTCCTCGGTGTCGTACGCGACGCTGACGACCCCGCCGGCGGGCAGCGGCCGCCGTTTGCTGGGCGGCACCGGAGAGACGACCTCCACGACCCGCCCGTCACCCGTCTCGAACTGGAGCAGCGGCCGCTCGGACCCCGGCTGCGGCGGTTTGACCAGGGCCTGCGCGATGTTCCCCGCGTCCCGCACGCGACGGCTGCGCTGAAGTCCGTACGCGCCCGCGACCAGCGCCACCAGGCCACCGAGCGCGGTGCAGGCGGCGAGGACGATCACGCGGTCGCGGCACGCGCCCGGCGCGCCAGCTCCGCCCAGACCTCGTCGACCCGCGCCCTCAACCGCTCCAGCGGTACGTCGTTGTCGATCACGATGTCCGCGATCTCCAGCCGCTTCTCGCGGGTGGCCTGCGCGGACATCCGGGCCCGCGCGTCCTCCTCGCTCATGCCGCGCAGCCGGGTGAGGCGGTCGAGCTGGGTCCCGGGGCTCGTGTCGACGACGATCACCAGGTCGTAGAGCGGGGCCAGCCCGTTCTCGGTGAGCAGCGGCACGTCGTGGACGACGACGGAGTCGGGGCCCGCGGCGGCCTCCAGCTCGGCGGAGCGGGTGCCGACCAGCGGGTGCACGATCTTGTTCAGGGTGGCCAGCTTGTCGGAGTCCGCGAACACGACGGAGCCGAGCTTCGGCCGGTCCAGGCTCCCGTCCGGGGCGAGCACCTCGGTGCCGAACGCCTCGACGACGGCCGCGAGCCCCGCGGTCCCGGGCTCGACGACCTCACGCGCGATCTTGTCGGCGTCGATCAGCACGGCCCCCCGCTCCACGAGCAGCCGTGACACCTCACTCTTGCCGGCACCGATTCCGCCGGTCAGCCCCACCTTCAACATAAGCGGAAGCTTAGAGGCTGTGATCAGGCGTCGCCCTCGCGTTCCGCCAGGAACTTCTCGAACTCCTGGCCGATCTCGTCCGCGGACGGGATGTCCATGGGCTCGGCCAGCATGTTGCCCCGCTGGTCCGCCCCTGCGGACGCGTCGTACTGGTGCTCAAGGCCCTGGACCAGGGAGACCAGCTCCTCGTCGCCCTCCTGCACCTGCCGGTCGATCTCCGTCTGCGTACGGTGCGCGTCCGTGCGCAGTCCGTGCGCGACGCCCGGCAGCACCATGCCGGTCGCGGCGGTGATCGCCTCAAGGACGGTCAGCGCGGCGTCCGGGTACGCGGAGCGGGCGATGTAGTGCGGGACGTGCGCGGCGACGCCGAGGACGTCGTGCCCGGCCTCCATGAGGCGGTACTCGACGAGGGACGCGGCGCTGCCCGGCACCTGCGCCTCCTCGAAGGGGCTGGCGTGTCCCGGCACCAGGTCGGTGCGGTTGCCGTGCGGGGTGAGGCCGACGGGGCGGGTGTGCGGGACGCCCATCGGGATCCCGTGGAAGTTCACCGCGAGGCGCACCCCGAGCCGCTCCGTGATCTGCCGCACGGCGGCCGCGAAACGCTCCCACTCGACGTCCGGTTCGGGCCCGGCGAGCAGCAGGAACGGCGCACCCGTCGCATCCTGCACGAGGCGCACCTCCAGCACCGGCTCCTCGTACTCGGTCCACCGGTCGCGGCGGAACGTGAGCAGCGGGCGGCGGGCCCGGTAGTCCACGAGCCGGTCGTGGTCGAAGCGGGCCACCACCTGGTGCGGCAACGAATCGATGAGCCGCTCGACGATCTGGTCGCCGGTCTCACCGGCGTCGATGTAACCGTCGAAGTGGTAGAGCATGACCAACCCGGCCGACTCCTGGGCAAGCGCCATGTCCACGGCGGCGAGCCCCTTCGGCTCCCATGAATACAGTTCCTGCGGATCAAGCACAGTGACCGCTCCTCCTCGTGTTCCACCACAAGAACGCACGGAACGGGTGCGGGCATTCCCGCCCGCACCCTTTCTCAGCAGCCTCTTACGTAGATAAGCAGCGCGTCAGTACGCGTCAGTTGGCCATCACGCGCGCGTGCAGCTTGCCGACCGCCCGCCGGGCCGAGGTGAACGCCCCGTGCTGCCAGGCGTCCGTGTAGCTGAGCCAGTCGCCGGCGAAGTAGACGCGGCCCGTCGGCTCGTTGAGCGGCTTGTAGCGGGGGTCGTCGGGCCCGCCGGGGGTGTCGTGCCAGGCGGCCTCCAGGTGCGGGGTCTGCCGCCAGTGGTGCGAGAACGAGGTCGCCAGCTCGGTCCGGTACTTCTCGCCGTAGATCTTCACGCCCTGCGCGACGGCCCGCGCCTCGCGCGCCGCGGGGCTGAGCTTCGCGTACTTGTCGGCATCCGCGTCGTAGTTGTAGTAGCCGATCATGAGGCCGCGCTCGCCGTGGAACCCGTACGACGGGTGCCAGATGTGGCTGAGGTCCATATCGGTCTCGGTGATGCCGCCGTAGATCCGGTGATCGGTCTCCCACCACCGGCTCCGGTACTCCAGGCCGATCTTCCCCGCGGACTGCGGCGTGATGGCCTGCAGGGCGCTCTGCACGCCGGAGCCGAGGTTGTGCGGGATCTTGGCGAGGATGTTGGGCGGCAGCGCGCCCACGCAGTAGTCCGCCTCGACGACCCGGGTCCGCCCGCCCTGCGTATACGTGACGGAGACCCCGTCCCCCTTGTCCGTGATCTTCCCGACGACGGCCCCGGTCCGTATCCGGTGCGCGCCGATCGCCTTCGTCAGCGCCTTCGGTATCTGGTCCATCCCGCCGACCGGCTGGAACATCAACATGGCCTGGTCGAAGCCGAATTCGAAGGAGAAGTAGCGCCCGACCCCACTGGCGAACACCTCGGACGCGGACGGCACGTCCCCGAGGATCGTGCCCGGCGTCCCGGTCGCGGCGGGCACGGTGGAGTACCCGCGCCGGTCGCACCCTTCGTAGGTGAGCTTGTCCCCCAGCGACCCGAAGTCCTTCAGGAACTCCACGAGCCGGTCCTGGTCGGCGGCGGTCAGCTCCTTGTCCAGCGCCCCCTTGTCGGAAGCCTTCGCGAGCAACTCACTCACATACCCGTAGACGTCGGCCTTGGCGGTCCGGTACCGCACGGGCTTCGTCATCCCGGCGCCCTCGTTGAAGAGATACGCGTCAGCATTCGTGTTGGTGAACACCTCGATGGGCACGCCGAGTTCACGACAGTAATCCAGAGTGACCATCCACTGCGGAAGTCTCGCCGGACCCGCGTTCATGTACTGCCCGTCGCTGAACCGGGCGGTCTGCTTGTTCCCGTACGTGTCGACGGTCGAATCGCCGCCCCGCACCGTGAAGTTGCGCCCACCGGTCCGGCCCCTGGCCTCCAGGACCGTACAGTCGTAGCCGGCCTTGCCCAGCTCGTACGCGGTGGCGAGCCCGGCGATGCCCCCACCCACGATCACCACTTTCGCGGCGCCCCGCCCACTCAGCGAGAAGTCCCCCGACCGCGGCGCCCGATAAGGCAGTTCACGCTGCGCCGCCTGCGCGGTGGGCGCGAGCCCGAGCGCCCCCATGGTGGCGAACATGGCCCCGGCACCCCCACTGACCCCCACCTTCCGCAAAAACGCCCGCCGACTGCTCCCGACCCCTGCCTGTACTGCTGCCATGACCCCGGCTCCCCTCAGATCGCACTCGACCTCAACGACCCGGGGATCGTGCCAACGCCCTGTTACACCCCACCCCCACTTCGTGTATCCCCCACGTTTCCCTTAAGGGTGGCGAGGACCGTCGCCCCAAAGGGGCGCGGGGAACTGCGCGCGCAACAACGGCCTACGCCGTACAGCGGTCGAGGCCCCCCTCTATGGCCCAGGGCACAAAAAAACGGTTGGGCCGCACCAACCGGTGCGACCCAACCGCTAACTACCTGCTAGCGCAGAGCGTTTCAGCTCTGGCCCCCCGCCAGCTTCTCGCGAAGCGCGGCAAGCGCCTCGTCCGAGGCGAGCGCGCCGGAGTTGTCGGCCGTCTCCGAGGAGTACGAACCGCCACCGCCGCCGCCACCCGTGGAGGCGGCCGGAGCCGCGCCACCGGCGGGAGCCGCAGCGCCCTCGGCCTCGGCCTGAGCGTCGGCCTCGCGGGACTTGATGACCTGAGCCTGGTGCTGCTCGAAGCGCTGCTGCGCCTCGGCGTACTGGGTCTCCCAGGCCTCGCGCTGGGTGTCGAAGCCCTCGAGCCAGTCGTTGGTCTCGGGGTCGAAGCCCTCGGGGTAGATGTAGTTGCCCTGGTCGTCGTAGGACGCGGCCATGCCGTACAGGGTCGGGTCGAACTCGACGATCGACGGGTCGGCGCCGAAGGCCTCGTTGGCCTGCTTCAGCGAGAGGCTGATGCGACGACGCTCGAGGTCGATGTCGATGACCTTGACGAAGATCTCGTCGTTGACCTGGACGACCTGCTCCGGGATCTCCACGTGGCGCTCGGCCAGCTCGGAGATGTGGACCAGACCCTCGATGCCCTCGTCGACGCGGACGAACGCACCGAACGGAACCAGCTTCGTGACCTTGCCGGGAACGACCTGGCCGATCTGGTGCGTACGGGCGAACTGCTGCCACGGGTCTTCCTGCGTCGCCTTCAGCGACAGGGAGACACGCTCGCGGTCCATGTCGACGTCGAGAACCTCGACGGTGACTTCCTGGCCGACCTCGACAACCTCGGACGGGTGGTCGATGTGCTTCCAGGAGAGCTCGGAGACGTGGACGAGACCGTCGACGCCACCCAGGTCCACGAAGGCACCGAAGTTGACGATCGAGGAAACGACGCCGGAGCGGACCTGACCCTTCTGCAGGGTGGTGAGGAACGTCTGGCGGACCTCGGACTGGGTCTGCTCGAGCCAGGCACGGCGGGACAGGACCACGTTGTTGCGGTTCTTGTCCAGCTCGATGATCTTCGCCTCGAGCTCCTTGCCCACGTAAGGCTGAAGGTCGCGAACGCGGCGCATCTCGACGAGGGAGGCCGGCAGGAAGCCACGGAGGCCGATGTCGAGGATGAGACCACCCTTGACGACCTCGATGACGGTACCGGTGACGATCCCGTCCTCTTCCTTGATCTTCTCGATCGTGCCCCAGGCACGCTCGTACTGAGCGCGCTTCTTGGACAGGATCAGACGGCCTTCCTTGTCCTCCTTCTGGAGAACCAGGGCCTCGATCTCGTCGCCGACGGCCACGACCTCGTTCGGGTCGACGTCGTGCTTGATCGAGAGCTCTCGGCTCGGGATGACACCTTCGGTCTTGTAACCGATGTCGAGGAGAACCTCGTCCCGGTCAACCTTGACGATGACGCCGTCGACGATGTCGCCATCGTTGAAGTACTTGATCGTCTCGTCGATGGCGGCGAGGAAAGCTTCCTCGTTACCGATGTCGTTGACCGCAACCTGCGGGGTGGTGGCGGTGGTCTCGGTGCTGCTCGTCATGTGGGAAAGGGCTCCGGCGGACATTGAAAGTCGGTGGGTACTGCTACGCCGGGAGCCCGTTTCGCTCTGAAGAAGCCGGACAGCCTTGGAAGCGCCGAATCCGGACTTCCCGAAGGAACCGGTGGCGCCTCGATCAACCGAGGGGACATGCAACAGATGCGAGCACAGCCTGCTATGTCCGAGGTGCGCAGGCCCGCAGCGCAACTTGTAGCATACGGGGGCAGCCGGACAGGGTCAATGCGCGAAGGCGCACACCCGGGGCGGATCGCCGCATACCCGGCAGAAAAGCCGTCACGCGAGGCCACTCGCACCGCAAGGCCCGCACATTATTACGAGGGAGCCGATCATCCAAGAGTCCGGACCAGTGGAAGCGCACGACTCCCCCTCGACGGTCGACGACGAGTCGACGGCGACCCGGCGGGACGCGGACACCACGGAGAGTTCGCGGGCCAACCGCGGCTGGTGGGACAGGAACGCGGACGACTACCAGGTGGAGCACGGCACGTTCCTCGGCGACGACCGTTTCGTGTGGTGCCCCGAGGGGCTCGACGAGATCGAGGCCGAGCTGCTCGGCCCGCTCGACGACCTCGCCGGCAAGGACGTCCTGGAGATCGGGGCGGGCGCCGCGCAGTGCTCGCGCTGGCTGCTCGCCCAGGGCGCCCGCCCCGTCGCCCTCGACCTCTCGCACCGCCAGCTCCAGCACGCGCTGCGCATCGACGGCGGCAAGGTGCCGCTCGTGGAGGCGGACGCCGCGGTGCTCCCCTTCAAGGACGGCTCCTTCGACCTGGCCTGCTCCGCGTACGGTGCGCTCCCCTTCATCGCGGACCAGGTGCAGGTGCTGCGCGAGGTGCACCGCGTGCTGCGGCCCGGCGGACGGTTCGTCTTCTCCGTCACGCACCCGATCCGCTGGGCGTTCCCCGACGAGCCGGGCCCCGAGGGCCTCTCCGTCGCCGCCTCCTACTTCGACCGCACTCCTTATGTGGAGCAGGACGACGAGGGGCAGGCCGTGTACGTCGAGCACCACCGGACCATCGGCGACCGGGTGCGGGACGTGGTGGCGGGCGGCTTCCGGCTCGTCGACCTCGTCGAGCCGGAGTGGCCCGAGTGGAACACGCAGGAGTGGGGCGGCTGGTCTCCGCTGCGCGGGAACCTGATCCCCGGTACGGCGATCTTCGTCTGCGAGCGGCGTTAGACACTGGTCACGTGATCCGTGACGACGCCCTGCAAGCCCTTCCCGTACGTTCCGCGCTGCCCGCGCTGACGTCCGCGCTCGACGCGGACGGGGCCGCGGTGCTCGTGGCGCCGCCCGGCACCGGCAAGACGACCCTCGTACCGCTGGTGCTGGCCGGGCTCCTCGACGCCGACGCTCCTGTACGTCGTGTGGTGGTCGCCGAGCCGCGGCGGATCGCGGCGCGGGCGGCGGCGCGGCGGATGGCGTGGCTGCTCGGCGAGAAGGTCGGGGAGCGGATCGGCTACACGGTGCGCGGCGAGCGCGTCGTCGGACCGCGCACCCGCGTCGAGGTGGTCACGACGGGGGTGCTGCTTCAACGGCTGCAACGGGACCAGGAGTTGAACGGCGTCGATGCCGTGATGCTCGACGAGGTGCACGAGCGGCACCTGGACGCGGACACCGTGGCCGCCTTTCTGTGGGACGTACGCGAGGCGCTGCGGCCGGAGCTGAAGCTGGTCGCGGCGTCCGCGACCACGGACGCCGAGGGCTGGGCCTCGCTCCTCGGGGGCGCTCCGGTCGTCGAGGCCGAGGGCGTCTCGTACCCGGTGGACGTGGTGTGGGCGCCGCCCGCGCGTCCGGTGCGGCCGCCGCACGGGATGCGGGTGGATCCGGCGCTGCTCACGCATGTGGCGTCCGTGGTGCGGCGTGCGCTCGCCGAGCGGGACGGGGACGTGCTGTGTTTCCTGCCGGGCGTCGGGGAGATCGCGCGGGTTGCCGGGCAGTTGGGCGCCTTGGGCGAGGTGGACGTGCTTCAGGTGCACGGGCGGGCGCCGGCCGCCGTGCAGGACGCGGTGCTGTCGGCGGGTGTGCGGCGGCGGGTCGTGCTGGCCACGGCCGTCGCCGAGTCGTCGTTGACCGTGCCGGGGGTGCGGGTCGTCGTGGACGCGGGGCTCACGCGGGAGCCGCGGGTGGACCACGCGCGCGGGTTGAGCGCGCTGACGACCGTACGGGCTTCCCGGGCGGCCGGGACGCAGCGGGCGGGGCGGGCGGGGCGTGAGGCGCCGGGTGTGGTGTACCGGTGCTGGGACGAGGCGGAGGACGCGCGCCTTCCGCGCTTCCCCTCCCCCGAGATCAAGGTGGCGGACCTGACGGCGTTCGCGCTTCAAGTGGCGTGCTGGGGCGACCCGGACGCGTCGGGGCTCGCACTGCTCGACGCGCCTCCCGGCGGGGCGATGGCTGCGGCGCGGGCCACTCTGGCCGTGGTGGGTGCGGTCGAGGAGGGGTCGGGGCGGGCCACCGAGCGGGGTGGGCGGTTGGCTCGGCTCGGGGTGCACCCGCGGCTGGGGCGGGCCCTGGTGGACGCGGCTCCCGTGGTGGGCGCGCAGCGGGCGGCGGAGGTCGTGGCGCTGCTGAGCGAGGAGCCGCCGCGGGAGTACGGGGATGATCTTGGCGGGGCGTTGCGGGCCGCTCGGCGCGGGCGGGACGCGTATGCCGGGCGGTGGGCGCGTGAGGTTCGACGGCTGGCCCGTCTGGTCTCTGAGCCCGCGCCTTCGGCGCGGGAGACGTCCCACCCACCCACCCGAAACACCGCACCGGACGCCCCGGCCGGCGGGACCGGGGGCGGGGTCGGGCGCGGGGTCGGACGCGGGGCCGGGCGCGGGACCGAAGGCAGCACCGGGGCGGGGGTCGGCGCCGGAGTCGGCGGCGGCAGAAGCTCCGGCTCCGGCTCGGCCACCGGCATCTCCTCCGGCTCCGGCTCCGGCTCCAGTAGCGACGATCGCGTCGCCGGGATCGTCGCCGCGCTCGCCTTTCCCGAGCGGGTTGCCCGGCGCGTCGGAGGGTCGCTGCTCATGGTTTCCGGGACCCGCGCCGACGTTCCCGACGGGTCTGCCCTGCGGGACGCCGAGTGGGTTGCCGTCGCCGTCGCCGACCGGCCCGTGGGGGCCGGGCACGCGCGCGTGCGGCTCGGGGCGGTCGTGGACGAGGAGGTCGCCCGGCGGGCCGCCGCGTCGCTGCTTCAGGAGGGCGACGAAGTGGCGTGGGCGGGCGGCGAGTTGGTGGCCCGGCACGTCACCCGGCTCGGCGCCGTGGAACTCGCCGTACGGCCGCTCAAGAACCCCGCCCCCGGCCTCGTACGGAACGCTCTGCTCGAAGGGCTGCGGCGGGAGGGGCTCGGGCTGCTGCGGTGGAGCAGGGACGCCGTGGCGCTGCGGGAGCGGCTGGCGTTTCTGCGGCGGCACGTCGGGGAGCCGTGGCCGGACGTGAGCGACGAAGCGCTGCACGCGCGCGTGGACGAGTGGCTGGAGCCGGAGTTGAGCGCGGCGCGGCGCCGGGCGGACCTCGGCCGGATCGACGCCGGGGAGGCGCTGCGGCGGCTGCTGCCGTGGGCGGGCGGCCAGGCGGCGCGTCTGGACGAGCTGGCGCCGGAGCGCCTCGAGGTGCCGAGCGGATCGCGGGTGCGGCTCGACTACTCCGATCCCGAACAGCCGGTGCTCGCGGTGAAGTTGCAGGAGATGTTCGGGCTGCGGGAGACGCCGCGCGTGGCGGGTGTTCCGGTGCTCGTGCATCTGCTCTCGCCCGCCGGGCGGCCCGCCGCCGTCACCGCGGACCTCGCCTCGTTCTGGGGCGACGGCTACCGCTCCGTGCGGGCCGATCTGCGCGGCCGCTACCCCAAGCACCCGTGGCCGGAGGACCCGGCGGCGGCCGAGCCCACGCGGCACACGAACGCCCGCCTCAGACGCTGACCGGGTCCGGCTCCGGCTCGGTCACCGGCGTCTCCTCCGGCTCGCCGGGGCGCCGGCTGCGCGCCTCCAGCCACAGCGACAGCGCGAGCAGCACCACGCCGAGGGCGAGGAAGCCCCACGGCAGGTAGGACGTCAGCAGGAGGACCAGGACGCGCTGGGACTTGACCAGGTCGACCGTCGACTCGGTGAAGTCGGGGCGCATCTTCACGTGGCCGGCGAACGCGGTGATCTTCTTGTCGGGGTCGCTCGCGAGCAGCGTGCCGCCGCGCATCTCCTCCTTGTGGATCTCCTCCCCGTACACGGGGGCGCCGGTCGTCGGGTCGACCCAGAATTTGCGGACCGTCGTGTAGTACATCTTGGTGCCGGTCTTGGCGACGGACTCCGGGGTGATGCCCTTGACGGGGAGCTTCTTGGGGAAGGGCACCTTCGTCCACGGGATCGTCTGCTCGAAGTAGTAGACGTCCAGGCCGTGGAACTTTTGGGTTCCCTGGTAGTGGATGGGGCGGGTGACGCGGGCGCGCGCGTCGAAGTACTCGTAGTCGCGCGGCTCCGTCAGGAAGGGCCACTTGAACTCGATGCCCTCGCGCTTGACCGGGTCGCCGTCGACGGATTCGCCCTTGGCGTGCACGGGCGCCGAGCTGTGGGCGTCGAAGATGTAGCGCTCGGGGATCTCGGAGACCATCTTGCCGTCGGGCCCCACTACGTAGGTGAGGCCGTCCCAGACGACGACATCGCGCCCGGCGGTCTCCTCCACCTTGTTCGACGCCTCGACGTTGCCCTTGAGGGTCTGCACGATGCTGAGCTTGGGGACCTTCTTCTCCTTCATGGTCCCGTAGTCGACGAGGGTCGCGTTCTTCGCCTCCAGGACCATCGTCTGGTACTGGCTCGGCGGGATCTTCGCGAGGCGCGGGAACGCGTACCAGCGCATCAGCGGGGACATCGCCGTGAAGAACACGGCGAAGGCGAGCAGGATCAGGCTGGCCTTGCGGCGCATCGCGGCGGCCCTCCTCAGCTACGGGCGTGGCACGGGCTTCTACGGGTGCTCTACAGGTGCTCTACGGGGGTTCTACGGGTGTTTGGGCACGGAGTGCAGCAGCGGTTTCGGGGACGTCTCGCCCGGCGGGGCACCGACCGCGGTCATGGTGAGGACCAGGGCGAGCGCCGCGGCGAGACCGATCGCCGCGGCGACGAGAGCGCGCATGTCCGACCTCCCTGCAGCCTTGCGGCACACGGAATCTGATGAGGCGTCAGGCCTCTGGGTCGGTGCACCGTAGCAACGCGGAGCGGGAATGAGAACACGTTGTACGGGATGTGGTTGAGCCCCCGACCATGCGCGGTCGGGGGCTCAACTCGGGGCCGTGCGACAGGTGTTACGAGGCCGCCGCCGCGGTCACCTTCAGCACGACGTCGGTCGTCGCGCCGCCCGTCGTGGTGACGCGCAGCAGGAACTCGCCGGTCGTGTCGTCCGCGTACAGCTTCGGCAGTGTGAAGTGCCCGTCGGCGCCGGCCTTCAGGCCCTTGAGGGTGCGAATCTTGTTGCCGTCCGCGTCCTCGAAGTAGGGGCCCTTGTCCGGCACCGTCGCGTCGTCCTTGGCCGTGATGAGGGTCGCGGTCGCGGCGACGTTGCCGGCCGCGACGCCCTTGTATGTGGCCTCCAGCTCGACGGCCTTGTCGAAGGTGCCGCCCGCCTCGCAGGTCAGCGCGTCGGTGCCGACCCGCTCCAGCTTGTCGGCGCGCGCGGTGACCGTCGCCGTGTGGTCGGGGCCGCTCACGCTGCGGCCGACGACGGTGGTGCTGACCTTGAACTGGCCGGTCTTCTTCCCCGCCTTGAGCGCCGGCGCGGTGGCCAAGCCCGAGCCGTTCGTGGTGACGGTGGCGCTGGTCACGCCGCCGGAGAACCTGGCGTCCGTGGCGCCGACGATCGTGAAGCGGATCTTCGCGGAGCCGACGGCGGAGCCCGCCGCGTTCTTCGCCTTCACCTTGACCCGCTCGCTGAAGGAGTCGTCCTGCAGGGCGGCGAGGGTGCCGGTGCCCGCGTCGGCGAGCTTGGTGACGGACGCGGTGGGGCTGGTGGTGGGCGGCGGGGTGGTCTCGCCGGGGCTCGTCGAACCGCCACCGCCGGTGCTCCCGCCGGGGCTGGTCGAGCCGCCGCCGGGAGTCGTCGAACCGCCGCTGGACGGGGGCTTGGACGGGTTCTTCGTGGTCGGCGAGTCGGACGGGCTCTCGGAGTTCCGGTGGGAGGGGCTCGGCGAGGGGCTCGCGCCGCTGCCCGTGCCGCCGCCGCTCGGGTGCCTGGGCAGCACGCCGGAGCCGTCGGGGACCGAGTGCGAGTTCTTGCGGTAGAACTCCAGCCACTTCAGGACGCGGGCGAGGTAGTCCGAGGAGTTGTTGTAGCTGAGGATCGCCTTGTTGAGGTCCAAGGCGTTCGACAGGTCGCGGTCGGCGCGGCACAGGTAGTGGCCCGCGGCGAGGGCGGCGTCGTAGACGTTGTTCGGGTCCTTCTTGCCGTCACCGTTGCCGTCGCGGCCCGCCCACTCCCAGGTGGAGGGGATGAACTGCATGGGGCCCACGGCCCGGTCGTGGACCGTGTCACCGTCGTAGTTGCCGCCGTCGGTGTCGGTGATCTTCGCGAAGCCGTTGCCGTCCAGGGGCGGCCCCGTGATCGCCTTGAGCGTGTTGCCGTCCTTGTCGACGTTGCCGCCTTCGGCCTGGCCGGACTCGACCTTGCCGATCGCGGCGAGCAGCTGCCAGTCCAGATTGCAGCCGGGCTTCGTGGTGCCTATCTCGGCGGCGGCCTTCTTGTACGCGTCGAGGACGGTCGCGGGTATGCCGGAGTCGTCGCCGCCCTTCCCGCCCGTGCCGGGCGAGGTGGTCGGGCCGTCGGTGGGGCTGTCCAGCGGCGGCAGGTCGGTGTAGTAGTCCGGGCCCGTCGCCGAGTCCGGCGGAGTGTCGTCGGAACGGTCCGCCGCGGAATTGCCGCCGTCCGGGTGCGGAGGGCTCACTCCGGGTGCCTGGGACGCGGACAGGGCCGCCACCGCCGCGGCGGCGACCGCGGCCGTCATGACTCCTCTGCGCAGTCGCCTGCCGAATACCGCCGCCATGCCGCGAGCCCTCCCCTTGTCGCCTGTACCGATCCGCCGTGCTCCCCCAGCGCGTGGATCCCGCCGACCCTACGACAACTTCCGCCGCACAGACACCCGTTCGTGCCCGGTATTGAACGTTTGCGCCGCAACCGATGTCGTACGATTCCACGCTCGCACGTCTGGGACGACAGGGGGCCACGTGCCGTTCACCATCAGCCATGCCGCGGCCGTGCTGCCTTTCGTGCGGCGGGACGGCTCGGGGCGCGGTCCGCTCGTTCCCGCGCTGCTCGTCGCCGGGTCGTTCGCGCCCGACCTCACGTACTACGCGGCGGGCGCGCTGCCGGGGGCGATGCGATTCGGCTCGTTCACGCACTCGTTCACGGGCGTGTTCACCGTGGACGTGGGGCTCGCGCTCGCGGTGGTGGCCCTGTGGGCGCTGATCCGGGAGCCGGTGCTCGGGCTCGTACCGGGGCGGCTGCGGGGCCGGGTGGGGGCGGTGGTCCGGCCTTCTGGGCGGCGTACGGGATGGTGGCCGCTGTGGTGGTACGTCTCCGCGGCGCTCGGCGCCACGACGCACGTCGTGTGGGACGCCTTCACGCACCCGGACCGCTGGGGCCTGCGCCTCTTCCCCGTCCTCGAGGAGACGTTCGCCGGCTCCCCGCTCTACTGGTACGTCCAGTACGCCGGTTCGGCCGCCGCCCTCGCCGTGCTCGCCGCGTTCGCGTGGTGGACGGTACGGGGCGCCATCCCCGCCGAGACGGGCCCGTCACCGTCCCCCGGCGAGCGGTGGCTGGCATGGACCCTGATCACGGGCTGCACGTGCGTCGCCGGCACGCTGCGGGTGGCGAACTGGCTGTCGTACGTCGACGGCGCCGGCCTCACCTGGCAACCGTGGGAGATCATCCCGGCGCTCTGCTTCGGAGCCGGGGCGGGCCTCGCCGTGGGCGTGGTGCTGTACGCACTGGTGAGCCACGTCAGGCCGCGCCGGCGCGCACAGTCACCTCAAGCGGCGCCGACGACTGCAGCCAATTCAAGCCCCGCTCTTGGACGAGAGCCAGCGGGGTCCGGGGCAGAGCCCCGATCTTTCCAGCCCCGCCGGCGTTTGAGGCGCGGGGCTCGGGGCGGAGCCCCGTGACGTAAGCCGGGCGCAGGCCACGAAAACGCACCCCGCACCCGGCCGACCAGGCCTCAGTGGGCAGCGGACTCCCAGTCCGCACCCAGCCCCACCGACACATCCAGCGGAGCGCGCAGCTCAACCGCCCCGGCCATCTCGCGCCGCACCAGCTCCTCCGCCGCAGCGGCCTCACCGGGGGCGATCTCCAGCACGATTTCGTCGTGGACCTGAAGCAGCATCCGCGACTTGAGCTTCGCCTCCGTGAGCGCCTTGTCCACGTTCAGCATCGCGATCTTCACGATGTCCGCGGCAGTGCCCTGGATCGGCGCGTTGAGCGCCATCCGCTCGGCCATCTCGCGGCGCTGCCGGTTGTCCGAGTTCAGGTCGGGCAGGTAGCGGCGGCGCCCCAGCATCGTCTCCGTGTACCCGGTGGCGCGCGCCTCGTCGACGGCCCGCCGCAGGTAGTCCCGTACTCCGCCGAACCGCTCGAAGTACGTGTCCATCAGGACCCGTGCCTCGCCCGGGTCGATGCCCAGCTGGCCGGAGAGACCGAAGGCCGACAGACCGTACGCGAGCCCGTACGACATCGCCTTGATCTTGCGGCGCATCTCCGCGTCGACCGCGTCCCGCTCCACTCCGAAGACCTGCGAGGCCACCGTGGTGTGCAGGTCCTCGCCGGAGTTGAACGCCTCCAGGAGGCCCTCGTCCTCCGACAGGTGCGCCATGACGCGCAGTTCGATCTGGCTGTAGTCGGCCGTCATCAGCGACTCGTAGCCCTCACCCACGACGAACCCACGCCGGATGGCGCGGCCCTCGTCGGTGCGGACCGGAATGTTCTGCAGGTTCGGGTCGGTCGACGACAGTCGTCCCGTCGCCGCCACCGTCTGGTTGAACGTGGTGTGGATGCGGCCGTCCGCCGCGATCGTCTTGATCAGGCCCTCGACGGTGACGCGGAGCTTGGCCTGCTCACGGTGGCGCAGCATGATCACGGGGAGTTCGTGGTCGGTCTGCGTGGCCAGCCAGGCGAGCGCGTCGGCGTCCGTCGTGTACCCGGTCTTGGTCTTCTTCGTCTTCGGAAGGTCGAGCTTGTTGAAGAAGACCTCCTGGAGCTGCTTCGGGGAGCCGAGGTTGAACTCCTCGCCCACGGAGGCGTGCGCCTCCTTCACCGCCTGCTGCACGGCGCCCGCGAACATCTGCTCCATCGACTCCAGGTGGGCGCGGTCGGCGGCGATGCCGTGCCGCTCCAGGCGCGCGAGGAGCGTGGACGTGGGCAGCTCGATGTCGGTGAGCAGATCGGCCGCGCCGACCTCCCCCAGGCGCGTGCCGAAGGCCTCGCCCAGGTCGAGGATCGCGCGGGCCTGCACCATGAGCGCGTCGGCCTCCGCCTGGTCGTCCTCGTCGGTACCAAACGCGAGTTGACCGTCGGCCGCGCCGGCCGGGGCCAGCTCGCGGCCCAGGTACTCCAGCGACAGCGCGTCGAGCGCGAAGGAGCGGCGGCCCGGCTTGACCAGGTACGCGGCGAGCGCCGTGTCCATGGTGATGCCGTCGACGCTCCAGCCGTGCTCGGCGAAGACCCGCATGACGGACTTGGCGTTGTGCAGCACCTTCGGCTTCTTCGCGTCGGCGAGCCACGTGGCGAAGGCCTTCTCGTCGGCCTCGTCCAGCGTCGACGGGTCGAACCAGGCGGCCTCTCCCCCGGCGGCGGCCAGCGCGACCTCGGTGACCGAGCCCGTACCGAGCGACCAGGTGTCGACGGACGCGAGGCCCAGGACGGCCTTGCCGTGCTCGGCCAGCCACGGCGCGACCTCGCCCGTGGCGAGGACCTTCCCGTCGAGCTCGACGCCCGGCTCGGCCGGCGTCTCCTCGGCCTCCTCGGCCCCCGGGTCGACGGCGAACAGGCGCTCGCGCAGCGACGGGTTACGGATCTCCAGCGTGTCCAGGATCATCGCGATCGCCGTACGGTCGTACGCCTCGCGCCCCAGGTCGGCGACCGTCTTCGGCAGCTCGACGTCGCGCACCATCTCAGTGAGCCGCCGGTTCAGCTTCACGGCCTCGATGTGGTCCCGGAAGTTCTGCCCCGCCTTGCCCTTGACCTCCTCGGCGCGCTCGACCAACTCCGCGAACGAACCGAACTGGTTGATCCACTTCGCGGCCGTCTTCTCGCCGACTCCGGGGATGCCCGGCAGGTTGTCCGACGGGTCGCCGCGCAGCGCCGCGAAATCCGGGTACTGGGCCGGCGTGAGCCCGTACTTCTCCTCGACCTTCTCCGGCGTGAACCGCGTGAGCTCGGAGACGCCCTTGGTGGGGTACAGCACCGTCACGTTCTCCGAGACGAGCTGGAACGAGTCCCGGTCGCCGGTGACGATGAGCACCTCGAAGCCCGCGGCCTCGGCCTGCGTGGCGAGCGTCGCGATGACGTCGTCGGCCTCGAAGCCGTCGACCGCGAAGCGCGGCGTGTGCATCGCGTCGAGCAGCTCGCCGATCAGCTCGACCTGCCCCTTGAACTCGTCCGGAGTCTTCGACCGGTTCGCCTTGTACTCGGTGAACTCCTCGGAGCGCCACGTCTTGCGGGACACGTCGAACGCCACCGCGAAGTGCGTGGGCTCCTCGTCGCGCAGCGTGTTCGCGAGCATCGACGCGAAACCGTAGATCGCGTTCGTCGGCTGGCCCGTCGCCGTCGTGAAGTTCTCCGCGGGCAGCGCGAAGAATGCCCGGTACGCCAGCGAGTGCCCGTCCATGAGCATCAGGCGGGGGCGCCCGCCCGAGCTGCTGTCTGCTGCCTTCGCCACCGGATCCACCGTCTTCTTCGCCGTCTTCGCTGCTGCTTTCTCTGCCACGCCCACGATCCTGCCACGCCCCACTGACAGCGCGGCCCACCCCGGACCGCCACCGGCGTTGTCACACCCCCGTGCGAAGATCGGAGACGTAGCTCACAGCACCGCATCGCAGCATCGCAGGACCTGCTCAAAGGGGAGCCGAACCATGGCAAGCAAGCCGCCCGCATCCGACCCGGTACAGGACGCGCCGCAGGTCGCGGCGCCGCAGCACCATGCCGCCGGGCTCCCCGCCGTGAAGCACTCGCTCAAGATGGCGCGCGAGCAGATGGGCGTGAAGCGGACCGCGCTGACGCTGCTGCGCGTCAACCAGAAGGACGGCTTCGACTGCCCCGGCTGCGCCTGGCCCGAGCCGGAGCACCGGCACGCGGCGGAATTCTGTGAGAACGGGGCGAAGGCGGTCGCCGAGGAGGCCACGCTGCGCCGCGTGACGCCGGAGTTCTTCGCCGCGCACCCGGTCGGGGACCTCGCGACGCGCTCCGGGTACTGGCTGGGCCAGCAGGGCCGGCTCACGCATCCCATGTATCTCGACGAGGGCGGTACCCACTACGAGCCCGTCTCGTGGGAGCGCGCCTTCGACATCATCGGCAAGGAACTGGAAGAGCTCGCCTCCCCCGACGAGGCCGTGTTCTACACGTCGGGGCGCACCAGCAACGAGGCGGCGTTCCTCTACCAGTTGTTCGCCCGCGAGTTCGGCACGAACAACCTGCCCGACTGTTCGAACATGTGCCACGAGTCGTCCGGCTCCGCGCTCACGGAGACGATCGGCATCGGCAAGGGCAGCGTCCTCCTGGAGGACCTCTACAAGTCGGATCTGATCATCGTCGCCGGGCAGAACCCTGGCACGAACCATCCGCGCATGCTCTCCGCCCTGGAGAAGGCGAAGGCCGGCGGAGCGAAGATCATCTCGATCAATCCGCTGCCGGAGGCGGGGCTCGAGAAGTTCAAGAACCCGCAGACCCCGAAGGGGATGACCAAGGGCGCCGCGCTCAACGATCTGTTCCTGCAGATCCGCCTCGGCGGCGACCAGGCCCTCTTCCGCCTCCTCAACAAGATGATCCTCGACACCGACGGCGCCACCGACGACGCCTTCATCGCCGAGCACACCCACGGCTACGAGGAGTTCGCCGCGGCCGCCCGCGCCGCCGACTGGGACGAGACCCTCGCGGCGACCGGCCTGTCCCGCGCCGACATCGAGCGCACCCTGGAGATGGTCCTCGCCTCCAAGCGCACCGTCGTGTGCTGGGCCATGGGCCTCACCCAGCACAAGCACTCCGTGCCGACGATCCGCGAAGTGGTCAACTTCCTGCTGCTGCGCGGCAACATCGGGCGGGCAGGCGCCGGCGTGTGCCCCGTGCGCGGCCACTCCAATGTGCAGGGCGACCGCACCATGGGCATCTTCGAGCGCCCCGCGCCCGCGTTCCTCGACGCCCTGGAGAAGGAGTTCGGCTTCGCCCCGCCGCGCGAGCACGGCTTCGACGTCGTGCGCGCCATCCGCGCCCTGCGCGACGGCCAGGCGAAGGTCTTCTTCGCGATGGGCGGCAACTTCGTCTCGGCGTCCCCCGACACGGACGTCACCGAGTCGGCGATGCGCCGCGCCCGCCTCACCGTCCACGTGTCGACCAAGCTGAACCGCTCGCACACCGTCACGGGTGCCCGCGCCCTGATCCTGCCCACCCTCGGCCGCACCGAGCGCGACCTCCAGGGCAGCGGCGAGCAGTTCGTCACCGTCGAGGACTCCATGGGCATGGTGCACGCCTCCCGCGGCCGCCTCGACCCGGCGAGCCGGCACCTGCTGTCCGAGCCGGCCATCGTCGCCCGCCTCGCCCGCCGCGTACTCGGCGCCGAATCGGCCACGCCCTGGGAGGAGTTCGAGAAGGACTACGCGACGATCCGCGACCGCATCGCGCGCGTAGTGCCCGGCTTCGAGGACTTCAACAAGAAGGTCGCCGATCCGAACGGGTTCGCGCTCCCGCACGCCCCGCGCGACGAGCGCCGCTTCCCCACCACCACCGGCAAGGCCAACTTCACGGCCGCGCCCGTCGAGTACCCGCGCGTCCCCGAGGGCCGACTGCTCCTGCAGACGCTGCGCTCGCACGACCAGTACAACACCACGATCTACGGCCTCGACGACCGCTACCGCGGCATCAAGAACGGCCGCCGCGTCGTCCTCGTCAACGCCGACGACGCCAAGGACCTCGACCTCGCCGAAGGCTCCTACGTGGACCTCGTGAGCGAGTGGAGCGACGGCGTCGAGCGGCGCGCACCCGGCTTCCGCGTCGTGCACTACCCGACGGCCCGCGGCTGCGCGGCCGCCTACTACCCGGAGACGAACGTACTGGTGCCGCTGGACGCCACCGCCGACACCAGCAACACACCCGCGAGCAAGTCCGTCGTGGTCCGCCTGGAACAATCCAGGACCGACTGAGCGTTTGCTCAGCCACGTGGGCGGCTCAGGACGCCCACGTGGACGACTCAAGCCACGTAGACGACTCAAGCAAGGCACGACGAACGGAGCCGGGCGCCATGGGCGAGCAGAACCACACGCAGTTCCCGCAAGAGGTCATCGACGAGTACGCGGCACTCGGCATCGACCTCGTCGCCCTGTTCTCCGCAGGACACCTCGGCACGCGCATGGGCATCGAGATGAAGGAGGCCTCGGCCGAGCGCGTCGTCGGCACCATGCCCGTCGAGGGCAACACCCAGCCCTACGGGCTGCTGCACGGCGGCGCCTCCGCCGTGCTCGCCGAGACCCTCGGCTCCGTCGGCGCGATGCTGCACGGCGGCAGCGGCAAGATCGCCGTCGGCGTCGACCTGAACTGCACGCACCACCGAGGCGCCCGCTCCGGCCTCGTCACCGGCGTCGCCACCCCGCTGCACCGCGGCCGCTCCACGGCGACGTACGAGATCGTCATCACCGACGAGCAGGACAGGCGGGTCTGCTCGGCCCGCCTGACCTGCATGCTCAAGGAAGTCCCGGACGCGCCCACCGCCTAACGGAAGGCAGCCCGGCGCCTACCGCTCGGCGGTCGGCGCCACCGGCAGCGTCACCGCACTGTCCCCGGCGCGCACCGTCATCCTCGTGCCCGCCGGGTAGCGCAGCGTGTAGTCGTAATCGGTGGAGATCAGGACGACACCGAGCCGGTGCCCCGCCTTGAAGACATAGTCCTCGGGCTGCATGTCCCACTTCAGCCGGTACTCGCGGCCCTCGACGACCTTCGACTGACGCTCGTACGACACCCGGTTCCGGGCATCCAGCCAGCCCCGCGTCACGATCTTGTAGTCGGCGGTCTCGGTGCGGTGCTTCGAGCGGTACGCGCACCCCGTCTCACCGGCGAGACCCGGCACGCCCTCGCCGTAACAGACCTGCTGCGAGGTGTCGGTGACCGTGCCGGAAGTGGCGCGGGTGTCCCGCCCGTAGTCGACGAGCAGCGCGGTCACATACGGCGACGTACCGGCCAGCGAGGCCCGCACATCGACCTCGGGCACGCCATTGAGCCGGACGTCCTCGTCCAGCGGCCCCGTCGTGTACGCGAGCCGGTTCGGATTCGCGTCGTCCGGCGACGTCACCAGCTTCTCCGCGGCGACCGTCCGGCCCGCGTCCGTCAGCGACTGCACGCGCTGGGGGCCCGCCTTGCTCCCCAGCGTGCCGTCGGCGCGCATCCGAAGCGTCGTCGAACGCGTGCCCGCCGCCGGCCAGTCGCTCTGCTGCTTCCAGCCGAAGTCGGCCTGCTCGACGTCGACCCGGGGCTCCTTCGTGACGCCGTTGTCGATGCCGTACAGATAGTGGTCGAACCAGTGGTGGACCTGGCTCAGCCACTCCTCCATGCGCAGCGGCATCGGATTGGCGTGCCCGGCCTGGTGGAGCCACAGCTTGCGCGGCACATGGTTCTTCTTCAGCGCCTCCCACAACTGGCCCGCGTTCTTCGTCTTCACGTTCCAGTCGTTGAGGCCGTGCACGACGAACGTCGCCGCCTTGATCCGGCGCGCGTCCTTCAGATAGTCGCGCTCCTGCCAGTACGGCGACCAGTCGCCACTCACCCGGTCCTGATCACGCTCCAGCGAGTCGAGCACCGGCTTGCAGATCTCCCGGTCGGCCCGCGAGTACACGTACCTGGCGAGCACGTCGGTGTCCTCGCCCTGGTACGTGCCGGGCGCCACGACACCGCCGTTCGCGCGGTAGTAGTCGTACCAGGAGGAGATCCCGGAGACCGGCACGATCGCCTTCAGGCCCTCAACTCCCGTACTGGCGACGGCGGTCGGCAGCGTGCCGTTGTAGGAGATACCCATCATGGCGGAGTCACCGGTCGACCAGTCCGCACGGATCGGATCGCCCTGCGTGTCCCAGCCCTTGGCGCGACCGTTCAGCCAGTCGATCGCGGCCTTCGCGCCGAGCGTCTCGTTGCGGCCACCCGAGGTCGGACAGCCGGTGGAGTCGCCGGTACCGAGGCTGTCGACCTCGGCCACGGCATAGCCGCGCGGCAGGAAGTAGTTGTCGTAGTACCCGCCGTACGCCACGGCCGGACCGGTCAACCCCGCCTTGTCCGGAGCCTGTTGGAACCGCTTGCCCGACTCCGGAAGACCGTCCTCGTCCAGGTCGACGACATGGTTCGGGACATCGTTGCCACCCGCCCAGTACGGGCTCGCCTCGACGATCGTGGCGACCTTCAGCCCCGCCGTCTCCGTCTCCTTGGGCCGCAGGATCCGCATGCGCACGGTGTCGCGCTTCCCGTCGCCGTCGCTGTCGGCCTCCGTCTGGACGTCGACCTTCTGCAGCACGGCGTCCGCACGCGAGAAGACGGGCTGCGTCTCACGATCCTTGATCTTCAACTCCGCCTGCCCGGCGGCGGGTTGCACGGCATACGCGGACGGGGCGGCCACCGCCGCCACCAGCGCACACACCAGGGCCAGGCCGAAGCGTCTCTTACCGGTGGATCTCACCATCGTGCCTCCAAGGGCGCGTTCGGGAGTTCACTCATGGGACGGGAGGTGACGTGAGGTATTCCATCGCGCCGCGCCCCGTCCGACCAGGGGGCGTCCCCAACTCACTTGTTGTGCACAGGTATTGACGGGCCCCACTGCTCAGCCGCCTCGCACCACCATTGGCGGACCCACCCCCTCCGCCCTACCGTCGAGCATGACCGGCATCGGGCCCGTCGAGCCGCACGAACCCGCGACCGACAGCCACCCTCGCGCGCCGCACCCCACCGACGTCGTCGGCGCCGACTCCCCGCGCCCGTACGACCGTTGGGCCGCACTGCCGCCCCGCAGGCGCCGCCTCCTCCTCGCCGGACTCGTCGCCGCGGCCGCCGTCGCGGGCACCCTCCTGCTTCCCCGCCCCGAGCGGCCCGCCCCGACGCCACCCGATCCCTGGCCCGCCCAGGTCACCCACCTGACGTACGAAGGATCACGCGGCGACACCTTCCGGTTCACCGTGCGCGTCGACCACGGCGGAACCGTGACGATCCGTCACATAAGGGCGGGCGACCAGCGATTGGCACTGACCTCCACGCCACGCCCGCCCATCGAGGCCACCCCGGACTCCCCGGTCACCCTCACCGTACGGATCGACGTACGCGACTGCTCCGCCCTGCCCCGCGCCCTCGACATGTCCTACCTGGACCTCACACTCACCAACCGGCGGGCCAGAGAACTGCACAGCTTCATCTTCGTCGAGCGCTATCCGCACGACCTGCTCACGGTGCTGCGCGCCCGCTGCAAAGAACCTCCCGCCGAACTCACACAGCGGTAACACTCGGTTACCTCTGCCGCAACGAAGCAATGCGAACGTCGCACCGCGTAGCCCTGTCGACGCACACGGGGCGTACCCGACCATGTCGATCTTGAGAACACCCCGCCCCACGACGGGACTTGAGGTGATCTTGGTCTGCGCCGCCCAGCCGGGACGCCCGGCATAACAAGAACGTCACAGCCTCTTCCGCACCCACGCTCCACCCCGCCACCTGCGCTTATAGTCACGGCCAGTCACCGCGCCGCCGGGCGCACCACTTGCACGGCCCCTGTACCACTCCGTACGGCCCGGCGAGACACACGGCCCCTGGACCAGGGGACCGCGCCAGGGAGAGGAATGATCGTGCGACACCGTTCTTTGCTCATACTCACTTCCGTGCTCACCACCGGAGCACTCACGCTCACCGCCTGCGGTTCGCGCGACGACGACAAGAAGTCCAGCGGCGGAGAGAACACCACCGTGGTCATCGGCGTCGACGCCCCGCTCAGCGGCGACCTCTCGGCCATCGGCATCGGCATCAAGAACTCCGTCGACCTGGCCGCGAAGACCGCCAACAAGAACAAAGAAGTCAACGGCGTCACCTTCAAGACCGAGCCGCTCGACGACGTCGCCAACCCCTCCACCGGCGGACAGAACGCCACGAAACTCGTCGGCATGGACGACGTCCTCGGCGTCGTCGGCCCGCTGAACTCCAGCGTCGCCCAGTCGATGCAGAAGACCTTCGCCTCCGCCAACCTGGTCCAGGTCTCCCCCGCGAACACCGCACCCGAACTCACCCAGGGCGCCAAGTACGCGACCAAGAAGACGCGCCAGTTCGACACATACTTCCGCACCGCGACCACCGACGCGCTGCAGGGCCCCTACGCCGCCCAATACGCGTACAACACCCTCAAGTTGAAGACGGTCTACTCCGTCGACGACAAGAAGACCTACGGAGCGGGCCTCGCCCGCACCTTCCGCCAGGAATTCACCAAGCTCGGCGGCAAGGTCATCACCACCGACCACATCAACCCCGACGACCGCGACTTCGGCGCCATCGCCACAAAGATCAAGAACTCCAAGGCCGACTTCGTCTACTACGGCGGCGAATACCCGGCCGGCGCCCCCCTGTCCAAGCAGATCAAGGACGCCGGAGCCAAGATCCCCGTCATCGGCGGCGACGCCCTCCAGAGCGCCGACTACACCAAGCTCGCAGGCAAGGCCGCCGAAGGCGACTTCGCCACCTCCGTAGGCGCCCCGCCCGCGAAGCTCGACACCGCCAAGAAGTTCATCGCCGACTACAAGGCCGCCGGCTACGACGAGCCCTACGAGACCTACGGCGCCCTCTCCTACGACGCCGCCTGGACCATCATCCAGGCCGTCAAGCAGGTCATGGCCGACAACGACGGCAAGCTTCCCAGCGACCCCAAGGAAGCCCGCAAGAAGATCAGCGAAGCCACCCAGAAGGTCTCCTTCAACGGCGTCACCGGCAACGTCGCCTTCGACCAGTACGGCGACACCACCAACCGCACCCTCACCGTCTACCAGGTCAAGGGCGGCGAGCACACCCCGGTCAAGACCGGCGAGCTGGAAGCGCAGTAACCAACAGGGAGCGCCCGGCACCCCGGACACTCCCCCAGCACCGAACCATGCGCGGGGGGCCCACCAACAGCCCCCCGCGCACCCGTACCTGACACCACCACCCACGGAGGCCCAGCGGTGCACGATCTGCCGCAACAGCTGGTCAACGGCCTGATCCTCGGAGCCCTGTACGGCCTCATAGCCGTCGGCTACACCATGGTCTACGGCATCATCCAGCTCATCAACTTCGCCCACGGCGAGATCTACATGATCGGCGGCTTCGGCGCCCTCACCATGTGGCTCCTGCTCCCCGGCGGAACATCCCTCGCCGTCGCCATGCCCCTCATGCTCCTGATGGGCATCGCCTGCTCCGTCCTCATCGCCGTCGGCGCGGAACGTTTCGCCTACCGGCCACTCAGAAACGCCCCACGCCTCGCACCGCTCATCACCGCCATCGGCCTCTCCATCGCCCTCCAGCAAGCCGTCTGGGCCTTCTACCCCGACGCCAAGGCCGACCGCACCTTCCCCCAGTTCGAGGGCGGGCCCATCGACCTCGGCGCCTTCACCCTCCAACGCGGCGACCTCTTCCTCATCATCGCCGCCCCCATCTGCATGGCAGGCCTCGCCTACTTCGTCGCCAAAACCCGCACAGGCCGCGCCATGCAAGCCACCTCCCAAGACCCCGACACCGCCAAGCTCATGGGCATCAACACCGACCGCATCGTCGTCACCGCCTTCGCCATCGGCGGCGCCTTCGCAGCCGTCGCCGCCATGGCCTACGGCCTCAAATACGGCCAAGTCGGCTTCAAAATGGGCTTCATCGCCGGCCTCAAAGCCTTCACCGCAGCCGTACTCGGCGGCATCGGCAACATCTACGGCGCCATGATCGGCGGCCTCACCCTCGGCCTCGCCGAAGCCCTCGCCACCGCCTACATCGGCGACATCCCCGGCATGGAACTCTTCGGCGGCGGAGCCTGGAAGGACGTCTGGGCCTTCGCCCTCCTCATCCTCGTCCTCCTGCTGAGGCCCCAAGGCCTACTCGGCGAACGCGTCTCGGACAGGGCGTGACCACCATGACGACAACCACAGCCACAGCCGGCGCCAAGACCGCCGCCCTCCCCCTCCCCGAAAAAGCAGCCCGCTACGGCACCGCAGCCGGCGCCCTCCTCACCCTCGCCAGCACCTTCCTCGCCTGGACCTGGACCACCGAATTCCCCGGCGACCTCACCGTCACCGGCTACCCCGGCGGACTCCAAGTCCTCACCCTCGTCGGCGCACTCCTCACCCTGCTGCTCGCCCTCTCGGGACTCGGCACCCGCGGCCTCCAATGGCTCACCCCCGGCGGCACCACCGCCCCCACCCTCCTCCTCGCCCTCGGCACCCTCGGCACCACCGGCTACACCATGGGCGCCATCTCAGCGAAACTCGGCGGCACCGCCAACCTCGAACCCGGAGCCTGGATCGCGGGCATCGCAGCCCTCGCCACCACTCTCCTCGCCCTCGGCCTCCCCGCCGACGTCCCCAACCCCGAAGCCACCAACCCCTGGCGCCGCTTCCGGGCCGCCCTCAAAGCCCCGGCCCCACGCCCCAGCACCATCAAGCTCCCCGCCTGGGCCGAAATCCTCCTCATCGCCATCGCCTTCGGCCTCGCCCTCTACGTCTTCACGTACGGCATCGACACCGAATACGGCGAACTCTTCGTCGGCTACCTCATCATCGTCTCCTTCGGCGCAGCCGGCCTCGCCAAAGCAGGCCTCCTCGCCCGCATCACCGGCCTCACCAACAAACACCGCAACATCAGCCTCACCGCCGCCTTCGTCGCCGCGGCAGCCTTCCCCTTCACCCAGACCAACGACACCTACACCAACGTCGCCGCCAACATCCTCGTCTTCGCCACCGTCGCCCTCGGCCTCAACGTCGTCGTCGGCCTCGCAGGACTCCTCGACCTCGGCTACGTCGCCTTCCTCGGCGTCGGCGCCTACGCCGCAGCCCTCGTCTCCGGCAGCCCCGACTCCACCATCGGCGTCCACTTCCCCTTCTGGGCCGCCGTACTCACCGGCGCAGCAGCCTCCCTCGCCTTCGGCGTCGCCATCGGAGCACCCACCCTCCGCCTCCGAGGCGACTACCTCGCCATCGTCACCCTCGGCTTCGGCGAAATCTTCCGCATCACCATGAACAACCTCGACGGCGACTCAGGCCCCGACATCACCAACGGCCCCAACGGCATCCCCAACATCCCCGACCTCAAAATCTTCGGCTTCGACCTCGGCGAAACACACACCGTCCTCGGCGTCGACCTCGGCCGCTTCGCCAACTACTACCTCCTCATGCTGTTCTTCACGATCATCGTCGTGACCGTCTTCCGCCGCGCCAGCGACAGCCGCATCGGCCGCGCCTGGGTCGCCATCCGCGAAGACGAAACAGCCGCCCGCGCCATGGGCATCAACGCCTTCCGCCTCAAACTCCTCGCCTTCGCACTCGGCGCCGCCCTCGCAGGCATGGCCGGCAGCGTCCAGGCCCACGTCCAGTACTCGGTCACCCCCGACCAGTACAAATTCGTCGAGAACGCACCACCCAACTCCGCGTTCCTGCTCGCCGCAGTCATCCTCGGCGGCATGGGAACCGTCAGCGGCCCCCTCATCGGCGCGGCCCTGCTCTACCTGATCCCCGCCAAACTCCAGTTCATCGGCGACTACCAACTCCTCCTCTTCGGCATCGCGTTGATCCTCCTCATGCGCTTCCGCCCCGAAGGCCTCGTCGCCGACAAACGCCGGCAACTCGAATTCCACGACACCGGCCAACTCGACGTCCCCGAACAAACAAGCCTCACCGGCGCCAGTACGGCACCCACCAAGGCCGGAGCGTGACCACCATGACCACAGTGCTCCAGGCAAGCGGCGTCACCATGCGCTTCGGCGGCCTCACCGCCGTACGAGACGTCGACCTCCACGTCGACCAAGGCGAAATCGTCGGCCTCATCGGCCCCAACGGCGCCGGAAAAACCACCTTCTTCAACTGCCTCACCGGCCTCTACGTCCCCACCGAAGGCAAGGTCTCTTTCCAGGGCAACACCCTCCCGCCCCAACCCCACCTCGTCACCCAGGCAGGCGTCGCCCGCACCTTCCAGAACATCCGCCTCTTCGCCAACATGACCGTCCTTGAGAATGTGTTGGTGGGTCGCCACACGCGGACCAAGGAAGGCCTGTGGTCGGCCCTCCTACGAGGACCCGGCTTCCGCAAAGCCGAACGCGGCAGCGAAGAACGCGCCATGGAACTCCTCGACTTCATCGGCCTCTCCCACAAACGCGACCACCTCGCCCGCAACCTCCCCTACGGAGAACAGCGCAAGCTGGAAATCGCGAGGGCACTGGCCAGTGAACCGGGTCTCCTTCTCCTGGACGAGCCGACGGCCGGCATGAACCCCCAAGAGACCCGAGCCACCGAAGAGTTGGTCGTCGCCATCCGCGACAAGGGCATCGCCGTCCTCGTCATCGAGCACGACATGCGCTTCATCTTCAACCTCTGCGACCGCGTCGCCGTACTCGTCCAAGGCGAAAAACTCGTCGAAGGCACCAGCCAAGAAGTCCAGGGCGACGAACGCGTCATCGCCGCCTACCTCGGCACCCCCTTCGAAGGCGCCCCCGAAGACACCGCCATCGAAGAAGTCCAGGCCGCGGAAGCCCAGGCCGACGGGGAAGGAAACGACCAGTGACCGCACTGCTCGAGGTCGAGGACCTCAAGGTCGCCTACGGCAAGATCGAAGCCGTCAAAGGCATCTCCTTCAGCGTCGAAGAAGGCCAGGTCGTCACCCTGATCGGCACCAACGGCGCCGGCAAGACCACCACCCTGCGCACCCTCTCCGGACTGCTGAAACCTTCAGGCGGCAAGATCAGCTTCGCCGGGGAACCGCTGGCCTCCGTACCCGCGCACAAGATCGTCGCGATGGGGTTGGCGCACTCCCCCGAAGGCCGCCGCATCTTCCCCCGCCTCACCATCGCGGAGAACCTCCAACTCGGCGCATTCCTCCGCCGCGACCAGGCGGCCGTCGAAAAGGACATGCAGCGGGCCTACGAACTGTTCCCGATCCTCGGGGAACGTAGGAAGCAGGCGGCGGGAACGCTGTCCGGCGGCGAGCAGCAAATGCTGGCCATGGGACGGGCGTTGATGTCCCAACCCAAGCTGCTGATGCTCGACGAACCGTCCATGGGCCTCTCACCGATCATGATGCAGAAGATCATGTCGACGATCTCGGAACTCAAGGCCCAAGGAACGACCATCCTGTTGGTCGAGCAGAACGCCCAAGCGGCGCTGTCACTCGCCGACCAGGGCCACGTCATGGAAGTCGGCTCCATCGTCCTCTCCGGCAGCGGCGAAGACCTCCTCCACGACGAATCCGTACGGAAGGCCTACCTCGGCGAGGACTGATCGCTTTACGTGCTGTACGTGCTTTACGTGAATGTGGCTGAGGCCCGCACCCCTGAAACGGGATGCGGGCCTCACACACGTAACGAGCGACGTCAGCCCTTCGAAGCCTTCTTCTCCGCGGCATCCTGAATGACCGCCTCGGCCACCTGCTGCATCGACAACCGGCGATCCATCGACGTCTTCTGAATCCAACGGAACGCGGCGGGCTCCGTCAGCCCGTACTCCGTCTGCAGAACCGACTTCGCCCGGTCCACCAGCTTCCGCGTCTCAAGACGCTGCGTAAGGTCCGCGACCTCGTTCTCCAGCGTCTTCAGCTCCGTGAAGCGCGACACGGCCATCTCGATCGCCGGGACGACGTCACTCTTACTGAACGGCTTCACCAGATACGCCATCGCACCGGCGTCGCGCGCACGCTCCACCAGGTCGCGCTGCGAGAACGCGGTCAGCATCAGAACAGGGGCGATCGACTCACCGGCGATCTTCTCCGCCGCGCTGATGCCGTCCATCTTCGGCATCTTCACGTCGAGGATCACCAGGTCGGGCTTGTGCTCACGGGCCAGCTCGACGGCCTGCTCGCCGTCGCCGGCCTCGCCCACGACGGAGTAGCCCTCTTCCTCGAGCATCTCTTTGAGGTCGAGGCGGATGAGGGCCTCGTCCTCGGCGATGACGACGCGGGTCGTCAGCGGCGGGACGTGCGACTTGTCGTCGTCGACTGCGTCTACGGGCTCGGGCGTCTCGGGGGCGGTCACGGGGGCGCTCCTTGTTCGGGCAGGCGGTGTGCTGCTGCCCTAAAGCCTACCTAGCTGCGGCTGCCGTTCATGAACCGGTACACTCAGCGCAGTGCCGAGCCGGGTTGGCGCAACTGGTTGACGCGGAGGTCTCAAACACCTCTGTCCGAAAGGACGTGTGGGTTCGAATCCCATACCCGGCACCGCAAGCAAAAAGCGGAGGTTCACGTTCTCGTGAACCTCCGCTTTTTAGTGTCCCCGGAATTGCATACCCATGCAGGATTGCTGCATGAAAATGCACCCGCTCGGAACTCGCCAGCACGCCATCACGCTCCTTCGAGGCGGAGCCAAGAACGCTGACGTGGCGCGCACCCTCGGCATCCCCGTGGGGACCATTGGGCACTGGAAGCACAATGACCGGGCCAAGCACGGAGAGTGTCCAGGAGGGCACTCGTCGGCTTGCCCGCATTGCGACGACCATCCGCTGGATTCACCCGCGTACTCCTATCTCCTTGGCCAGTACCTGGGAGACGGCCACATCTCCCATTACGCGGGCCACCGCGTACCCAGTCTCAGGATCGCCTGCGCCGACGCCTGGCCCGGCGTCGCTGACGAAACCGAGAGCGCGATGCGCAGCGTTTTCCCGAGCAATCAGGTCTGCAGGGCAAAGAGCCAGGGCTGCCACCACATCAAGCTCTACTCGCAGCACGTCCCCTGCCTCTTCCCCCAGCACGGCCCCGGCAAGAAGCACGAGCGCAAGATCGTCCTGGCCTCCTGGCAGCAGGAGATCGTCGACGCCCACCCTTGGGAGTTCGTCCGGGGGCTCATCCACTCCGACGGATGCCGTACCACGAACTGGACGACCCGGGTCATCGCCGGCGAACGCAAGCGATACGAGTACCCCCGGTACTTCTTCACCAACAAGTCCGAGTGCATCCGGCAGCTCTACACCGACACGCTCGACAAGCTCGACGTCCGCTGGAAGCAAGCAAACGCACGCAACATCTCGGTCGCCCGCAAAGCGGATGTCGCCCTCATGGACGCCCACGTAGGTCCCAAGTACTGACCCCGCAATAGGACCCGTCACACCCGCCCCGCCTACACCCTGGGACCTGCCCCAAATCCCCCAGGAACCCTTGACCACCCCACCCGCCTCGACGGACGTTCGGGTTCACACCCACCACCCGCCCGAAGAGGTACGCATGAGCCCGATCAACCGGCGCCGCTTCGTCGCGGCCGCGGCAGGTGCCGCCGCGGCTGCCGTGGCCGTGAGCCCGGAGTCTGCGTTCGCCGCACACAGACCCGGCGGCGGCCAGGCCACCTCAGGGGACAGCATCGGCGCGACGGACGAGGGCGACTTGAACTACGACGACGACACCGACTTCACCAACGCCGACAAGGGCTTCATCGCGGCGCTCACGCCGGGCGTGATCAAGAACGCGGACGGCAAGGTCGTCTGGGACGCCGACGGGTACGACTTCCTCAAGAAGGACGCCCCCGCAACCGCCAGCAAGAGCCTGTGGCGGCAGTCGCAGCTCGTCAGCAAGCAGGGGCTCTACAAGGTCACCGACCGGATCTACCAGGTCCGTGGACTCGACCTGTCGAACATGACGATCGTCGAGGGCGATACCGGGCTCATCGTCATCGACCCGCTGATCTCCGCCGAGACGGCCGCCGCAGCGCTGAAGCTGTACCGGGACCACCGCGACGCCGCCGACAAGAAGGTCACGGCGCTGATCTATACGCACCCGCACGTCGATCACTTCGGTGGCGCGTACGGGATTCTGCCGGACGGGGCCGGTGACGTACCGGTCGTCGCGCCCGAGGGGTTCCTGGAGCACGCCGTCTCGGAGAACGTGTACGCGGGTACGGCGATGACGCGTCGTTCCTCGTACATGTATGGCGCGCGGCTGCCCAAGTCGGCGAAGGGGCAGATCGGTTGTGGCCTCGGGCAGAACGTGTCGTTGGGGACGGTCGGGCTGATCCCGCCCACCAAAAGCATCACCAAGACCGGGCAGGTCGAGACGTTCGACGGGGTGCGGGTCGAGTTTCAGATGACGCCGGGGACCGAGGCGCCGGCGGAGATGAACTTTGTCTTCCCTGATCTGCGTGCGGTGTGTATGGCGGAGAACGCGACGCACACGATGCACAACATCATCACGCTGCGTGGTGCGCAGGTGCGGGATGCCCGTGAGTGGGCGCATTACCTGAACGAGTCGATCGATCTGTTCGCGGATCGGGTGGATGTGGCGTTCGCGTCGCATCACTGGCCGACGTGGGGTGGTGAGGAGATCTCCGAACTGCTGGCGGTGCAGCGGGACTTGTATGCGTACATGCATGATCAGACGCTTCGGATGATCAATATCGGGATGACCGGTAGGGAGATCGCTGAGGAGATTCAGCTGCCGCCCGCGCTGAACGTGTGGGCGAATCGCGGTTACTACGGCTCGCTCAGTCACAACGTGAAGGGCATCTATCAGCGCTACATGGGCTGGTTCGATGCGAATCCGGCCCATCTCTGGGAGCACACGCCGGTCGATGAGGCGAAGCGGTACGTGAAGGCGTTGGGTGGGCGGACGGCGACGGTCGCCAAGGCGAAGGGGTTCGCGAAAGATGGTGATCTACGGTTCGCCGCGACGTTGCTGAATCACGTCGTGTTCGCGGATCCCGATCACAAGGCCGCCAAAGCCGAACTAGCCGCGATTTACACGAGGTTGGGGTACGCGACCGAGAACGCGGTGTGGCGGAACTTCTATCTCACGGGTGCGATGGAGCTGACGGACGGGGTCAAGCCGGGTGGGTCGACGTCGGTGAGTCCGACGATGATGATGGCTCTGGGCATCGACCAGCTGATCGACTCGGTCGCGATTCGGATCAATGGGCCCAAGGCGTGGGATCTGAAGATCAGGATGGACTGGAGTTTCCCGGCGCTGGGTGTCGTCTATCACCTGACGTTGCAGAACGGTGTGTTGACGTACAGGAGCGATGACAAGGCCGACGGTGGCGCGGGTGTGACGCTGTCCATGACCAAGCCGCAGTTGCTCGCCTTGTTGGGCGGGAAGGGGCTGGGGGACATTGAGGTGTCGGGTGATGCGTCGCTGTTGCAGAAGTTGCTGGGCGTGGTCGAGAAGCCGGATCCGAATTTCGCGATCGTGACGCCGTGATCGTGACTCCGCAATCCTGACCCCGTAGTCGTCCTGGGCATGCACGGGGTTCATGCCCAGGAACGTGCGTAGGGGCCGCACCCTTTACCTACGGGTCTGCGGCCCCAACTACGTATTACTGCCTGCTACTTGGGGCTGTCGTCCTCGCCGATGTGGTGGATGCGGACGAGGTTCGTGGAGCCGGGGACGCCGGGAGGGGAGCCTGCCGTGATGACGACGGTGTCGCCCTTTTTGCAGCGGCCGATCTTCAGGAGTTGTTCGTCGACCTGGGCGACCATGGCGTCGGTGGAGTCGACGTGCGGGCCGAGGAACGTCTCTACGCCCCATGTGAGGTTGAGCTGTGAGCGCGTTGCCGCCTGTGGGGTGAAGGCGAGCAGCGGGATCGGCGAGCGGTAGCGGGAGAGGCGGCGGACGGTGTCGCCGGACTGGGTGAAGGCGACGAGGAATTTCGCGCCGAGGAAGTCGCCCATTTCGGCTGCGGCGCGGGCGACTGCTCCGCCTTGGGTGCGCGGCTTGTTGCGTTCGGTGAGCGGCGGGAGGCCCTTGGCGAGGATGTCTTCCTCTGCCGCTTCGACGATGCGGCCCATGACCTTGACGGTTTCGATGGCGTATTTTCCGACGCTGGTTTCACCGGAAAGCATGACGGCGTCGGTGCCGTCGATGACGGCGTTTGCGACGTCGCTCGCTTCGGCGCGTGTGGGGCGGGAGTTGTCGATCATCGAGTCGAGCATTTGGGTCGCGACGATGACGGGTTTGGCGTTGCGCTTGGCGAGTTTGATGGCGCGCTTTTGGACGATCGGGACTTGTTCGAGGGGCATTTCGACGCCGAGGTCGCCGCGGGCGACCATGATGCCGTCGAATGCGGCGACGATGTCGTCGATGTTGTCGACGGCTTGGGGCTTTTCCACCTTGGCGATGACGGGGAGGTGGCGGCCTTCTTCGGTCATGATGCGGTGGACGTCTTCGATGTCGCGGCCGCTGCGGACGAAGGAGAGCGCGATGATGTCGGCTCCGGTGCGCAGGGCCCAGCGGAGGTCGGCTTCGTCCTTGTCGGAGAGGGCGGGGACGGAGACGGCGACTCCGGGGAGGTTGAGGCCCTTGTGGTCGGAGACCATGCCGCCTTCGATGACGCGGGTGCGGACGCGGGGTCCGTCGACCGCGGTGACTTCGAGGGTGACTTTGCCGTCGTCGACGAGGATGCGTTCGCCGGTGGTGACGTCTTGGGCGAGGCCGTCGTAGGTGGTGCCGCAGGTTTGGCGGTCGCCTTGGATGCCGCTTTCGACGGTGATGGTGAACTCGTCGCCGCGTTCGAGTAGTACGGGTCCTTCGCTGAATCGGCCGAGTCGGATCTTCGGGCCTTGAAGGTCGGCGAGGATTCCGACGCTGCGGCCGGTCTCGTCGGAGGCCTTTCGCACGCGCTGGTAGCGCTCCTCGTGTTCGGCGTAGGTGCCGTGGCTGAGGTTGAAGCGGGCTACGTCCATTCCGGCTTCGACGAGTGCCTTGATCTGCTCGTACGAGTCGGTGGCGGGGCCCAGGGTGCAGACGATCTTTGCTCGGCGCATGCTTTCGAGCCTAAACCTTACCGACGGGTAGAGAATTGGTCGGTCATGACTACTCAACAACCTTTGCGTGAAGGGCTATTGACAAGGCTTGAATATGGGCGACGTTGCGCTCTGATGAGCGAATCAGAGGGCTTCAGAGGGTGGGCGGGTGCATCGTAAAGCGGGCGTTGACCTGGGCGCGTACGCGTTGGCGTTGGGGTTCGAGGTCGAGTGCGGGGGCGGGTTCGGGCTCGGCGCCGGCGTAGGCGGCCGTGCGCATCATGCCGCGGGGCATGGCGCGGTCGGTCATGGTGGGGTCGTCGGCGCCGATGTCGGCGATGTCGATGAGTGCGTCGAGGGTGGTGTCGAGGGCTTCGGCGTATTCGCGGGCGCGTTGGACGGCTTCGCGGACGGCTTGTTGCCTGGCTTGGGCGTGTACGGGTGAGGTGGGGCGCAGGGACCACCAGGGTCCTTGGACGCTGGTGAGGTCGAGGTCGGCGAGGCGGGTGGTGAGTTCGCCGAGTGCGGTGAAGTCGGTGAGGTCGGCGGTGATGTGGACGCGTCCGTGGTAGGTGCGGATGCGTTCGCCGCGGCCGCGTTTGGTGAGTTCGGGGGTGATGGAGAGGGCGCCGGTGGCGGTTTTGTCGATGGCGTCTCCGTAGCTCTTGATGAGGTCGAGTACGTGGGTGTTGCGGCGGGTGAGGTCTTCGAGGGCGGTGCGGCGGTCGGTGCCGCGGGCGGCGACGGTGATGCCGATGCGGGCGAGTTCGGGTTCGGCTTCGATGTGGGCTTCTCCGCGGACGGCGATCCGTGGGGCTTCGGGGGTGGCGGTGGGGTGGTCGTTGGTCATGCGCCCACTTTGTCATCACCGAAACGAAACCTTGTGAGGCTGTTGCGAGTTGGGGTTGGTGAGCAAGAATCTACGCGCGTCATCATGGCGTACACGTAGACGAGGAGACTCCGATGTCGTTGGACCGTAGATCCTTTCTCGCCCGGTCGGCCGGTACGGGTGCCGGGGTGGCCCTGGCCGGTGCCGTCGCCGCGCCTGCCTCCGCCGCGGCAAAGCCGAAGAAGCAGAAGCGGTACGCGTTCACGGTGATGGGGACGACGGATCTGCACGGTCACGTCTTCAACTGGGACTACTTCAAGAACGCCGACTACTCGGATGCCGCAGGCAACGCGCAGGGTCTGGCCCGGGTTTCGACGTTGGTGGATCAGGTGCGTGCGGAGAAGGGGCGGGGGAACACCCTGCTCATCGACGCCGGGGACACGATTCAGGGCACCCCGTTGACGTACTACTACGCGAAGGTCGATCCGATCACGGCGGCCGGTGGTCCGGTGCATCCGATGGCGCGGGCGATGAACGCGATCGGGTACGACGCGGTGGCGCTCGGCAATCACGAGTTCAACTACGGCATCGAGACGCTGCGGAAGTTCGAGTCGCAGTGCGAGTTTCCGCTGTTGGGCGCGAATGCGGTGGATGCGAAGACGGAGAAGCCGGCGTTTCCTCCGTACTTCATGAAGCGGCTGCGTACCCCGCACGGCAAGGACGTGACGGTTGCGGTCCTGGGGCTGACGAATCCGGGGATCGCGATCTGGGACAAGGCTTATGTCCAGGGTGTGTTGAAGTTCCCGGGGCTTGAGGAGCAGGCGGCGAAGTGGGTGCCGAGGCTGCGGTCGATGGGCGCGGATGTGGTGATCGTGTCGGCGCATTCGGGGGCGTCGGGGCAGTCCTCGTACGGGGATCAGGTGCCGTATGTGGAGAACGCGGCGGCGAATGTCGCGAAGCAGGTGCCGGGGGTCGATGCGATTCTGGTGGGGCACGCGCACGTCGAGATCGAGCAGCAGTTGGTGACGAACGAGAAGACGGGGAAGACGGTCGTCCTGTCCGAACCGCTGTGCTACGCCGAGCGGTTGGCGTTGTTCGACTTCGATCTCGTGTGGGAGAAGGGTCGTTGGTCCGTCGAGTCGGTGAAGGCGTCGCTGCGGAACACGAATGTGGTGGCGGACGATCCGGAGATCTCGAAGTTGCTCAAGGAGCAGCACGAGACGGTGGTGGCGTATGTCAATCAGGTCGTGGGGACGGCGAAGCAGGCGCTGACGACGGTTGATGCCCGGTACAAGGATGCGCCGATCATCGATCTGATCAACAAGGTGCAGGCGGATGTGGTGACGAAGGCGCTGGCGTCGACGGAGTACGCGAAGCTGCCGGTGCTGTCGCAGGCGTCGCCGTTCTCGCGCACGTCGGAGATTCCTGCCGGTGATGTGACGATCCGGGATCTGTCGAGTCTGTACGTGTACGACAACACGCTGGTGGCGAAGTTGCTGACGGGTGCGCAGGTGCGGGCGTATCTGGAGTATTCGGCGGAGTACTTCGTGCGGACGGCGGCGGGCGCGGCGGTGGATGTGGACAAGCTGACGAACGCGGGCAATCGGCCTGACTACAACTACGACTATGTGTCGGGGTTGACGTACGACATCGACATCGCGCAGGCGGCGGGTTCCCGGATCAGGAATCTGAAGTTCGACGGCAAGGATCTGGATGATGCCGCGCAGTTCGTGTTCGCGGTGAACAACTATCGGGCGAACGGTGGTGGCGCGTTCCCGCATGTGGCGTCGGCGAAGGAGCTGTGGTCGGAGTCGACGGAGATCCGGACGCGGATCTCGGAGTGGGTGACGGCGAAGGGCGTCCTCGACACGGCGGACTTCGCTTCGGTGGATTGGAAGTTGACGCGGGACGGGACGCCGGTGTTCGCGCAGTGAGCCGTAGCCGTTCGGCGGTCAGTCCTGGAGTTTGACCATGGTGCCGCGCTCTCCTGTCTGCTGTCCGGGCAGGGGGGCGCGGTTTTCGTGTCCGGTGAGGCCGAACGTGGTGAAGGCGGTGCGCCGGGGCTGCGGGTAGGGGTCCTTGCCGGTCAGCGAGTTGAGGATGGTGGCGCTGCGCCAGGCGGCGAGTCCGAGGTCGGGGGCGCCGACGCCGTGGGTGTGACGTTCGGCGTTCTGGACGTAGACGGAGCCTTGGACGCGGTCGTCGAGGACGAGGCGGAAGTGGTCGTCGATGCGAGGGCGTTCGGAGTGGTCGCGGCGCAGGTAGGGGTCGAGTCCGGAGAGCATGCCGCTGAGGGGGCGTTCCTTGTAGCCGGTGGCGAGGACGACGGCGTCGGTGGTGAGGCGGGAGCGGGTGCCTTGTTGGCGATGTTCGAGGTGGAGTTCGACTTTGGTGGTGGCGACGCGGCCGGCGGTGCGGATGCTGACGCCGGGAGTGAGGGTGGCGTCGGGCCAGCCGCCGTTCAGGGTGCGCTGGTAGAGCTCTTCGTGGATGGCGGCGATGGTGTCGGCGTCGATGCCCTTGTGGAGCTGCCACTGCGCGGGCACGAGGCGGTCGCGTTCTGCCTCGGGCAGGTGGTGGAAGTAGTGGCTGTAGTCCGGGGTGAAGTGTTCGAGGCCGAGCTTGCTGTACTCCATGGGCGCGAACGCGTCGGTGCGGGCGAGCCAGTGGATCTTCTCGCGGCCGACGGGGCGGGACCGGAGGAGGTCGAGGAAGATCTCGGCGCCGGACTGTCCGCTGCCGACGACGGTGATGTGTTCGGCTGCGAGCAGGCGGTCGCGGTGGGTGAGGTAGTCGGCCGAGTGGACGACGGGCACGGTGGGTGCTTCTTCGAGCGGCCTGAGGGGTTCGGGTACGTAGGGGGCGGTGCCGACGCCGATGGCGACGTTCTTCGTGTACGTACGGCCGAGGGCTTCGGCTTCGCCTTCGGCGTCGAGTTGGGTGAAGTCGACTTCGAACAGGGCGCGTTCGGTGTTCCAGCGGACGGCGTCGACCTGGTGGGAGAAGTGGAGTCCGGGGAGGTTTTCGCTGACCCAGCGGCAGTAGGCGTCGTATTCGGCGCGCTGGATGTGGAAGCGCTCGGCGAAGTAGAAGGGGAAGAGGCGCTCGCGGGTCTTGAGGTAGTTGAGGAAGCTCCAGTGGCTGGTGGGGTCGGCGAGGGTCACCAGGTCGGCGAGGAACGGGACTTGGAGGGTGGCGCCTTCGATGAGCAGGCCGGGGTGCCAGTGGAAGTCGGGGCGCTGTTCGTAGAAGGCGGTGTCGAGTTCGGTGAGGGGGTGGGCGAGGGCCGCGAGGGAGAGGTTGAAGGGGCCGATGCCGATGCCGACGAGGTCGCGGGGTTCTTCGGTGGGCCGTGTTGCGGGGTTGGGGGTGGGCGCGGCTGTCATCGCGGCGTGTGTCCTTCCACCAGTTCCAGGAGGGCGGTGAGGTCTTCGGGGGTGGCGTGCGGGTTGAGCAGGGTGGCTTTGAGGTGGAGCTTTCCGTCCATGCGGGCGCGGCCGAGGACGGCGCGGCCCTCGGTGAGCAGGGACCGGCGGATCGCGGCGATGGTTTCGTCGGTGGCGCCGGTGGGCCGGAACAGGACGGTGGTGAGGGTGGGGGTGTCGTAGAGCTCGAAGTGCGGGTGTGCGTCGATGAGTTGGGCGAGGTGGTGGGCGAGGGCGGTGACGTCGTCGACGAGGGCGGCGAGTCCGGTGCGGCCGAGGGCTTTGAAGGTGACGGCCGTTTTGAGGATGTCGGGGCGGCGGGTGGTGCGCAGGGAGCGGCCGAGGAGGTCGGGGAGTCCGGCTTCGGTGTCGTCGTCGGCGTTGAGGTAGTCGGCCTGGTGACCGAGGGCGCTGGTCTCGGTGGTGTCGCGTACGGCGAGGATGCCGGCGGCGACGGGCTGCCAGCCGAGTTTGTGCAGGTCGAGGGCGACGGTGTGGGCGCGGGCGAGGCCGTTCAGTTTGGGGGCTTCGCGGGGGCTGAAGAGGGCGCCTGCGCCGTAGGCGGCGTCGATGTGGAGGCGGGCGCCGTGCCGCTCGCAGATGTCGGCGATTTCTGGGAGCGGGTCGATGAGGCCCGCGTCGGTGGTGCCTGCGGTGGCGGCGACGAGTTTGGGCCCCGGGAGTGCGGTGAGGGCCTCGTCGAGGGCGGCGGGGTCGAGGGTGCCGGCGGGGGCGGGCACGGTGACCGGTTCGGGCAGGCCGAGGAGCCAGGCGGCGCGGGCGAGGCTGTGGTGGGCGTTGGCCCCGACGAGGAGGTGAACGGGTTCGCCGGGCGGGGCGGCTTCGCGGGCGAGGAGGACGGCGAGCTGGTTGGCTTCGGTGCCGCCGGTGGTGACGAGGGCGTCGGGGGTGGGGGTGGGGGTGGGGGTGGGGTGCTCCGGTGGGGTGGGGGTGGGTGCGGCTTGCCCGCGTGAGGCGTGGGCGGGTGTGGCCTGCTCGCGTGCGGCGGGGGTGCCTGGGGCGTAGACCTCGTGGGCGAGGGTGGTGGTGACGAGGGCTTCGAGGGCGGAGGCGGCGGGGGCCTGGTCCCAGGAGTCCATGGAGGGGTTGAGGGCGCTCGCGGCGAGGTCGGCGGCGGTGGCGACGGCGAGCGGCGGGCAGTGCAGGTGGGCGGCGCACAACGGGTCGGCGGGGTCGGCGGCGCCTTCGGCGAGGGCGGTGACGAGGGTGCGCAGCGCTTCTTCGGCTCCGGTGCCGTGGGTGGGCAGCAACTCCCCTACGTCGTGGTGGAGTTGAGCCGTGACGGCCTCGGGTCCGCCCGCCGGGAGTGGGCCGCCGCGGTGGGCGGCGCCTTTGTGGAGGGCGTCGAGGACGGTGGTGAGCAACGGCCGCAGGGCGTCGGGGCCTTGGGTACCTCCGGCGAGGGGCGGCGTGCTGCGCATACGGGTCCTTTGCGTGGTTGGCGTACGTGATGCATCAGCTTGCCTTTTGCCTGCTGATGCGTCCGCCGTACCTACGAAGCTGACCCGAAAGGGGTATGGGTGGGCGTGGGGGCGGGGGTGCCTGTGCTAGGCCCGTCCGGGGGTGGTTCGGAGGGGGTGGCTTGCGTCGGGTGGGGTCGGCGGGGGGTGGCAGGGGTGAATCCGCCGCGCGGGGCTGGCGGCGTCGTTCCGTCTTGGGCCATGTGCCGCTTGGCCTGTTTCCCGCTCACCTCCCACCCGCCCGCCCCCTTCGGGGGCTATGGCCCGTCCGCCTTGGGCAGTCCGACGCCGAGCACGGCTCCCCACCCGTGGCGGTGGGCCGCCACCGCCTTGGGCAATCTGCCGCCTGGGGCGGCAGGGTGGGCAAGGCGGCGCACGGTGCCGCGCGCTCGTTACCTCGGGGCCGACCACGGCGATCCCGGAACCACGGTGCCGGGCGACGAAGGCAGCGGGCGTCGGCCACGGCGCTGCGCTCACACGCCGGTGTGGGGCGACCGGTACGACGACGAGGCGGAACGTCCGCTGCCCCGCGCGGCCGACGCCCCCGGAGGGGGCGGGTGGGTGGGAGATGGGCGGGGAAGACGTGCGGGAGCACCGGGGGCTGGGCGCCTGTTGTGCCCTCGGCCCCCAGGTGCCGTCCCCTGGCGATATCCCGAAACCCCGGTTTCCGACGCCCGGCTCCCCCCGCTCCCGGGCCCGGACCCGGACTCCGGCCCCCGGAACAGTGCAACGGGCCTCACCCCGGCACGGGGTAAAGCGCCGGTGCCGCGCAACCGTTGCGAAGAGCCCGGCCCCGGTGACCCGCCGCTACGCCCCCCGTACCTTCAACGCCCGGCGCAGGTCGTCGAGTTGGTCGGAGAGTTTGCGGTGCAGGGCGGGGGTGGCGTCCTTCGCGTGTTGCTCGCCCACGCGGAGCGTGTCCGGGTCGATGGCGTACACGGGGAACGCGTGGCGGCCCGCCGCCTCGGCGATCGCGGGGCCGCGGCGCGCGGCGAGCGCGGTGGCGTCGGTGAAGTAGCGGGGGACGTAGCCCCGCAGGAGGTCGGTCTGTTCGGGCTGCCAGAAGCCCTGTGCCGTGGCGATGAAGAGGTAGTTGGACAGGTCGTCCTCGGGGTTCGTGGTGAACATCGCGGACCACGCCTCCGCCTTGGTCTGCGGGTCGGGCAGCGCGGCGCGGCAACGGGCGGCGCCTTCTTGTCCGGTGGCGCTGGGGTCGTGGGCGAGTTCGGCCTCGATGACCGCTTCGTCGACGGCGCCGAGGACGCTGAGCCGGCCGAGGATGCGCCAGCGCAGTTCGGGGTCGAGCTCGGGTCCGCCGGTCACGGCCCCGGAGTCGTACCAGTCGCGGATGACGTCGGCGTACCGGGCGGCGTCGATGAGGTGGCGTACGGCGGTGAGGCGGAGCCCCGGGTGGCTACCGTCGTCGGTGCGGCGGACGAGGTCCTCGCACAGGGTGGTGATGAGGTCGAGGGCCTCGGGTCGTTCGCCGGGGTCGGTGTAGCGGTCGGCGACCTGGGTGTGGGCGAAGGCGAGGACGCCCTGGACGAGGGCGAGGTCGCTCTCCTCGGGGAGGTGGGCGGCGACGGTCTCCAGGTAGGTGGCGGGTGCGAGTGCGCCGTCGCGGACCATGTCGCGCAGGGTGGTCCACACGATGGTGCGGGTGAGGGCGTCGGGGATGCCGGACAGGCCACGCAGGGCGGCTTCCTCGGATGCGGCGTCGAGGC
Source organism: Streptomyces sp. UC4497 (assembly GCF_054871485.1). Classification (NCBI taxonomy): domain Bacteria; kingdom Bacillati; phylum Actinomycetota; class Actinomycetes; order Kitasatosporales; family Streptomycetaceae; genus Streptomyces; species Streptomyces sp. UC4497. Next base: position 17,718 of record NZ_JBTYHB010000029.1, on the reverse strand, counting down.
GGATCTTGGCGTAGGTGAGGTCCTGGTCGTTGGGGATGATCAGGGCGGGGCGGCGGCCGTTGAACGTCAGCTCCCCTCCGCTGAAGGGGATTTCCACGTCGAGGCGTTCGCGCAGGACGAATCCGCGCGGGTCGGCGGGAGCGTGGTCGTACAGGCCGACGGCGATGCGGTGGGGACGGCTGCCCTGTCGGTCGACGGCGAGGCTCCAGGTGCCGTCGTTCTCGGTCACCGACGTGGTGAGCGTGTCGACGCCCGTGGTGCGCAGCCACGTGTCGGCCCAGGCGTGCACGTCGCGTTCGGTGCCGGAGGCGAGGGATTCGATGAAGTCGGCGAGGGTGGCGTTGCCGAATTTGTGGCGCTTGAAGTGGGTGTTGATGCCGGCGAGGAAGTCCTTCTCGCCGAGCCAGGTGACGAGTTGGCGCAGCGCGGAGGCGCCCTTGGCGTAGGAGATCCCGTCGAAGTTGAGGAGCGCGGAGGCCGTGTCGGGCACGGACTCGGGGGCGACGGGGTGGGTGGAGGGCCGCTGGTCGGCGTCGTACCCCCAGGTTTTGCGGGCGACACCGAAGTCGATCCAGGTGTCGGTGAAGCGGGTGGCCTCGGTGAGGGTCTGGTAGCCCATGTACTCGGCGAACGACTCGTTCAGCCAGATGTCGTCCCACCACTTGAGGGTGACGAGGTCGCCGAACCACATGTGGGCCATCTCGTGGGCGATGACCATGGCGCGGGTCTGTCGCTCGGTGTCGGTGACGGCGGAGCGGTAGACGAACTCGTCGCGGAAGGTGACGAGGCCGGGGTTCTCCATGGCTCCGGCGTTGAACTCGGGGACGAAGGCCTGGTCGTAGGAGTCGAAGGGGTAGGGCACTTCGAACTTCTCGTGGTAGCGGTCGAAGCACGCGCGCGTGACGTCGAGGAGTTCGTCGGCGTCGGCGTCGAGGTGGGGTGCGAGGGAGCGGCGGCAGTGCAGGCCGAAGGGGAGTCCGCGGTGTTCGGTGCGGATGGAGTGCCAGGGGCCTGCGGCGATGGCCACCAGGTAGGTGGAGAGGAGGGGGGTGGTGGCGGCCTGCCAGCGGCCCTCCCCCAGGTGTTCGGTGGTGCCGTTGGCGAGGACGGTCCAGCCTTCGGGGGCGGTGACGGTGAGGTCGAAGGTCGCCTTGAGGTCGGGCTGGTCGAAGGCGGCGAAGACGCGCTGTACGTCTTCCATGAACAGCTGCGTGTACGTGTACGTCTCGCCGTCGGTGGGGTCGGTGAAGCGGTGCATGCCCTCGCCGGTGTGCGAGTAGCGCATGGAGGCGTCGATGCGCAGCTCGTGGGGGCCTTCGGTGAGGCCGGTGAGCGGGAGCCGGTTGTCGGCGAGGGCGGCGGGGTCGAGGGGCTGCCCGTCGAGGGTGGCGGAGCGCAGGGCGGCGGGCTTGAGCTCGACGAAGGTGTCGCCCGCGGTGTGCGCGGTGAAGCGGATCGCGGTGCGGGAGTCGAAGGTGTCGTCCCCGACGGTGAGGTCGAGGTCGACGGTGTATCGCTCGACGTCGATGAGCTGGGCTCGGGTCTGCGCTTCGCTGCGTGTCAGTACGGGCATGCGGTAATGCTGCCGCATACCTCCGGCGGGGAACAGGGTGGATCATTTCGCCCAGCCGGGGTTGCGGTCGCGGGGCTCTGCCCCGGACCCCGCTGCTCAATCGCCGCAGGGGCTTGAATTGCTCAACCGGCGCCGTAGGGGACTGAAATGGTCTGCGAAGCAGTCACCGTTTCGTGTCCTCGGCGATGAGTTCGTGGTGGCGGATGACCTCGCTGATGATGAAGTTGAGGAATTTTTCGGCGAAGGCCGGGTCGAGTTTGGCGTTCTCCGCGAGTTGGCGCAGGCGTTCGATCTGGCGGGATTCGCGGGCCGGGTCCGCCGGGGGCAGGTCGTGGTGGGCCTTGAGGTGGCCGACCTGCTGGGTGCATTTGAAGCGCTCGGCGAGCATGTGGACGACGGCGGCGTCGATGTTGTCGATGCTGTCGCGCAGGCGGCCGAGCTCGGCGCGCACGGCCGGGTCGACCTCGTTCGGCTTGCTGGTGGTCATGACGGATCAGCCTACGTGGAGCATGGGTGGGTCGTCGGGGTCGGGGATCTTGTCGGACCAGCCGCCGGGTACGGCGCGGCCCTGTTGTTCGCGGAAGCGGACGGGGGCGGTGCCGACGCGGCGGGTGAACAGGCGGGAGAAGTAGGCGGGGTCGTCGTAGCCGACGCGGCGGGCGACGGCGGCGACGGGGAGTTCGGTGGCGGCGAGGAGTTCCTTGGCGCGGCCGAGGCGGATGCCGAGGAGGTAGTCCTTGGGGCTCATGCCTGCGCCGCGGCGGACGGCGGTGCGCAGTTCGGCGGGGGTCATGCCGTGCCGGGCGGCGTGTGCGGCGACGGAGAGGGGCTGGAAGGCGTCGCGGGCGAGGGCCTGGAGGACGGGGTGGCCGTCGGGGGCGAGGTCGGCGCGGGCGCGGCGCAGGGCGACGAGGAGTTCGTGGACGGCGGCGCCGGTCTCGACCTCGAGGAGCGGGTTGCCGCGGCGGGCGGCGCGGGCGATGCGGCCGACGGCGGCGCGGGCCTGGGCGGCGTCGGCCAGGGGGACGAGGGGTCGGTCGGGTTCGATGTAGCCGAGTTCGGTGTAGGTGGCGGTGGCGGGTCCGGTGAAGTCGACGAAGCACTCGTCCCAGCCGGTGTCGGGGTCGGCTCCGTAGTGGTGGGGGCGGCCGGGTGTGAGCCAGATGAGGGCGGGTGCGGTGACGGGGGTGCGGCGGCCCTCGGTGGACTGGAACCAGCCGCTGCCCGCGGTGATGACGACGGCGACGTGGTGGTCGAGGGTGCGGGGGCCGACGGTGGGCAGTGGCCCGTGCTGGAGTCCGACGCCGAGGCAGACGAGGCCGAGGCGGTGGTGGGCCGGGCTGGGCGTGAAGTACCGCATCCAGGTGTGGTACGTGGGCATTTGTCCCCTCCCGTGGTGGTGCGTGCGGGCGTCCCCGTCCAACACCGGCCGATCTTTGTCCATGGACCCCGTCGGCCGCCAGAGGTGAGGGTGGCGGCCGGTGGGTGCCGCACCCATCGGGCACGGAGGAGCGCGTGATGACGGATTTCCGGGTGGGCGGGGACGATTTCGAGGTGGACGGGCGGCCGGTGCGGCTGCTGTCGGGGGCCTTGCACTACTTCCGGGTGCACGAGGAGCAGTGGTCGCACCGGTTGCGGATGCTGCGGGCGATGGGCCTGAACTGTGTGGAGACGTACGTGCCGTGGAATCTGCACGAGCCGCGCCCCGGTGAGGTGCGCGACGTGGCGGCGGTGGGTCGTTTCCTGGATGCGGCGCGGCGGGAGGGGCTGTGGGTGATCGTGCGGCCGGGTCCTTACATCTGCGCGGAGTGGGAGAACGGTGGGCTTCCGCACTGGGTGACGGGGCGTCTCGGGGCGCGGGTGCGGACCGGGGACGCGGAGTTCATGGCGGCGGTGGAGCGCTGGTTCGGGGTGTTGCTGCCGCAGATCGTGGAGCGGCAGGTCGACCGGGGCGGTCCTGTGCTGATGGTCCAGGTGGAGAACGAGTACGGCAGTTACGGCTCGGACCACCGGTATCTGCGCTCTCTTGCCGATCTGCTGGTGCGGCTCGGGGTGACGGTGCCGCTGTTCACGTCGGACGGGCCCGAGGACCACATGCTGACCGGGGGTTCGGTTCCTGGGGTCCTGGCGACGGTGAACTTCGGCTCCCGCGCGCGTGAGGCCTTCGAGGCGCTACGTAGGCACCGGGCCACGGGGCCGTTGATGTGCATGGAGTTCTGGTGCGGCTGGTTCGACCACTGGGGTGCGAAGCACGTCGTGCGGGATCCGCGGGAGGCCGCGGACGCGCTGCGGGAGATCCTGGAGTGCGGGGCGTCGGTGAATCTGTACATGGCGCACGGCGGGACGAGTTTCGGTGGCTGGGCGGGCGCGAACCGGGGTGGCGGCGAGCTGCACGAAGGGCCGCTGGAGCCGGATGTCACGTCGTACGACTACGACGCCCCGATCGACGAGTTCGGCCGCCCCACGGAGAAGTTCTGGCTGTTCCGTGAGGTGCTCGCCGCGTACGCGGAGGGACCGCTGCCCGAGGTGCCGCCACAGCCCGCGGCCCTCGCCGGTCCGGTCACGGCCCGTCTGGCGGCGTTCACGGCCCTGGACGGGGTGCTGGAGGCGCTGGGCGGCCCTGAGGCGGAGTACGCGGTGCCGCCGTCGTTCGAGGACCTGGACGTGGACCGTGGCCTGGTGCGGTACGCGGTGACGGTGCCGGGGCCGCGGCAGCCGTATCCGCTGCGGGCGCGCGGGCTGCGGGATCTGGCTCTCGTGTACGTCGACGGGGAGCGGGCCGGGGTGCTCACGGAGGAGGAGCCCGCGCTGACGGAGCCGGTTGCGGGGCACGCGCGCGTGGAACTGTGGGTGGAGTCCCTGGGGCGGGTCAACTACGGGCCGCGTACGGGTGAGTCGAAGGGGATCACGGGCGGGCTGCTGCACGAGCGGCAGTTCCTGCACGGGGTGCGGGCGAGGGGGCTGCGCCTGGACGCGTTCACGGCTTCCGCGGTGGCCGGTCTGCCGTCCGTGGCGGCCGAGGGTGAGGGGCGGGGCCTGTACCGGGGGTCGTTCCAGGTGTCGGGGGCCGGGGACGCGGCGCTCGAACTGCCGGGCTGGAGGCGGGGGTTCGTGTGGGTGAACGGGTTCTGCCTGGGCCGCTACTGGTCGGCGGGCCCGCAGGACGCGCTGTACGTGCCGGGTCCGGTGCTGCGCGAGGGCGTGAACGAGGTGTGGGTGCTGGAGCTCGATCGGGCCGGGGAGCCGCGGGTCGTGTTGCGTTGACGGGGGCGGGCCCCGGGGGACGTCCCCCGGGGCCCGCCGCGACGCCTCGGATGATCTCGGTTCAGACGATCTCGGTTCAGACGACCTCGGTGACCTCGAAGGCGTCCAGGGCGAACTCGGCGGTGCCGTCGTCGCCCGTCTTGCGCAGGCCGACCCAGGCCTCCCCCTTGTCCGGCGCGGTGAACTCGTAGGTGAGCGTGGCCGGTTCGGTGGCCACGGGCAGGTCCTCGCGGGACAGCTCCTTGGCCTCCGGATTGTCGGCCGCGGTGATCCAGGCGTACTGGCCGGCCTTCTCGTTCTCGTAGCGGAAGGAGACCCGGTACCGCTTGCCGGGCTCGAAGCGGGCCGTGTGCGGGACGGTGCGGTAGACGAGGCCGGTGTTCTCGCCGCGCGACTTGAGGGACTGGGTGCCGTCGACGACGTCGTCGATCGCCTTCCCGTTCCAGCCGCGCTGGGTGTACGGGGCGTGCCGCTGGGCGATGTGGGTGCGCGGGTCGGTGGAGCCTCCCGCGTCGCCCTTCACGAAGGGGCCCCAGCCCTGGGGGACATGTTCAAAGTCCTCGTGGACCACGGTTCCGGCGGGCAGGTTCGGTGCGGGCGACTTCACGATGCGTACATTGTCGAAGCGGACCCGCGCCGAGCCTGCCGCGGCGCGCAGGGCGAGCGTGACGGGGCCGCCGCCGGCCGGGACGGTGAAGTACGTGGTCATCCGCTGGAAGCGGGTGTCGTGCTTGCGGTCGGCGGCCACGTGGTTGCCCGCGGTGGAGGTGTCGGTGCGGTTCGCGGCGGTCACGCCGTCGACGGTGCGTACCTCCAGGGTGGCCGTGCGCCGCTCCCCCACCTTGGCGCCGACCTCGACCTGTACGGACGCGGCGTAGCTGCCGGGGGCGAGCCGGGTCAGGCGTTGGGAGACGGTGGCGGCGGCGCCGGGGCCGATGACGAGTTCGTGGTCGCCGAGGTCGCTGCGCTCGACGGAGGCGGGCCCGGTGACCGTCCATCCCGTCAGGGAGCCGGAGTTGAAGCCGGGGTCGTGCAGCGGGGTGCCCTGGCCCCAGTCGGGCGCGCGGTCGAGGTCGGTGCGGTCCTTGTAGAGGACGTAGGGCCGGTCGGCTTCGGCCTTCAGCGTCACCTTGCCGCCGGACACGGTGACGTACGAGTCGAAGACGCGGCCCTGGTCGGTGAGCCGGTACAGGGCCACCTTGCTTCTGCTCTCCCACGCGCGCGGGAGCCACCAACTGGTGCTGCCGCCCTGCGGGTTGTAGTGGTACAGCTTCGTCGGGTCGGTGGCTCTGCGCGGTTCCCACGGCAGCAGGTAGGTGCCGGCGTCGTAGACGAGGCGGCCGTCGGTGGTGATGCGGCGGGCGCCGGACGCGTCGGTGACGCTCGTCTTCGTGGCGCCGAAGAACGTGATCTCGTGCTCGCCCCAGGATTTGATCGGCTGCGCCTGGAGGTACTTGGCGGGCAGCGAGTGCGTCCAGATGAGGCGGTAGAAGGCGGTCCAGTCGGTCTTGCCGACCCAGCCCTCGAAGTTGCCCATGCGGGCGATGCCGAGGAGGGTGGGCCACTTGTCGGCGAAGACGTCTTTTTGGTGGTGGCGGATGAAGCGGATCAGCTTCGAGTTGATGCCGCGCGAGGTGTCGGGGCCGTAGTCGGTCTCGGTCGCCCAGTGGGACCACAGGGCGGAGCGTTCGAAGCCGTGGCCCCACTCGGAGGTGACGTTCCAGCCCTGTTCGCGGAAGGTGCGCTGGAGGCGGTCGGAGGTCCAGCCGGACTCCCGGAACACGTCGATGTAGAGGGTGTTGAGGCCGTCGTCGGTGTCGCGGCGCAGGTCCGCGAAGCGCTTGACGATGTCGCCTGAGACGAGGTCGCGGCGCTGGTCGATGCGGTAGCTCTGGTCGAGCCAGTCCCACTGCTCGTTGCTCTTGTCGACGAGTTTCTCGGAGAAGGCGTTCGCGACGGGGTAGGACTCGGTGGCGTTCACGTGGACGGCGAAGTCGCTGTTCCACTTCTTGCCCTCGCGGACCAGGGTGTTGAGGTCGTCGAGGCCGCCCGCGCGCGTGTTGTAGTTCCCCGCGTAGTCGGGGTGCGCGGAGTCGTGGCCCTCGGACTGGTAGCCCTTGAGCAGGGTGTACTGGCGGAGCCCGTCGGTGGCCAGGTGGATCCGTTTGACGTTGTCGAGGGTCGCGAGGAACGGGTTGGTGGCCTGCGACGCGAAGTTGAACGGGATGTGCGGGACGACCCGCAGATGCTGCTCGTCGGCGCCGCGCGGGGTGTGGGCGATGTCGCGGAAGGCGATGGCGGCGTCCTGCCAGTCGACCTTGCCGTCGCCGTTCCGGTCGCCCGTGACGACGACCGTCGCGTACGGGAGCGGTTCGGTGGCGTCGACCGGGGCGGTGGCGGCGCGGTGTGTCCACTGGCCGGGGGCGAGGCGGGCGGCGGTGTGGCCTTCGCGGCGCACGGTCTCGCGCCACAGGCGGCCGTTCTCCCAGGTGGTTCCTGCGGCGCTGTCGGGCTTGTCGTAGCTGGTGTTGGTCTCGATCGCGCCGCCGAGCCGGTCGTGGGCGACGACGGCGTAGGCGCATCCGGTGGGCGCCTGGGCGGGGCTGTCGGCGGTCGGGGTGACGAGGGTGTCTCCGCTCTTGGCCTTGTCGAGCTGCACGGTGGCGGCGAGGAGGGCGGCGCCGGGCTGGTCGCTGCGGACGGACAGCAGGGCGAGGCCGGGGAACTGGAGGGTGCCGACGCGCAGGTGCGCCGTGTCGCTGATCTTCGTGACGCGCCAGTCGACCTGGTGCCCCTCGACGGCGATACGGACGTCGATGGTGGTGCCGCCGGTCAGGGTGAGGCGGTAGTCGGCGCGGTCGGCGGCGGGCGTGCACGTCACCTTCGGGGTGTGCTCGGCGCCGTCGATCAGGAGCGTCGTGACCGGGTCGGGCTGTGCGTGCAGGACGGCGCCGGTGGTGCGCTCGGTGTAGGAGACGACGAGGGGGAAGGCGGTACTGACGCGGACGTCGAGGTCCTGGGAGCGGATGACGGCGCTGCCGTCGGCGGTCGCGGTGGCCGTGGCCGTCTGGGTCGCGGCGCGGGCCGTGCCGGTCAGGGCGAGGCCGAGCGCGGCGCCGGCGCCGCCGACCGCTCCGGCGGCGACGAGGGCTCTGCGGCTGGGGCCGGGGCCCGGCGTCGAGTCCTGTGGGGCGCCTGCCCGGCCCGGCTTCACCTCCTCGCCCTGCGAGCTCTCCAAGTTCTCGGGGTTCTCCGACGGCTGGCCTTGGGGCTGCTCGGGCACGGCGCACTCCTTCTCACGGCGGCTTGGCGTGTCGATCACGATGCGCCGGGCGGGGCGGGAGAGCCCATGGACAAAGGGACGGCAGGTCTTGGATTAATGGCCGTACTCTGGAGGCGCCGGGTACCGGCCCGGCGGACCCAGGGGGTGCGCGCGTGGCGGACGGCGGACCGGTGGTGCACGGCTATCCACATCTGGAGACGGTGCGGTCGGCGATCACCGCGCTCTACAAGCGGCTCTCCTACGACACGGTGCACACGTTCTCGTCGAGTGTCGCCCCGGTCGATGTCGCGTTCAGCGACGTCGACGATCTGTATCTGGGCGTGCAGCGGGTGGCGCGTGAACTGGTGCGGCACTACCGGCTCCCCGACGCGCGGATGATCGTGAGTTTCCGGGAGATGCGGCATGCGGCGAGCGTGGAACTGGCGGCGGGCCCCGAGTACTTCATCGAGCTGAACGACCGGTTCCGTACGCATCGCCGGGACATCGGCGCGGCGCTCGCCCACGAGATCATGCATGTCTATCTGCACCGTCTCGATCTGTCGCTTCCGGGGACGCGGGACAACGAGATCCTGACCGACACGGCGGCCACGTATCTGGGTGCGGGCTGGCTGTTGCTGGACGCGTTCCGGGAGGATGCGGCGTCCTCGCAGAAGCTCGGCTATCTGACGCCTGAGGAGTTCGGGTACGTGCTCGCGAAGCGGTCCCTCGTCTTCGGTGAGGGGCCGGAGACGTGGTTCACGAGCCCGCAGGCGTACTCGGCGTACGAGCGGGGTCTTGAGCAGGCGCGGCGTGACGAGCGGCAGCCGCCGATGACCGCGGCGGGCTGGGCGGGGCGGCGGCGCTATGCGAAGGACCGGCGGTACGCGCAGGACCACGGGCCGCGCGGGCTCGACCCGGCGAGCCCCTACACGTTCTCGGCCGCCGTCGACGGCGACGGGGCGTCGCGGCGGGGTGGCGGGCTGCGGGTCGCGTTCGCGTGCCCGACGTGTCATCAGCGGATCCGGGTGCCGGTGCGGGGCCGGGTGCGGGCGCGGTGCGCGCTGTGCCGGACGGTGTGGGAGTGCGACACGTAGGCGGTTCGGCGGGAGAGTGCGGCACGTAAGTCGCTCGGCGGGAGAGTGTGGCACCTCTCCCCCGCCGAACCGCCTCGCGGGTGTCAGGGGGTCAGAGGGTCAGGGGTGTCAGGATGCCCCGTACACACCCCCCGGCACCGCCGCCCGCGCCAGCAGTTCACGGGCCGCGTCCCCCGCGCCCGCAGGCGTCCACCGCTCCTCCTTGTCGACGGTCGGGCCCGGCCGCCAGCCCTCCATCACGGTGATCCGGCCCGCCTCCACCTCGAAGACCCGCCCGGTCACGCCGTCCGCCGCGGCCCCCGAGCCGAGCCAAACGACCAGCGGCGACACGTTCTCCGGCGCCATCGCGTCGAAGGCCCCGGACCCAGGTGCCGCCATGGTGTCGGCGAACGTCGCCTCGGTCATCCGGGTGCGGGCGGCCGGCGCTATCGCGTTGACCTGCACGCCGTAGCGCCCCATCTCGGCGGCCGCGACCAGGGTCAGGCCGAGAATCCCGGCCTTCGCCGCGCTGTAGTTGCCCTGCCCGACGGACCCCAACAAGCCGGCCCCGGAGGACGTGTTGACGACGCGGGCTGCCGGTGTGCGTCCCGCCTTCGATTCCGCCCGCCAGTACGCGGCGGCGTGCTTGAGCGGCAGGAAGTGGCCCTTGAGGTGGACCCGCATCACGGCGTCCCAGTCGTCCTCGTCGAGGTTGACGAGCATCCGGTCGCGCAGGAACCCGGCGTTGTTCACCAGCGTGTCGAGGCGTCCGAAGGTGTCGACGGCCGCCGCGACGAGCGAGGCGGCACCTTCGGAGGTCGCTATGTCCCCGCCGTGCGCCACCGCCTCGCCGCCGGACGCCCGTATCTCCTGGACGACTTGCGCCGCCGGACTGTCCTGCGCGGGGGCGCCGTCCAGGCCCACCCCCAGATCGTTCACGACGACCTTCGCGCCCTCGGCCGCGTACGCGAGGGCATGCGCGCGCCCGAGTCCGCGGCCCGCTCCCGTGACGGCGACCACCCGCCCCGCGCACAGGCCTCCGCCACCGGCTGCACCGGCTCCACCGTTTTCGCCGATCGGCTTCGCGTCCGTCATCTCACGCCTCCTTGTTGGCAGTAGCCGCGTCCTTGTTGGCCGTTGCCGCGTCCAGGAACGCGGGGAGTTCGCCGCCGCCGTGCATCAGCAGGCTCGCCCCGGTGATGTACGAGGCGGCGTCCGACGCCAGGAACACCGCGGCGTCGCCGACCTCGCGCGGCTCGGCCAGGCGCCCCATGGGCACCGTCGCGCCCACCGCGGCGATGCCCGCCTCGTCGCCGTAGTGCAGTGCGCTCAGTTCGGTGCGGACCATGCCGAGCACCAGGGTGTTCACCCGTATTCGGGGCGCCCACTCCACGGCCATGGACCGCGCGAGGTGCTCCAGGCCGGCCTTCGCCGCCCCGTACGCCGCGCTGCCCGGCGAGGGGCGGCTGCCGCTGACGCTGCCGATCATCACGATCGAGCCGCGCGCGGCGTCGAGCTTCTCGCGGGCGGCCAGGGACGCGGTGAGCGCGGCCGTCAGATTCAGCTCGAGCACGCGCGCGTGCCGCACCGCGTCCGCCTCCGCGAGCGGGCGGTACGGCGTGCCCCCCGCGTTGTTCACCAGCACGTCCACCCGGTCGAGGCCGGCGAACAGCTCCTCCACGGCCGCCGCGTCCCGCAGGTCGATCGGTATGAACTCGCAGCCGTCCAGTGGTTCTTCGGGCGGTCTGCGGGCGCAGGTGATCACCCGCGCGCCGGCCCGCGCGAAGGCTCCGGCGATCCCGGCGCCCACTCCTCTCGTGCCGCCCGTGACGACGACGACCCGACCGCTCAGATCCATCCCGGACCCCTTCCCGACCCTTTCGGGTCCACTTGCGCCGACCGCTGCCCGCCCCATTCCGCTCCCCCTCGCCGCCTGCTAACGTCATCGACGTACCAAACAAACGTTAGGTGGAAAGGTAGCTGAACGCCATGGGTGTCTCCACCTCCTCACCCGAAAAGGGCATCGCCGTCGTCACGGTCGACTTCCCGCCCGTCAACGCGCTGCCGGTGCAGGGCTGGTACGACCTGGCGGAGGCCGTGCGCGCCGCGGGCCGCGATCCCGATGTGCGCTGCGTCGTGCTGACCGCGGCCGAGACCTCCCGTGGGTTCAACGCGGGGGTGGACATCAAGGAGATGCAGCGCGAGACGGCCGCGGCGGGCGGCGGCCACAGCGCCCTGCTCGGCGCCAACCGCGGCTGCTACGAGGCGTTCTCGGCGGTGTACCAGTGCGAGGTGCCGGTGATCGCGGCGGTCGCCGGGTTCTGCCTGGGCGGCGGCATCGGACTCGTGGGGAACGCGGACGCGATCGTGGCGAGCGACGACGCGACGTTCGGCCTGCCCGAGCTGGACCGGGGCGCGCTCGGCGCGGCCACGCACCTGGCCCGTCTCGTCCCGCAGCACCTGATGCGCGCACTGTTCTACACGTCCCGTACGGCCACGGCCGCCGAACTGCAGGCGCACGGCTCGGTGTGGCAGGTCGTGCCGCGGGGGCAACTGCGCGAGGCGGCCCTGGAGCTGGCCCGCGCCATCGCCCGCAAGGACGGCTACCTGCTCCGCCTCGCCAAGTCCGCGCTGAACGGGATCGACCCCGTCGACGTGCACCGCAGCTACCGCTTCGAGCAGGGCTTCACCTTCGAGGCGAACCTGAGTGGGGTCGCCGACCGGGTCCGCGACACCTTCGGACAGGAGACCGAGCGATGACCACACCGGACAAGAGCATGACGCCCGACGAGGTGGTCGGGCGGCTGCGCAGCGGCATGACGATCGGCATCGGCGGCTGGGGCTCGCGCCGCAAACCCATGGCGCTGGTGCGGGCGTTGCTGCGCAGCGAGGTCACGGACCTGACCGTCGTCTCGTACGGAGGTCCGGACGTCGGGCTGCTCGCGGCCGCCGGGAAGATCCGCAAGCTGGTCGCGGCGTTCGTGACGCTCGACTCCATCCCGCTGGAGCCGAACTTCAGGGCGGCGCGGCAGAACGGCGCGTTCGAGCTGATGGAGGTCGACGAGGCGATGTTCATGTGGGGGCTGCACGCGGCGGCGAACCGGCTGCCGTTCCTGCCCGTGCGCGCCGGGATCGGCTCGGACGTCATGCGCGTCAACCCGGGCCTGCGGACCGTGACTTCGCCGTACGAGGACGGGGAGACGTTCGTGGCGATGCCGGCGCTGCGCCTCGACGCGGCCCTGGTGCACGTGAACCGGGCGGACCGCGCGGGCAACGGCCAGTACCTGGGCCCGGACCCGTACTTCGACGACCTGTTCTGCGAGGCGGCGGACAGCGCGTACGTGTCGTGCGAGCAGTTGGTCGACGGCTTCGGGGCGGACACGGTGCCGCAGACGCTGCTGGTCAAGCGGCATTCCGTGACGGGTGTCGTGGAGACGCCGAACGGGGCGCACTTCACGTCCTGTGCGCCCGACTACGGCCGCGACGAGGCGTTCCAGAAGCTGTACGCGAGCACGCCCTGGCCCGAGTTCGCCGAGCGGTTCCTGCCGCCCGGCGGTGACGAGAAGCAGTACCAGTCCGCCGTCCAGGCCTGGCACGAGGAGCAGAAGTGAGCGTCACCAGCAGTGCCACCGCTACGGATGTGTCCCGCGCCGAGTACTGCGTGATCGCGTGCGCCGAGGCCTGGCGGGGCAACGGGGAGGTGCTGGCGAGCCCGATGGGGCTGATCCCGTCCGTGGGGGCGCGCCTGGCCAAGCGCACGTTCTCCCCCGACCTGCTGCTGACCGATGGCGAGGCGATGGTGGTCGGGCTCGACGGCGCGGCGGAGGGCTGGCTCCCGTACCGGCAGCATCTGACGATGGTCACCGGCGGGAAGCGGCACGTGATGATGGGGGCGAGCCAGATCGACCGGTTCGGCAACCAGAACATCTCGTGCATCGGCGACTGGGAGCGGCCCGACCGGCAGCTCCTCGGGGTGCGCGGCGCCCCGGTCAACACGCTGAACAATCCGGTGAGTTACTGGGTCCCCAAGCACAGCCGCCGGGTCTTCGTCGAGAAGGTCGACATGATCAGCGGGGTGGGCTACGACAGCGCGGCCGCGGCGGGCCCTTCCGCGACGCGGTTTCACCGCATCCCCCGTGTCGTCACGAATCTGGCCGTCCTGGACTTCGACACCGAGGACCACGCGATGCGGCTGGTCTCCGTGCATCCCGGCGTCACGGTGGAGGAGGTCACGGAGGCGACGGGGTTCGCACTGGTGCTCCCGGAGGGCGGCGAGGTGCCCTGCACGCGGGAGCCCACGGCCGAGGAGCTGCGGCTGATCCGGGAGGTCATCGACCCGAAGGCGACGCGGGACCAAGAGGTCAAGCCGGTATGACGCCACCCACGCCGCCTTCCGAACCGGCCCCGGCCTCCGCCGCGTTCACGATCCCGACGCCCCTGACCCGGCTCACCGGCGTGCGCCACCCCATCGTGCAGACCGGCATGGGGTGGGTCGCGGGGCCGCGCCTGGTGTCGGCGGCGGCGAACGCGGGGGCGCTCGGCATCCTCGCGTCCGCCACCATGACGCTCGACCAGCTGCGCTCCGCCGTACGCGAGGTGAAGTCGCGCACGGACCGGCCCTTCGGGGTCAACCTGCGGGCCGACGCGGGGGACGCGCGCGAGCGGGTCAAGGTGATCGTCGAGGAGGGCGTGAAGGTCGCCTCGTTCGCGCTGGCCCCCTCGCGCGAGCTGATCGCCGAGCTGAAGGACGCGGGCGCCGTCGTGATCCCGTCGATCGGGGCGCGCCGGCATGCCGAGAAGGTCGCGGCGTGGGGCGCGGACGCGGTGATCGTGCAGGGCGGCGAGGGCGGCGGGCACACCGGCGAGGTGGCGACGTCGGTGCTGCTGCCGCAGGTGGTGGACGCCGTCGACATCCCGGTGGTCGGGGCGGGCGGTTTCCGCGACGGGCGGGGCCTGGTCGCCGCGCTCGCCTATGGGGCGGCCGGGGTGGCCATGGGGACGCGTTTCCTGCTGACGTCGGACTCGACGGTGCCGGACGCGGTGAAGGCGAAGTACCTGGCGGCGAGCGTCAAGGACGTCACGGTGACGACGGCGGTGGACGGCCTTCCGCACCGCATGCTGCGCTCGGAACTGGTCGACTCGCTGGAGAACGCGGGGCGTACGCGCGCGTTGCTGCACGCGGTGCGCCGCGCGGCGGGCTTTCGGAGGCTGTCCGGGCTGAGCTGGCCGCAGATGGTGCGGGACGGCCTCGCCATGAAGCACGGCAAGGACCTCACGTGGAGCCAGGTGCTGCTGGCCGCGAACACCCCGATGCTCCTGAAGGCCTCCATGGTCGAGGGCCGCACCGACCTGGGCGTCATGGCCTCCGGGCAGGTGGCGGGCCTCATTGAGGACCTGCCCAGCTGCGCGGAGCTGGTCGACCGCGTGATGACGGAGGCGCGCAAAACGCTGGAGTCCCTCCCCACCCCACCCTGACCGGGCACGACAACGGCCCGCTTCCACAAGGGAGTTCATGTATGCCGCGCACGTACAGAACAGGGCACGCGCACGGAACAGGGAACACGTACGCAGCGGCGCTCTCGCGGCGCCGTGCGCTCGGCGCCGCGCTCGGCACGGTCACGGCGCTCGCCGCCGCCCCGGTCGCCGCGGCGGCCCAGGGCCGCCCGGTCACTGGTGGCATCCGGCAGATCCCCCTCAAGGGGGCGGTGAACGTCCGGGACATCGGCGGCTACCGGGCGCGGGGCCGCGGCCGGGTCCGGTACGGGCTCGTCTACCGGGCGGACGCACTGAGCGAGCTCACCGAGGCGGACGTGGCGCGGGTCGACGGGCTGCGGCTCGCCGAAGTGGTCGACTTCCGGGTGCCGTTCGAGGTGCGCACGGACGGCGCCGACCGGCTGCCCGCGGGTCTCGCGGTGACCGCGCGGTCCGTCTCCGACGGCGGCCAGTACGAGCAGCTGATGGCCGCGATCGGTTCGAAGGACCCGGCGGTGCAGCAGGAGTTGCTCGGCAACGGCAGGGCGGCCGCCGCGATGCGCGCCACGTACCGGATGTTCGTGACCGACGCGGCCAACCGCGCGCGGTTCGGGGAGACGCTCCGGGACGCGGCGTACGGCGGTCGTGGCGCGCTGCTGTACCACTGCACGTCAGGGAAGGACCGTACGGGCTGGATGACGTACGTCCTGCTGAGCCTGCTCGGCGTGGACCAACGGGCGGTGGAGCGCGACTACTTGGCGTCGAACACGTTTCGCGCCGCGCATGACGCCGAGGTGCGGGAGGGGCTGCGGCAGGCGGGGCTGATGCGGGACCCCGACCTGTTGATCCCCGTCCAGGAGGTGCGCATGGAGTATCTGGACGCGGCGCGTTCGCAGGTGCGGGGTGCCTTCGGCGGGATGCGGGGGTACGTGGCCGAGGGGCTTGGCGTGGATCGCCGCGTGGTGGGGATGCTGCGGGCGCGGCTGGTGGAGTGACGTGTTGCGCCGCTGCGGGGCGGAGGCCGCGGGGCTCTGCCCCGGACCCCGCACCTCAATCGCCGGCGGGGCTTAAATGGCCCCGCTTGAATTGCCGGAAGGCTTACGCCGCCTGCTGGCGCGGGCCGCGGGGGCCGCGGCCTCGGCGGTTGCCGCCGGAGCCGGACGAGGCCGCGCCGCCGTTGGCGGATCCGGAGCGGCGGCGGCCACCGGCCGCGCCACCCGACCGCTGGCCCTCGGCGCCCGCGGCGCGACCCGCACCGGCGCCCGCGGTGCGAGCGTTGCCGGAGCCGTTGCCCGAGCCGCCGCGGGAGCGGCGGGAGCGGCGCGGCTTGGTCGTGGCGGCGGGAGCGGTCGGCTCCGGCACGGCGATGGCCACGGCGACACCGGACGGCTCGCGCGCGCCGGTGATCTCCGTCAGCGCCTCGTCCGTGGAGCGGACCTGCGTCGTACGCGGCTGGATCTTGGCGTCGCGCATCAGGCGCTGCACGTCGCGCTTCTGCTCGGGCAGGACCAGGGTGACGACGCTGCCGGACTCGCCGGCGCGGGCGGTGCGGCCGCCGCGGTGCAGGTAGTCCTTGTGCTCGGTGGGCGGGTCGACGTTGACGACGAGGTCGAGGTCGTCGACGTGGATGCCGCGCGCCGCGACGTTCGTGGCGACGAGCGCGGTGACCCGGCCGTCCTTGAACTGCTCCAGGGTGCGGTTGCGCTGCGGCTGGCTGCGGCCGCCGTGCAGCGGAGCCGCGTACACGCCGGTGGCGAGGAGCCGCTTGGCGAGCCGGTCGGCGGAGCGCTTGGTGTCGACGAAGAGGATGACGCGGCCTTCGCGGGCGGCGATGCGCGCGGTGACGGCCTTCTTGTCGGTCTCGTCGGCGACGTGCAGGACGTGGTGCTCCATCGTCGTCACCGCGCCCGCGGAAGGGTCGACGGAGTGCACGACGGGGTCGCTGAGGAACTGCTTGACGAGCCGGTCGACGTTCTTGTCGAGCGTCGCGGAGAACAGCATCGTCTGGCCGCCCGGCTCGACCTGCTTCAGGAGCGCGGTGACCTGCGGCATGAAGCCCATGTCGGCCATCTGGTCGGCCTCGTCGAGCACCGTCGTGCGCACCGAGCCGAGCACGCAGTCGCCGCGCTCGATGAGGTCCTTGAGGCGCCCGGGGGTGGCGACGACGACCTCGGCGCCGCGGCGCAGCGCGCCGGCCTGGCGGGAGATCGACATGCCGCCGACGACGGTCGCGAGGCGCAGCTTCAGCGCGGTGGCGTACGGGGTGAGGGCGTCGGTGACCTGCTGGGCGAGCTCACGCGTGGGGACGAGGACGAGCGCGAGAGGGGACTTCGGCTCGGCCTTGGCGCCGGTCGTGTGGGTGAGCAGCGGGAGGCCGAAGGCGAGGGTCTTGCCGGAGCCGGTGCGGCCGCGGCCGAGGAGGTCCCGTCCGGCGAGCGAGTTCGGGAGCGTCGCGGCCTGGATGGGGAACGGCTCCGTGACGCCCTGCTCACCCAGTGTCTTCAGAAGGGCGGCCGGCATGTCGAGCTCGGCGAAGCTGTCCACCGCGGGCAGCGCGGGAGTGGTGTTCTCCGGCATGGTGAATTCGCTCGGCGGCGCGGACTGTTGCCTGCGGCGCTGCTCGGGGGCGCGGCGCTGCCCGGCTGCGGGACGGGGGCGGCGGGACGGGCGGGCAGAACTGGCCATGCGGCGATGCCTTCCGGGACGGGACAGCAGGAACCGGGGCCCGCACCGTAGTGGTGCGGGCCCCGGCCCGGTGATGCTCGATCCGACACCTGCCGGGTCAGCCCGGCGGCGTCGAGTGATCTACGAGCGAGATCAGGCGGGGAGGATGTTCTCCGCCTGCGGGCCCTTCTGGCCCTGCGTGACGTCGAACGTCACCTTCTGGCCCTCCTGGAGCTCACGGAAGCCCGAGGTGGCGATGTTCGAGTAGTGGGCGAAGACGTCGGCGCCGCCGCCGTCCTGCTCGATGAAGCCGAAGCCCTTTTCCGAGTTGAACCACTTAACGATACCGGTGGCCATGTCGTTCTCCTTAAGAACAGGTAGCAGTCCCCATTCCAATAACGCCCAGGTGA
>NZ_JBTYHB010000028.1:0-115992 GCF_054871485.1 Streptomyces sp. UC4497 | reverse complement strand
GGCGCGGGGGGCCCTGCGGCGGCGGCCGCGGGGGGGGAACGTGAGGGGGGTGTCGTTTAATTTAACCCTTACGCCAGTGAGCCGCGGGGGAAACTTAACGCCAACGGGTCCTTTTTGCGGGGGCCCCGCCCTGCGGCCCGGCCCCCACTCATGTGCGCTCGTGCGCCTACGCCGGAGTTACTTACGCAGAGCCGCGAGGTTGTCGTAGCCGATGCGGGCGTGGGTCAGGGACTGGGCGGGGTCGGTGGCGCTGGGCGCGTTGTCCTGCTCGACCATGGGGTTGTGGTAGTTGCGGGCGCCGACCCGCTTGAAGAACGTCCGGTAGTCGATGACACCTTCGCCAAAGGGCACCATGTCGTAGCCCATGCCGTTGGTGTCGTTGCGGGTGCCGTCCTTCGCGTGGAAGAGCGGGTAGCGGGCGTTGTGCGCGACGACGAGCGCGGCAGGGTCGAAGACCTTCTCGCGCGTGGAGCCGTCGTGCGCGGTGTAGGTGTGGAACTTGTACTGGGCCACGTGCGCCCAGAAGATGTCCATCTCCAGCCACACCGTCTTCGGGTCGCTGACCCGCAGGAAGTACTCGAGCTTGCGGATGCCGGAGCTGCGGGTGGGCCTCCCCTGGTCGTCGAGCGGCCCGCCGTCGATGAGGAACCCGTACGCCGCGTCGTGGTTGTGCGTGTAGAGCTTGAGCCCCGCGCGGTCCGCGAGCCGCCCCAGCGCGTTCCACTTGTCGGCGGCGACGTCCCAGTCCGCCTTGTACGAGCTGCCGGTGGGGTCGCCGCCGGTGCCCATGTGGTCCATGCCGAGGATGTTCGCGAGCTCCAGGTGCTTCTTGAACTGGTCCTTGTCGGCCTGGGTGAGCGGCCAGGACGAGGGGATGAAGCCGTGGTTGCCCTGGGCGCGCAGCCCGTACTCGTCGAGCCACGAACGCAGCAGTTTCGCGCCCGCGACGGACTCCAGGTTCGCCCCTCCGGGCGCGTTGGCGTGCTGGCCGTAGCCGGCGAACTCGACCTGCTTGTAACCGAATCGGGCCAGCTCCTTGAACACCTCGCGGAAACCGGAGGGCAGGGTGCTGCTCAGCGGGTCGCGGCCGATGGCGTCGCGCACGGTGTAGAGGATGATGCCGCGCTTGTCGGCGGGGATCAGCCTGGTGCCCGCGCCGCCGCCGGAGGAGCCGGCCGCCGGCTGGGCGAGTGCGGGTGCCGCGCCGAACACGGGCGCGGCGATGGCGGCGCCGCCGACCGCGGTGCAGGTGCTGAGGAAGCGGCGGCGGTTGATGCCGAGGCGGGATCTGAGGGCCTCGTCGGTACTTGAGCCCTCGTCGGGCCCTGCGGTGATGCGGATTTCGGTCACGGGTGCCTTCTTTCGGTCCGGGTGTTTCGGCTGGTCCGGGCTTACGGCCGGGCGTTGTCAGTGGCGTGTGCTTCACTCTCTGTAACTGCTTCTCGGGGGTGGGCCAGGCCCGCCAGGTCGAGGAGCAGGGCTTTCACTTCGGTGGCCGCGACGCGGCCGGAGAGGACGTGGGGGGTGGAGCACAGGATGAGCGGACCTTCTTCCTCGCTCGCCGGGAGCCGGCCGTGGCTGCCGCGAATAGGTGAGGCGTCCAGCGGGACGACTGCCATGCGGTAGCGCATGCCGAGCTTCTTGCGGGCGAGGGCGGTGGCCGCCTTGACCTTCACGTAGGGGTCGAGGGGGTCCATGAAGAGTTCGACCGGGTCGTAGCCGGGTTTGCGGTGGATCTCGACGAGCTGCGCGAAGTCGGGCGCGCGGGCGTCGTCGAGCCAGTAGTAGTACGTGAACCAGGCGTCGGCCTCGGCGATGGCGACGAGCTCGCCGGAGCGCGGATGGTCGAGCTGGTGCGCCTTCTTGCCCTCGTCGTCGAGGAGTTGCTCGATGCCGGGCAGCTCGGCGAGTGCGGCTCGGGTGGCGTCGAGGTCCTCGGGGCGGCGTACGTAGATGTGCGCGATCTGGTGGTCGGCGACGGCGAAGGCGCGGGAGGCCATCGGGTCGAGGTACTCCATGCCGTCCTGCGTGTGCACCTCGAGCAGGCCCGCGCGGCGCAGGGCCCGGTTGATGTGGACGGGGCGGTCGGCGCGGGTGATGCCGTACTCGGACAGGGCGACGACGGTGCGGCCCTCGGCGCGGGCGTCGTCCAGGAGCGGGGCGAGGGCGGCGTCGAGGTCGGCGGCCGCCCGGTGGGAGCGCGGGTCGTCGGGGCCGTAGCGCTGCAGGTCGTAATCGAGATGCGGGAGGTAGCTCAGGATCAGGTCGGGGTGGCTGGTGGCCAGGACATGGCGGGTGGCGTCGATGATCCACCGGCTGGAGACGAGGTCGGCGCCGGGGCCCCAGAAGTGGAACAGGGGGAACGTGCCGAGTTTCTCGGTGAGTTCGTCGTGCAGGGCCGGGGGCCGGGTGTAGCAGTCGGGTTCCTTGCGGCCGTCGGCGTAGTAGACGGGACGGGGAGTGATGGTGATGTCGGTGTCCGCGCCCATGGCGTACCACCAGCAGATATTGGCGACCGTGTAGCCGGGGTGGGCGCGGCGGGCGGCGTCCCAGAGTTTGTCGCCCGCGACGAGTCCGTTGTGCTGGCGCCACAGCAGTACGTCGCCGAGTTCGCGGAAGTACCAGCCATTGCCGACGATGCCGTGCTCGGCGGGCATCGTGCCGGTCAGGAAGGTGGACTGGGCGGCGCAGGTGACGGCGGGCAGCACGGTGCCGAGCGGGGCGCGGGACCCGGACCGGCCGAGGCGCTTGAGGTGCGGCATGTGGTCGAGCAGGCGGGGGGTGAGGCCGACGATGTCGAGGACGAGGAGGGGGGTGGGGCCGGTGGTGGGCGTGCCGGTCATGGCAGCTCCTTGAGGCCGAGGTCGGTCAGCAGGTCGCGTGCCAGGGCCAGTTCAGCGGCGATCCCGTCGGCGAGCTGCTGGCGCCCGCGCGGTCGCAGGGCCGGCGGCAGTGCCTGCCACGTGTAGGTCTCGACCTCCAGGTGGCGGGTGAGCGGACGCGCGCCGCCGACGAGACGGGTCAGCGTGTCCTTGAGGACATCGAGCGTGGAGGTGAGGGGCGCGGCGGGGGCCGCGTGCAGCGGGACGTGGAAGTGGGCACGCCAGGGCACACCCTGCGGCAGCCCCTGGCCGTCGGCCGCCAGCGCTTCGCCGAGGTCGTCGACGCCGTGCAGGGCGCCGTCGGCGCGGGCGCGGGTCTGGTGCAGGAAGCGGGGTTCGTCGAACGCGGCGAGCGCGGCCCGGACTTCGGGCAGATGGGGGTGTTCGGCATGGAGGGCGGCGGAGAGCTGTGCCTTCACGACGGGGATGCGGGCGGCGGCGAGGGCGTCGAGCGCGGCGTCGGGCGGTTCGAAGGAGGTGGCGAGGTGGCAGGTGTCCAGGCACAGGCCGATGCGGTCGGTGCGGGCGACGTCGGTGAGCGGGCCGATGGCGTCGCCGGTGGTCTCGACGATGCACCCGGGTTCGGGTTCCAGGCCGATGCGGATGGAGCGGCCGGTGAGTTCCTCGATGGTGTCGAGGCGGTCGGCGAGGGTGCGCAGGGCGGCGCGGGCCTGTTCGGCGCGCTGCGGGTCGTGGGCGGTGCGCCAGGCCAGCGGCAGGGTGGAGACGGTGCCCTCGACGGCGTCGGCCGGCAGCAGGGTGCCGAGCAGCCGGGCCAGGTCGACGGTGTGGGTGAGGCGCTCCTCGTCTGCCCAGTCCGGTTTGTAGACGCGGTACTTGACCTCCGCGGCGCCGAAGCCCTCGTAGGGGAAGCCGTTGAGGGTGACGACCTCCAGGCCGCGCCGGTCGAGTTCGGTGCGCAGCCCGCGCAGCGCGACGGGGTCGGTGATCAGGGCGCGGGCGGCGTCCTTCGCGAGCCACAGGCCGATGCCGAGGCGGTCCCTGCCGAGGCGTTTGCGTACGGGTTCGCAGTGGTCGCGCAGTTGGGCGAGGACGCCGTCGAGGGTTTCGGCGGGGTGCACGTTGGTGCAGTACGCGAGGTGGACGGTGGAGCCGTCGGGGTGCCGGAAGCGCATGGGTCACTCACCGCCGCGCAGGATCGAGTTGCCTTCGTGGGTGGCGGGTTCCGTCGCCGGGACGTCGAGTCGCAGGCGGTCGCTGAGTCCGTAGAAGGCGACCGGGTTGCGCCACAGCACACGGTCGACGTCGTCGTCGGAGAAGCCGGCGGCGAGCATGGCGTCGGCGACCTTGCGGGTCTTGAGCGGGTCGCTGTTGCCCCAGTCGGCCGCGGAGTTGACGAGGACCTTCTCCGGCCCGTGGACGCGCAGGATCTCCACCATCCGCTCCTCGTCCATCTTGGTGTCCGGGTAGACGGAGAAGCCGAGCCAGGCGCCGGAGTCCTTGGCCTCCTTGACGGTGGTCTCGTTGAGGTGGTCGATCAGGACGCGCTCGACGGGCAGCGCGGACTCGCGGACGACGTCGAGGGTGCGGCGCAGACCGGCGAGCTTGTCGCGGTGCGGGGTGTGCACGAGGGCGGGCAGGCCGTGGTCGGCGGCGAGTTGCAGCTGGGCGGCGAGCGCGGTGTCCTCGGCCGGAGTCATGGAGTCGTAGCCGATCTCGCCGACGGCGACGACGTTGTCCTTCACGAGGTAGCGGGGCAGCGCGTCGAGGACGGGGGTGCAGCGCGGGTCGTTCGCCTCCTTGGGGTTGAGGGCGATCGTGCAGTGGTGCGCGATCCCGTACTGGGCGGCGCGGAAGGGTTCCCAGCCCAGGAGGGAGTCGAAGTAGTCGTAGAAGGAGGCGGGCGAGGTTCGGGGCTGGCCGAGCCAGAAGGCGGGCTCCACCAGGGCCCGCACCCCGGCGGCGTGCATCGCCTTGTAGTCGTCGGTGGTGCGCGAGGTCATGTGGATGTGGGGGTCGAAGAGGCGCATCAGGACTCCTTGCCGTGGGGATCGGCCCGGCCGTTCGTCGGGGGCTCGGGCGCGGTGAGGGCCAGGACGCGGTGCAGGTCGTCGGGGACGGGGCGCCCCGCGGCGGTGCGTTCGTCGGCGAAGTCGCCGAGCATGCGGGCGAGTTCGCCGTCGCCGCGGGCGCGGTCGGCCAGGTGCGCCACGGCGTCCACCGGCACCCCGGTGAACAGGCACTTGAGGACGGCGTGCCGCCAGGCGTGGGCGGGCAGGTGGGCGGCGGCGTACGGCCCGACGGCGGCTGCCACCAGGCGGGTGTCGTTGGCGCGCAGGGCATCCTCGATCAGGGGGAGGGCGTCCGGGCCTTCCACCAGGTGGGGCAGGGCGAGCAGTACGGCGCGGCGTTCGGCGGCGGTGCCTTGGCTGTACAGCGCGGTGAGGGTGGGGGTGTCGGCGCGGGCGGCGTGCAGCAGGAGGAGCCGGGCGGTGTCGGCGTGCTCGTCTCCGGTGCGGCGGCCGACTTCGGCGAACCTCAACTGCCATGCAGCCAGGCCGTGTTCGGGTATGTCGGGGGCGGCGGGGCGCGCGGCGGCGTCGGCGTCGGCGAGCGCTGCGTGCAGCCAGGCGCGGGCGGTGACGTCCAGCGCGGCGTCCAGCCGCTCGCGGATGGTGTCGGGGGCGGGGAGGGTTCCGGCGCCTGCGCCAGTGCCAGTGCCGTGCGTCATGGTGTGCCTCCTCGCGGCGCTTTCGGGGCCACGGCTCGGAGGAAGTCGATTGAGCGGGCAGCCAGTTGGGGGCCCGCGTGGGAGTGGCGGGGCAGTTCGACGACGGTCAGGCCCCGGTAGCCGGTGGCGGCGAGGGCGTCGAGCACGGGCGGGAAGTCGATCTCCCCTTCCCCGAACGGCAGATGTTCGTGGACGCCTCGGCGCATGTCCTCGATCTGCATGTGCCGCAGCCAGGGCGCCGCCGCGCGGACGCAGTCGGCGGGAGGCAGCGGTTCCAGGCACTGGCAGTGCCCGATGTCGAGGGTCAGGCCGAGCCCTTCGGGGCTGCCCAGGTCGCGGCGCAGCCGGTGGAAGTCGGCGAGCGTGGCGAGGAGATGACCGGGCTCGGGCTCGATGGCAAGCGGGACACCGGCGGCATCGGCGGCCTCCAGTACGGGGGTGAGCGCCGCGGCGAGTCGCTTCCACGCGGCGTCCGGGTCGGTGCCGTCGGGGGTGACGCCGCTGAAGCAGTGCACCGCGTGGGCGCCCAGGTCGGCGGCGACCTGGACGGCACGGATGAGCAGGCGGATACGTGCGTCCCGGGCGTCGGGGTCCCGGTCGAGGAGGGAGGGGCCGTGTTTGCGGCGTGGGTCGAGAACGTAGCGGGCGCCGGTCTCCACGGTGACCGTGAGCCGGTGCCGGTCGAGGGCCCGGGCCACCTCGCGGGTGCGCGCGGTCAGGTCCGGGGCGAGGGGGTCGAGGTGCATGTGGTCGAGGGTGAGCCCGACACCGTCGTAGCCGAGGTCGGCGAGCAGCCCGAGGGCGTCGTCGAGGCGAAGGTCGGTGAGGCCGTTGGTGCCGTATCCCCAGCGGGGTGGAGCCGGTTCGATTCCGCTCGCGGTCATGTGACGCTCACCTTCTTCGCGAAGTGGCGGGCGAGCGGGGCGAGGGCGAGGGTGGCGCCGGCGGTCACCGGGGCGCCGGAGCGGGCGGACAGCGCGGACTGGAGGGGGACGAGTGCGCGGATGCCGGCGCCGACGGCGCGTTGGGTGAGCGGGGGTGAGGGGTTGAGGGCGGCGTGGAAGAGGGGGCGGAGGGCGGTGGTGGCATACGCGGTGGCCGGAAGGGTGGTGAAGGTCGGGGCGCGGCCGCGTGTGGTGACGAGCGCCGCCGCGATGGCCGCTCCCGTGGCCAGGGCCGTCAAGGGGCCGGTGACGGAGCCTCCCTGGGTTTCGTTGCGGGAGACGGTGGTGACCGCGGTCGTGTGGGCGGCCAGGGTGGCGGCCGCGGTGAGTGCCTGGGGCAGGGTTCCGGGCACCGCCGTCGGGCGCGTCGCCGCCGCACCCATCAGCAGGTCCAGGCCGCGGGCCGCGCCCATTGCCGCCGGGCCCGCCGCGGTGCCCTTCAGGCGCAGGTCGTACGCCCACACCGTGGCCGCGAGTGCCGTGGCCACCGCGCCGGTCGTCCGGCCCGCCCGGCAGGCCAGGGTGAGGCCGGTCCCGGTCAACGCGCCCGCCGCCACCAGGGCGTGGGCCGGGCGGATGCGGCCGGAGGGGAGTGGGCGGTGGGGGCGGTCGCGGGCGTCCTCGTCCCGGTCGGCCCAGTCGTTGAGCGCCATGCCCGCCGCGTACAGGCTGACGGAGGCGCCGACGGCGAGGAGCGTGCCGCGGGTGGGGCGGGAGCACGTCACCGCCGCCCCGGCCAGCGCGTCACCGGGCACGGTGAACAGGGCGGGGAGCCGCAGGAGTTCGACCCAGGCACGGACTCGGACACGTGCACGCGAGGGCCGGGCCCCGTCTTGGCCCCGCCTCCCCGTTCCCGTACCCGATCCCGTTCCCGGCGCGACGTCCTGCTCCCCCGCCACCGACCGTCCCACCACCACCGGCCCGGCGCCGGCAGCCGCCCCGCTCACGCCGCACCGCCGCGCAGGCGGTCCGCGAAGGCGAGGAGGGAGTCGTACTGGTGGTCCAGGTCGGAGGAGGCTCCGGGGTCGGGGTCCTTGAAGTAGAAGCCCAACTCCGGGCGGGGGCCGGTCAGTCCGGACTCATCGGCGCGCAGCAGCAGGCGTGCGAGGTCGAGGACGAGGGGTGCGGCGAGGGCCGAGTCGCAGCCTTGCCACGTGGTCTGCAGGGTCATCCGCGCGCCGAGGAAGCCGTCGAAGGCGATGTGGTCCCAGGCCGTCTTCCAGTCGCCGAGCGCCGGGACGTCGTCGATGTGGACCTCGCCCTGCGGGACGGCGCCGAGGGTGTCGGCGAGGACACGTTCCTTGCCGGCGTTCTTCGCGGCGGCCGCGGCCGGGTCGGCGAGGGCCGCGCCGTCACCGCCGCCGAGGAGGTTGGTGCCGGACCAGGCGCGCACGTCGAGGGCGCGCCTGCGGAACATCGGGCCGAGCACGGACCGCAGCAGGGTCTGCCCGGTCTTGCCGTCGCGGCCCGCGAAGGGGACGACCGCGGTGTGGGTCGCGTGCTGAAGAGAGGGGTGGTGGAGTCCCGTGGAGGGGGTGAAGTTGATGTACGGACAGCCGGCGCGCAGGGCCGCCGCCGCGTACAGGGAGCTGGCCGGGAGCTCGTCGCCGGTCGGTGGCGCCTCGGTGGAGGCGACGTTCACGACGACGGCCCCTGCCAGGGCGTGGCGTCGTACGAAGGACTGGATGTCGGCGGTGAAGGCGGCGATCAGCTCGTCCTGGGTGCGGCCGTCGCCGGGAAGCGGTCCGCCGGGCCTGATCTCCCGGTCGGCGGCGGCCAGTTCGCCGTGCACCGCGCCGGGCAGGCCGTGCGGCAGCACTCCCCCGGCGGCGAGCTGTTCGGCGCGTTTGGGCAGCGGGCAGTCGAGGGTGTCGTGGCCGCCGAAGACGAGCGAGGTGAGGGGCGCCAGGCCCGCCGCGGTGAACGGCTCGGTCTCCGTGACCATCCCGGAGGGCGGATGCAGCCCGGCGCCGATGGCGGCGCAGCCCGCGACCGCCGTGGTGGCGACGGAGCCGCGCGCCCCGATCAGCCACACACCGAATCGTCGGTTCGAGGAGGACGGAGAGGACGGAGCGGGGAAGGATCCGGCGGACATGGGAAACCTCCTGGTCGAACGTGACGTCACACGCAATGCCGAAGCCGTGTCCGGCGCCGATCGCGGCCTCGCGCGCCGAGCCGACGGGCCCGGGCCCCGCGTCGGGCACGGCCCCGACGCACACCCCGCCGCTCCCGGCAGGGCAAGGCGGCGGGCGGGGGTCCGGCGTCCCTCGCCCGCCGCCGTCCTAGTCGCCCGTGCCGGGCAGTGCGCCCGCGTCGGACGTGGGGTTGAGCTCCTTCAGGCGGATCTTGCGGAAGGACACGTGGTCGGAGTCGCCGTGGTTCTGCAGACCGATGTAGCCGTCGGTCAGGCTCCGCTCGGGGTCCTTGTTGGTGAAGTCGTTGACCTCGACTCCGTTGAGGAACACCTGGAGGCGCTCGCCGCGCACCTTGATCTCGTACGAGTTCCACTGCCCCGGCGGCTTCAGGGCCTTGTCGCGGGCCGCGAGGTCGGCGGACTGGAAGGAGTAGATCGCGCCGGTGGTGCGGTCGGGTGCGTCGGTGGCGTCGATCTGGATCTCGTAGCCCTTGTTCACGGCGGACCAGGGGTCGTCGGAGGCCGGGAAGCCCACGAAGACACCGGAGTTGTCGTCGCCGGTCATCTTCCAGTCGAGCTTCAGCGAGTACGACTTCAGCTGCTTGGCCTGGTACCAGAGCAGGCCCATGCCGCCTTGGGAGTCGAGGGTCCCGTCGGAGGGATTCACGGTGAAGCCGCCGGGCCCCGCCTGTTTCCAGCCGTCGAGCGTCTCGCCGTTGAAGATGTTCCGGTAGCCGGTGTTCGGGCGGCAGTTGGCCGCGACCTTCCCGGTGGCGTACTGCAGGCCGCCGCGCAGATGGTCGCGGAACGCGGGGTCGGCGTAGGACTCCTTGGTGTGTCCGCCGCCGGTGTAGAAGGCGCGGCCGCCGCCGTAGTTCTGGCACCAGGCGATCGGATGGTCGCCCTTCATGGTGCCGCCGGAGTACGTCGTCTCGTCGAGCGAGGCGAGGACGTGCACCTTGTCGCGCGGGTTGGAGCGGTAGTTGTACCACTCGTCGGTGCGCTGCCAGGCGTCCGGCAGGCCGCGGGTCGCCGGATGGTGGTGGTCCTCGACGCGGACCGTGGCCGGCTGGATCGCCGGATGTCCCTGGAACCAGGCGCCGACGAGGCCGCCGTAGTAGCTCCAGTCGTACTCGGTGTCTGCGGCGGCGTGCACGCCGAGGTAGCCGCCGCCCTTGGCGACGTAGCCCTCGAACGCCTTCTGCTGGGTGGCGTCGAGCACGTCGCCGGTGGTGGAGAGGAAGACGACGGCCTTGTACCGGGCGAGGTTGGCCGGGGTGAAGGCGGTCGCGTCCTCGGTGGTGTCGACGGTGAGGCGGTCGGCGGCGCCGAGTTCCTTCAGGGCGGCGATGCCCTCGGGGATGGAGTCGTGCCGGAAGCCGGCGGTCTTGGAGAACACCAGGACCCGGTCCCGGGCCCCGGCCACCTCGGCGCCCTGGGGCGCCGAGGTGGCCGGGGCCGTGAGCCCGCCGATGAGCAGGGCGGCAGCGGCCGTCGCGAGGCCGATGCGTACGGAGGTGCGCATGCTGTCCTGCTCCTCTCAGCTCGTGGTGAAGGTGAAGTCGTCGATCTCGAACAGGGAGCTGCCCGAGCCCTTGAAGACGAGGTAGAGCGTGGTGCTCTTGGTCGGCGGATAGCTGATGGCCGTGGTGACGTCGGTGTACGTCTCCGCGGAGCCGGTCGGTGCGACCTTGGCCTTGCCGATGACCTTGCCGGTCGCCGAGCCGGTGCGGATCTCGAGGGTGCCGCCGGGCCCGGCGGAGGCGACGCGCGCCTTCAGGGACTTGGCGTTCCCGATCGCGTACGGCTTGAAGGAGATCCAGTCGCCGTTGTCGATGGTGCCGACGGCCTTGCCGCCATTGGCCGTGTCGTGGCTGACGACGGTCACGCCCTTGGAGTCGCCGTAGTGCTCGGCCTGGCGGTGCTTCTGCTGGGTGACGTGCTGGTCGTGCGTGGTCAGGGCCGGCTGACCGTTGGCGCCCTTGTCGGTGTACTCGGCGTCGAAGACACCGAAGACGTTGGCGTTCGGGTCGTGCTCGCTGTCGGCGCTGGTCTGGATGGTGCCGGAGCAGCCGGTGGCCGAGGTGATCGGGTGGCCGTGGCTGTCATGGCCGAGGATGTGGGTGACCTTGACCTTGGAGCAGTCGATGGCCCCGTCCTCCGGGTCGGTGACCTTCACCTTGAAGGGGACCTTGTCGCCGAAGGTGAACAGCGCTCCGTCGGCGGGCAGTTCCAGGGTCACCTTGGGCGCGGTGTTGCCGACGACGAGGTGCACGTCGGCGCTGCCGGTGCGGCCGGTGGAGTCCTTGGCGGTCACGGTCGCGGTGTAGGTGCCGTTCTTCTTGTACGTGTGGCTGGGAGCGGCGCCGGTGCCGGTGGTGCCGTCGCCGAAGTTCCAGGAGTACGTGAGCGTGCCACCGTCGGCGTCGGACGCCGTGGAGCTGAACCGCACCTTCAGGGGTGCCTGCCCGGACGTCTTGTCGGCCTTGGCGTCGATGGTCGGCGAGTGGCCGTCGGTGGCGTTCTCGATGCGGTACAGGGCGGAGTGCTCGTCGCCGCCGAACCAGGAGAGGCCGTAGTCGAGGACGTACAGCGCCCCGTCGGGGCCGAACGCCATGTCCATCACCTGGGTGCCGGTCCACGGGAACGGGTTGATCGAGGTGACCTTGCCGTCGCCGTCCTGCTCGATCCGCTTGATCCACTGCCGGCCGAACTCGCCGGCGAAGAAGTCGCCGTCGTACGCCTCGGGGAACTTCACCGGGGAGGTGTTCGCGGAGTCGTACCGGTAGATCGGGCCGCCCATCGGGGACTCGGAGCCGGAGCCGAGCTCGGGGACGGAGCCGCCGTCGTAGGGGATCCATGCGGCCTGCGCGGGCGGCAGGTCGGTGATGCCCGTGTTGTGCGGCGAGGTGTTCTTCGGCGCGGCGCAGTCGAACTTCTCGCCGGAGGTGCCCGTGGCGAAGTCGTAGTCGACGTAGGCGTCGTTGTTGCCGGTGCAGAACGGCCAGCCGAAGTTGCCGGGCTTCGTCACGCGGGCGAACTCGACCTGGCCCGCGGGTCCGCGGTTCGGGTCTGCGGTGCCCGCGTCGGGCCCGTAGTCACCGACGTAGATGATGCCGGTGGGCTTGTCGATGTTCATCCGGAACGGGTTGCGGAAGCCCATCGCGTAGATCTCGGGCCGCGTCTTGTCGGTGCCCGGCGCGAACAGGTTGCCGTCGGGGACGGTGTACGAGCCGTCCGCGGCGACCTTGACGCGCAGGATCTTGCCGCGCAGGTCGTTGGAGTTGCCGGACGAACGCCGGGCGTCGTAGGCCGGGTTGCGGTTGCTGCGCTCGTCGATGGGCGTGTAGCCGTCGGAGGCGAACGGGTTGGAGTCGTCGCCGGTCGACAGGTACAGGTTGCCGTCCTTGTCGAAGTCGATGTCGCCGCCGACGTGGCAGCAGATGCCGCGGGTCGCCGGGACGTCGAGGACCTTCTTCTCGGACTCCTTGTTCAGCGTGCCGTCCGTGTTGAGGGTGAAGCGCGAGAGGCGGTTCACGCCGTCGAAGGGGGCGAAGTCGGCGGCGGTGCCCTCGTTGGGGGCGTCGCCGGCCGGGGTGTTCAGCGGGGGCGCGTAGTACAGGTAGATCGCGCGGTTCTCGCTGAAGTTCGGGTCGACGCCGACGCCCTGGAGGCCCTCCTCGTCGTGGCTGTAGACGTCGAGTTTGCCGGCGACCTTGGTGGTGCCGTTCTCGTCGGTCAGGCGCAGCACGCCGTCGCGCGAGGTGTGCAGGACCTTGCGGTCCGGCAGGACGGCCAGCGACATCGGTTCGCCGACCTCCTCCGCGCCCTTGGCGAGGGTGACCTGCTGGAAGTCCTCGGCCGCGATCTTCTCGTCGGCGGGCGCGGGTGCCGCGGCCGCCGAGAAGGTGAGCGAGGCCGCGGCGAGCAGGGTGCCGGTGAGCAGGGCAAGGGCGTTGCGGGCTTTGCGGGTTCTCAGGCGTTTCCTGTGCACGGGTTCCTCCGGACAGAGGGGCGGGTCGTGCGATACGCCGGGGCGCGCCGTCGCCCCGGAGGGATCTGTGCCGTGAGTGCCATGTGTGTGCCGTGCGTACGTTCGAGGGAGGACGCTAGCCGCGTTTGTCCCGCCCGAACAGACCTTGTACGTCTAAGAGTTGAGCTTTTTCCTACTTCAGGACAAAGCCGGTTTCGGGCATGGCCGACCGGCCGCGCGACCATCGGGTCGGGTCGCGCGGCCGCGGCCGGCGTCTCAGCTGTTGAACGCGGCGTCGAAGGACGCCGTGGGCGGCTCGTAGTCGAAGGCCTTCAGGCGGGTCAGCGCCTCGGGGGCGCCCTGGAGGCGGTCCATGCCCGCGTCCTCCCACTCCACCGAGATCGGCCCGGAGTAGTCGATGGAGCGGAGCATGCGGAACACGTCCTCCCAGGGGACGTCCCCGTGCCCGGCGGACACGAAGTCCCAGCCGCGGCGAGGGTCACCCCACGGGAGGTGGGAGCCGAGGCGGCCGTTGCGGCCGTCGAGGCGCTTGCGGGCCTCCTTGCAGTCGACGTGGAGGATGCGGTCGCGGAAGTCGTAGAGGAAGCCGACCGGGTCGAGGTCCTGCCACACGAAGTGGGAGGGGTCGAAGTTCAGGCCGAAGGCCGACCGGTGGTCAACTGCCTCCAGCGCCTTGTGCGTTGTCCAGTAGTCGTACGCGATCTCGCTCGGGTGGACCTCGTGGGCGAAGCGGACGCCCTCGGCGTCGAACACGTCGAGGATCGGGTTCCAGCGTTCGGCGAAGTCCTCGTAGCCGCGCTCGATCATCGACTCGGGCGCGGGCGGGAACATGGCGACGAGGTGCCAGATGGCCGACCCCGTGAAGCCGATGACGGTGTCGACGCCGAAGGCGGCTGCCGCGCGGGCGGTGTCCTTCATCTCGGCGGCGGCCCGCTGGCGGACGCCCTCGGCCTCGCCGTGCCCCCAGATGCGGGAGGGCAGGATCGCCTCGTGGCGTTCGTCGATGATGGCGTCGCAGACGGCCTGGCCGACCAGGTGGTTGGAGATGGCCCAGCACTTGAGGCCGTACTTGTCGAGCAGGGCGTGGCGTCCCTTGATGTAGCCGGGGTCGTCGAGCGCCTTGTCGACCTCGAAGTGGTCGCCCCAGCAGGCGAGTTCGAGGCCGTCGTAGCCGGCGTCGCGGGCGATGCGGCACACGTCTTCGAGCGGCAGGTCGGCCCACTGACCGGTGAAGAGGGTGAACGGGCGGGGCATGGATGTGCTCCTCTCGGGTCGGGGCTCTCAGGCCGGGATCGGGGTGTAGACGGAGTTCTTGGCCGCGCTCTCCTCGACCGCCGCGAGGACGCGCTGCACCTGGAGCCCGTCGGCGAACGACGGCCGGGGCTGGGCCCCTTCGGCGATGGCGGTGACGAGGTCGCGGGCCTGGTGGGTGAACGTGTGCTCGTAGCCGAGGCCGTGGCCCGGCGGCCACCAGGCCTCCAGGTAGGGGTGTCCCGGCTCGGTGGCGAGGATCCTCCGGAAGCCGGCCAGCTCGGCGGGTTCGGTGTGGTCGTGGAAGGACAGCTCGTTGAGGCGTTCCAGGTCGAACGCCAACGAGCCGTGGGAGCCATTGAGTTCGATGGTCAGCGCGTTCTTGCGGCCGCTCGCGAACCGGGTGGCCTCGAAGGAGGCGAGGGCCCCGGAGGCGAACCGGCCGGTGAACAGGGCCGCGTCGTCGACGGTGACGGGCCCGGTGCCGGTGTCGCCGCCCCCGGCTCCGGAGAGGCCGGAGGACGCCCCGTCCAGGAGCGGGCGCTCGCGGACGAAGGTCTCGGTGAGCGCGGAGACACCGGTCACGAGCTCGCCCGCGAGGTACTGGGCGAGGTCCACTGCGTGCGCGCCGAGGTCGCCGAGCGCGCCGGAGCCCGCGTGTGGTTTCTGCAGCCGCCAGGTGAGCGGGAACGCCGGGTCGGCGAGCCAGTCCTGGAGGTAGTGGGCGCGGACGTGACGCAGGGTGCCGATGCGCCCGTCGGCGACCATGCGACGGGCGAGCGCGATGGCCGGGACGCGCCGATAATTGAAGCCGACCATCGCCAACTGGCCGTTGGCGGAGGCGCGTTCGGCGGCTGCCACCATCGCCTCCGCCTCCTCCACCGAGTTGGCGAGCGGCTTCTCGCACAGCACGTGCTTGCCGGCCTCCAGGGCGGCGACGGCGATCTCGGCGTGACTGTCGCCCGGGGTGCAGATGTCGACCAGGTCGACGTCGTCCCGGGCGATCAGCGCCCGCCAGTCGGTCTCCGCGGCGGCCCAGCCGAGCCGGTCGGCCGCGGCGCGCACTCCCGAGGCGTCGCGGCCGCAGATCGCGGCGAGTCCGGGTGTGAGCGGCAGGTCGAAGACGTGGCCCACGGTGCGCCAGCCCTGTGAGTGGGCGGCGCCCATGAACGCGTACCCGACCATGCCGACACCCAGGACGGGCCTCGTCCCGTCGTATCCGTTGCTGCCTGCCATGCAGAAGTCCTCCTCGTCCGCGCGGTGTTGGGGGGATACGCCGTACGGGCGGGGCTCACTTGAAGCCGGTGGGCATGTACTGGTCGACGTTCTTCTTGTCGACGACGGCCGAGTACAGGGTCAGGTGGGCGGGGATCTCGAACTCGGCCATGCCGCTGATGCCCTTGCCCTGGCCGAGCGCGCGGGCCAGGTCGATCGCGGAGGCGGCCATGGTCGGCGGGTACAGGACGGTGGCCTTCAGCACGCCCCGGTCCTGCTTGATCTCCTCGAACGCGGAGAGCGCGCCGGCGCCGCCGACCATCAGGAAGTCGTCGCGTCCTGCCTGCTTGATGGCGCGCAGGGCGCCGACACCCTGGTCGTCGTCGTGGTTCCACAGGGCGTCGAAGTTCTTCTGCGCCTGGAGGAGTTGGGACATCTTGGCCTGCCCCGACTCGACCGTGAACTCGGCGGCCTGCCGGGCCACCTTCTTGATGTTGGGGTAGTTCTTCAGGGCGGCGTCGAAGCCCTCGGTGCGCTGTTTGGTGAGTTCGAGGTTGTCGAGGCCGGCGAGCTCGACGACCTTCGCGTTCTTCTTGTCCTTGAGCTGCTCGCCGATGTAGTGACCGGCGCTCAGGCCCATGCCGTAGTTGTCGCCGCCGATCCAACACCGGTACGCCTGCGGGGTGTTGAAGATGCGGTCCAGGTTCACGACGGGGATGCCGGCGCGCATCGCCTTCAGGCCCACCTGGGTCAGCGCCTTGCCGTCGGCGGGGAGCACGACGAGGACGTCGACCTTCTTGTTGATGAGGGTCTCGACCTGGCCGATCTGCGCGGCCGTGTCGTTGGAGCCCTCGGTGGTCTCCAGGGTGACGTCCGCGTACTTCTTGGCGCGTTCCTTGGCGTTGTCGTTGATGGCGTTGAGCCAGCCGTGGTCGGCCTGCGGGCCCGCGAAGCCGATGGTGACCTGCTTGCCCTTCTTGTTGTCGGCGACCGGCTGGTCGTCGGTCTGCTTGTCGTCGCTCTTGTCGCTCGGCTCGTTGCTGGTGCAGGCGGTGAGCAGTCCGCCCGCGGTGACGGCCGCGGCCGCGCCGAAGATCAGTCCCCGGCGGCTCGTTGTCTCTGGCATGGCGTGTCCCTTTCCGCGTTTCAATGGGAAGTGCTGGCCGTGCGCCGCTGCACCAGGACCGCCACGACGATGATGGCGCCCTTGGCGATCTGCTGGACGTCGCTCTGCAGGTTGTTCAGCGCGAAGATGTTCTGGATCGTGGTGAAGATCAGGACGCCGAGGACGGAGCCGACGATGGTGCCGCGTCCGCCGGTGAGCAGGGTGCCGCCGATGATGGCGGCGGCGATGGCGTCGAGTTCGTAGAGGTTGCCGTTGGTGTTCTGGCCGGAGCCGGAGAGCACGATCAGCAGGAAGGCCGCGATGCCGCAGCACAGGCCGGAGAGCAGATACAGATAGAGGCGCTGGCGTCGCACGTCGATGCCGGCGAGGCGGGCCGCCTCCGCGTTGCCGCCGACGGCGACGGTGCGGCGGCCGAAGGTGGTCCGGTTGAGGACCAGCCAGCCGATCACGGTGACCGCGACGAAGACCAGCACGAGCGGCGGGATCCCGAGGACGTACGAGTCGCGCTCACCGAGCTTCAACACCCCTGGCACGGTGACCATTTGGGTCTTGCCGTCGGTGATCTGGAGGGCGAGTCCGCGGCCCGAGGCGAGCATCGCGAGCGTGGCGATGAACGGGACCATGCCGCCGTACGCGATCAGCACCCCGTTGACGAGGCCGCAGCCGACGCCGACGAGGATCGCCGTGAACAGGACACCGGCGAAGCCGTACTCCTGGGTGGCCACGGTGGTGGCCCAGACACCGGCGAGGGCGACGATCGCGCCGACGGAGAGGTCGATCCCGCCGGAGATGATCACAAAGGTCATGCCGACGGTGACGACGCCGATGACGGAGGCCTGGGTGAGGACGAGTTGGAGGTTGTCCGTGTCCAGGAAGGAGTCCGGCTGGGTGATGCCGCCGATCACGACCAGGGCGGCGAGGACGCCGAGGAGCGAGAGCGTACGGACGTCCAGGCGCAGGACGCGGGGGTGTTTCGCGGCGGGGTCCGACTTGGGGGCCGCTGGACTTGTGGTGGATGCGGGCTGGGACACGGCACCCTCTCCCTTCGACAGTGCCGGCAGTGCGGGCGGGGTGGGCCGCGTGGGCCCGGCGGGGCTCATCGCGCGCCCTCGATGACCAGGTCGAGGACCGCGTGTTCGTCCAGGTCGGTGGCCGGGGACTCGTGGATCACCCGGCCCTCCCTGAGGACCAGGACGCGGTCGGCGAGGCCGAGCACCTCGGGGACCTCGCTGGAGACGAGGAGCACGGCGAGCCCCTCGTCGGCGAGGCGGCGGATCACGGCGTACAGCTCGGCGCGGGCGCCGACGTCGACGCCGCGGGTCGGTTCGTCGAGCAGGAGCACCCGGCAGCCGCGCAGCAGCCAGCGGGCGAGCACGGCCTTCTGCTGGTTGCCGCCGGAGAGCGTGCGCACCAGCACGGAGGGGTCGGCGGGGCTCAGGGAGAGCTCGCGGGTGGCGCTGCGGGCGGCCTCGCGTTCCCGGCCGCGGTCCATCCAACCTCCGTACGAGAAGCGGGACATGGAGGAGACGGAGACGTTGCGGGTGACCGATTCGAGCATCAGCAGGGCCTGCGCCTTGCGTTCCTCGGGGGCGAGCCCGAGCCCCGCCCGGACGGCGGCGCGGACACTTCCGGTGCGCAACTGCCGTCCGTCGATGTGGATCTGACCGGCCGTCGGTTTACGGGCTCCGTAGATCGTCTCCAGGATCTCGGAGCGTCCGGAGCCCACGAGTCCGGCGAGGCCGACGATCTCGCCGGGTCGGATGTCGAGGTCGAACGGCTCGAACTCCCCTTCACGGGTGAGGCCTTGGACCTTCAGGACCGGATCCGTGTGCGGCCCGGAGTTGGGCCGGTCCGGGAAGACGTACTCGACGTTGCGGCCCGTCATCAGGGAGATGATGTCGCGGGTCGGGGTCTGCTCGGCGGGCAGTCCCACGGCCACGGCGCGGCCGTCCTTGAGGACGGTGACGCGGTCGCCGATGCGGCGGATTTCCTCCAGCCGATGGGAGATGTAGACGACGGCGACGCCCTCGGCGGTCAGGTCACCGACGATCCGGAAGAGGTTCTCGACCTCGTCGGGGTCGAGCGCCGCGGACGGCTCGTCCATGACCATGAGCCGTACGTCGTGGGAGAGCGCGCGGGCCATGGAGACGATCTGCTGGTGGGCGGCGGACAGGTCACCGACGAGCCGTTCGGGGTCGATCTCCGGGTGGCCGAGCCGCCGGAGCAGCGCGGCCGTCTCGGTGCGGGCCGCGCGTCCGCGCACGACGAATCCGCCGGCGGTCGGCTCGTGCCCGAGGAACACGTTCTCGGCCACGGACAGGGCCTCCACCAGGTCGAGTTCCTGGTAGATGGTGGCGATGCCGAGCCGCATCGCGGCGATCGGCGAGCGCAGCGCGACCTGGTCGCCGTGCCAGGTGATGACGCCGTCGTCGGGCTGGTGCGCGCCGGCGAGGACCTTGATGAGCGTCGATTTCCCGGCGCCGTTCTGGCCGAGCAGACAGTGCACCTCCCCGGCCTGGACCTCCAGGTCGACGCCGTCCAGGGCGCGCACGCCGGGGAACGACTTGGTGATGCCGGACATGGTGAGCAGCGGTGGTGCGGAGGCCGTATCGGGTCCCATGACGGTTCCCCTCGGGGCGGGTGCGGACCGGTTTCGGGGCAAAACAGGCAGAGCGGAGCTGAGCGCCGTGCTGGGTGTGCGTCGTACAGGGTGTGTGCCGTACAAGGTGTGCATGGAGCAGCGTGGAGCGGCTGGGCTTACGCGGGTGAGAACAGGTGATCGCTGATCAGTCGGGCGCCGCCGGTCACTCCGGCGGTGGGCCCCAACTCCCCGAGAACAATGGGGAGGCTGCCGGTCGCCAGGGGGAGCGACTGACGGTAGACCTGGGTGCGCACGGCGGCCAGCAAGGTGTGGCCGAGCCCGGTGACACCGCCGCCGATGACGACGAGCCCCGGGTTGAAGAAGCTGACGAGGGACGCGATGACCTGACCGGTGCGGTTGCCGCCCTCACGGATCAGGTCGAGACAGGTGGCGTCACCGGCCGCGGCGGCCGCCGCGACATCGGCGGCGTCGAGCCGGCCCGCGCTCTCCAGGCGTGCGGCGAGTTCCGGGGAGCGCCCTTCGCGGGCGGCGGCCTCCGCGTCACGCGCGAGCGCGGCGCCGCTGAAGTGTGCTTCCAGGCAGCCCTTGTTGCCGCAGGCGCACTGCCGGCCGTCCTGCTCGACGCGGATGTGCCCGATGTCGCCGGCCGACCCGGTGGTGCCTCGGTGGACCTCGCCGCCGACGACGATGCCGCAGCCGATGCCGGTGCCGATCTTGACGCAAAGGAAGTCGCGGGCCTGCCGGGCGACGCCCGCGTGCTGCTCCCCCATCGCCATCAGGTTCACGTCGTTGTCGACCATGACGGGGCAGCCCAGGTCCTGGCTGAGCGCCTCGCGGACCGGGAAGCCGTCCCAGCCGGGCATGATCGGCGGTGCGACGGGGACACCCTCGGGGAACCGCACGGGACCCGGCACCCCGATACCCGCGCCGTCGAAGCCTTCGGCGAGTCCGGAGGCCTTCAACTTGGCCGCCATGGCGAGGACTTGCTCGAATACGGCGACCGGCCCCTCGCGTACGTCCATGGGCTGCGCGATGTGGCCGAGGATCTCCAGCTCGGCGTTGGTGACGGCGACGTCGACCGAGGTCGCGCCGATGTCCACGCCGAGGAAGCGGAGCGAAGGGGCGAGCCGGACGTTGTGGGAGCGGCGGCCGCCGCGCGAGGCGGCGAGTCCGTCGGCGACCACGAGTCCGGTCTCCAGGAGCCGGTCCACCTCGACGGCGAGCCGCGACCGGGACAGTTCCACCTGATCGCCCAGCTGGGCGCGGGAGTTGGGACCTGCGTCGCGCAGCAGTCGCAGCAGTCGCGCCTGGTGCGCGTTGGCGGGTCGAGCCGTCATGCGTCTCACGTGCCCCTCCCCGCCGCTTCGGGCCTCTTCGGGTGGTGGTGCCGTGCGCTCGCGTTCGTCTTTCGATGGGGAACGTAGCAGCGCCCACCCGGCACGGGAAGAAGTTGCGCGGGAATTGCCCATGACTTTCTCCGGTCACAGGACAAAGCCCGCTGAGCCACCCGGTTACACCCTCGGCACCTCGGTGCCCGGTTACGCCTTCGACGCCCGCCACAGCGTGACGTCGGCGGTGAGGAAGCTGATGCCCGGCTTGTCCCACAGGGCGGTCGACTTCGTCTGCACGACGAGCAGAGCGATGTCACCGGCGGAGTTCCTGACGCAGATCTCGCTGCCGCCCGCGGCCGCGGCCAGCGGCAGTCGGTGGCTCTTCTGGCCGGTGACGGCGAGGCTGCAGGTGTCGTGGTCGGCGCCCGGCTTGTCGTAGAGGAGGGTGAAGACGCTGGTGTCGCTCTCCAGGGCGCAGCCGACCTGCTTGCAGACGAAGCGGATGTCGCCCTTGCCGCCGGTCTTGCGCTCGTCCGGGTCCCGGGTGCTGAGCGAGTACTTCTCGTCCAGCCAACGTTGGGGGTAGGCCTCGGCCCTCGGTGTCCCGTCGGTGTCTTCCGATGGTTTCGCGGTCCCGTCCCCCGCCGCCTTCTGCTCATCGGCGCCGATGCCCTGCGCGGACTCCACCGCGGCGGACGCGGACGGGCGGCCGGCCCCCTCGGCCGATCCCCCGCCCGATGCGGCCGACGCGGTCACTCCCGCGCCCGAGGCGTCCCGGTCCCGGGTCCCACCCACGCCGTCGGCGACGACCCACGCGAGGCCTGTCGCCAGGACCACGCCCGCGGTCACCGCGGCGGTGACGAGCGCGGTCCTGCGCCGCCGGGTGCGCCGCTCCTGTGGTGTCACGGGCCGCTCGGGCGGCGGGGCGAACACCTGCGCGGAGTGCGGCAGCGTAGGGGCGCCCGGCTCCGCCACGGCCGCCGGAACGGTGACGGCGTCGGCCGCCCGGACAGTGGCAGCGTCCGCCAGCGGCTCCGGCACAGTGGCGAGCGGCGGCGCCGGAACCGGGGCGTCCGACCCGGCGAACTCCCGCCACACCGCGGGACTCGCGCCGCCGCCCAGGCTCCGCCGGCACCACGCGACGAGCTCCTCCGGCGTGGCCCGGTCCTCGGGCCGCGCCTGGAGGCACCGGTCGAGGATCGGCCGCAACTCCTCGGGCAGCACGGAGAGATCGGGTCTCTCGTGCACGATCCGGTAGAGCACGCCGACCGACTGGCCCTCCCCGTACAGCGGCGCGCCGAGAGCCGCGAACGCCGCGGTCTGCCCCAGTGCGAACACGTCGGTCGCCGGGCCCACTTGTCCCGCAACGGCCTGCTCCGGCGCCATGAACTGGGGCGTGCCGACGGCGGATCCGGTGACCGTGCTCGACGTCAGGTCGGCGGCGACGGAGATGCCGAAGTCGATGACCCGCGGCCCGTCCGCGGCGAGCAGGACGTTCGACGGCTTGAGGTCCCGGTGCACGATGCCCACACCGTGGATGGCCTGCAACGCCTCGGCCACCGCGGCCATCAGCCACAGCACCGCGGGCACCGGGAGCGGTCCGTGCCGGGCCACCGCCGCCGCGAGGGACGGGCCGGGCACGTAGAGCGTGGCCAGCCAGGGCGGTGCCGCCTCGGCGTCGGCGTCGATCAGCTCGGCGGTGTAGGCGCCCCGCACCCGCCGGGCCGCCTTGATCTCCCGGGCGAACCGCCGCCGGAACGCGGGGTCGTCCGCCAGTTCCGGGCGCACCACCTTCAGGGCGACCGGCCGGCCTCCCCTGGTGTGCGACAGATAGACCCGGCCCATGCCGCCCGCGCCGAGCCGGGCCGCCAGGCGGTATCCGCCCACCGTCTTCGGATCGTCCGCCCGCAGCGGCTGGAACACCTCGTGCACGCCGTCCACCGGTACTGGCCCCCACGCCTTCACCCCATGCCGACGGCCCCCTGACCGCCGGTCCCCGCGAGCAGCCTAGACGCAGGTGGGTTCGGGCCGGATCACCGGGAACGGCGAACTGCCGCCGGGGTCAGGCCTCGTCGCGGTGACGATACGTCTCCAGGGAGTCAGGCCTCGTCGCGGTGGTGGTACGTCTCGCGGGTGTGCTCGGTGTGGGTCCGCATCACCGCCGTGGCCTTCGCCTCGTCGCGCGCGGAGATCGCCGCGATCAACTGGCGGTGCTCGATCCAGGACTGCTTTCCGCGCTGGCGGGCGACGGGCTGGTAGTACCAGCGCACGCGGCGGTCGACCTGGCCCGCGAGTTCGCCGAGGACCACATTGCCCGCGAGTTCCATGACCTTGGCGTGGAACTCCGCGTTGGTGGCGACGACCAGATCCACGTCCCCGTCGGCGACGGCCTGCTCCCCCTTGGCGCAGAGCGCCTCGAGCTCGCCGATGCCGGCCTTGCCCGCGTTGGCCGCCGCGAGCCGGGCGGCCTCGGCCTCCAACAGCGTACGGACACTGAGGAGTTGGTCGGCCTCCTCCTCGGTCGGCTCGTGCACGAACGCGCCCTGCGCGGGGCGCAGGTCCACCCAGCCCTCGGTGTTCAGCCGCTGCAGCGCCTCGCGCACCGGCTGGCGGGAGACCCCGAGGTGACCGGCGAGTTCGCTCTCGACCAGGTGCTGGCCGGGCTGCAGGGCCCGCGTCGTGATCAGTTCGAGCAGCGCCTCGTAGACCCGCTCGCGCAGCGGTCCGGGGCGCTCCAGCTTGGGCACCGCCCCCTGCGGCAGTCCTGTGGACAACATCGCGGTCCCCCTCCTGGGCTTCGAACATCCGGCAGGCCGGCTCCGACGATTGCCGGATTGGCTTTGGAATACAGTTTACCGAGCGCAATCGCCACGGCTAGAGCGAGTTGACCTCGTCACACTATGTAGGCCGGATGTACGCGACCGGGTCACGGGCAGCGGATCACCTGACCCGCGTACGAGAGGTTGCCGCCGAAGCCGAAGAGCAACGCGGGCGCCCCGCTGACCAGTTCGCCGCGCTCGACGAGCTTCGACAGGGCGATCGGCACGCTCGCGGCCGAGGTGTTGCCGGAGTCGACGACGTCCCGCGCGATCACAGCGTTCACCGCGCCGATCTTCTCCGCGAGGGGTTCGATGATGCGCAGGTTGGCCTGGTGGAGGACGACCGCGGCGAGATCCGCCGGGTCGAGTCCCGCCTTCGCGCAGGCCTCGCGGGCCAGCGGCGGCAGCGAGCGGGTGGCCCAGCGGTAGACCGACTGGCCCTCCTGGGCGAAGCGGGCCGGCTCGCCCTCGATGCGTACGGCGTCGCCCATCTCGGGGACCGAGCCCCACAGGACCGGACCGATCCCCGGCTCCTCGCCCTCGGCGCAGGGCTCGACGACCACGGCGCCCGCCCCGTCCCCGACCAGGACGCACGTCGAGCGGTCCGTCCAGTCGGTGACGGCGGACATCTTGTCGGCGCCGATGACCAGGGCGCGCGTCGCGGCCCCGGCGCGCAGTGTGTGGTCGGCGGTGGCGAGGGCGTGCGTGAAGCCCGCGCACACCACGTTCAGGTCGAGCGCGGCAGGGGACGGGACGCCCAGTCGGTGGGCGACGCGGGCCGCCATGTTCGGCGAGCGGTCCACGGCCGTGGAGGTCGCGACGACGACCAGGTCGATGTCGTCGGCGGCCAGGCCCGCAGCGGCCAGCGCCTTGGCGGCGGCGTGCGCGGCGAGCTCGTCGACCGGCTCGTCGGGGCCCGCGATGTGCCGGGTGCGGATGCCGACGCGACTGCGGATCCACTCGTCATTGGTGTCGACCACGCCCGCCAGTTCCTCGTTGGTGAGGATCCTGGCGGGCTGGTGGTGCCCGATGCCGACAATGCGCGAACCGACCATGGAGGCCCCCTCGTGAGCTGCGGATCCTCCAGTCTGGTCAGCGACTCACGAGTAACCGGATGCGGCCAGTGACAGGAAAGTGCCGTTTCACTTGGAGAGTTCTGCTGGAGTCGCGGAGAGTTCCGATGGAGCCGTCGGGCCGGTCACGGAGATTCACCCGGTGAACAGCTGTGTGGCCTTTTGCACCAGTTCGTACACTCCGTACGCGAGCGGCAGCCCGACCCACAGCCAGGCAAAGGCGATCAGGCCGCGCCGCTCAGGCGCGCTCCTTGCGGTCTCCGGCGGCGGTGTCGATGTCATCTGCGGGCTCCCTGGGGGCGGGGACTACGTGGTGGCGGGCGTGCACGGGACGTACCAGTTCATTGGCGACGAAGCCGACGACCAGCAGGCCGATCATGATCATGAGCGAGAGGCCGTACAGATTGGCGCCGTCCTTGCCCGCGCTCTCCTGGCTGTCGGCGACCCGGTTGACGATGAGCGGGCCGAGGACGCCCGCCGTGGACCAGGCGGTGAGCAGCCGGCCGTGGATGGCGCCGACCTGGTACGTGCCGAAGAGGTCCTTCAGATACGCGGGGATCGTCGCGAATCCGCCCCCGTAGAAGGAGAGGATCACGAGGGCGCACAGCACGAAGAGAGGCTTCGAGGAGTCGCCCCACAGGACGATGAACAGGTACATCAGGGCGCCCACGCCGAGGTAGACGCGGTAGATGTTCTTGCGGCCGATGAGGTCGGAGGTGGAGGACCAGCCGATGCGGCCCGCCATGTTCGCCGCGGAGAGCAGCGCCACGAAGCCGGCGGCCGCGGAGACGGACACCGGGGTGCTGGTGCCGGCGAAGAAGTCCGTGATCATCGGCGCGGCCTTCTCCAGGATGCCGATGCCCGCGGTCACGTTCATGGTCAGGACGACCCACAGGCACCAGAACTGGGGCGTGCGGATCGCCTGCTTCGCGGACACCTGCGGGCCGCCGACGGCGGCCTCCTCGGTGCGCTCACCCTGCTGGGCCTGTGGCCGAGGTACCCGGATGAGCAGCACGCCGAGCGTCATGAACACCGCGTACGCGAGCCCGTGCACCAGGAACGCGAACGCGATGCCGTCGTTGTCCGCGCCGAAGGACTCCAGCATCTGGGCGCTCCACGGGGACGCGATGAGCGCGCCGCCCCCGAAGCCCATGATCGCGATGCCGGTGGCCATGCCGGGCCGGTCGGGGAACCACTTGATCAGCGTGGAGACGGGCGAGATGTAGCCGATGCCGAGGCCGATGCCGCCGACGAAGCCGTAGCCGAACACGATCAGCCAGTACTGCTCGGTGGCAGCGCCCAGCGAGGAGAGCAGGAAGCCGGAGGAGAAGCAGACGAGCGCGACGGTCATCGCCCAGCGCGGCCCGTTGCGCTCGACGAGCGTGCCGCCGAAGGCGGCCGACAGGCCGAGCATCACGATGCCGAGCTGGAACGGCAGCGCGCTCTGCGTGCCGCTCAGCCCCAGCGCCGACTCCAAGGGAGGTTTGAAGACGCTCCAGGCGTAGGCCTGGCCGATGGAGAGATGGACGGAGAGCGCGGCGGGGGGAAC
The DNA here is from genome assembly GCF_054871485.1 of Streptomyces sp. UC4497. Lineage (NCBI taxonomy): Bacteria > Bacillati > Actinomycetota > Actinomycetes > Kitasatosporales > Streptomycetaceae > Streptomyces > Streptomyces sp. UC4497. The sequence goes on along the minus strand of NZ_JBTYHB010000028.1, from coordinate 90,380 downwards.
GAGCCAGCGGCTCCAGCCGGCCGGCGCGACGGGGGGCCTCATGATCCCGAACGTAAGGGAGTGACACGGGAGTTGGGAAGCCCTTTCTGCCTCCCCCTTGTCGACGACCCCGGCCGCTTCCATACTGTAGGCAATATCCCGTCGCGAAGGCGCCGAACACGGACACGGAGGTCGGCCACGGCCGCGTGCCACCGGTGCGGGAGAATGGGTGCCATGGGACGAGTCACGGAACGACGCAAGGTGATCCGGATACGGGACGGGCACGTCTCCACGCGGCCCGACACCCTGGTCGCCGAGGAACCGCTGGAGATCCGGCTGAACGGCAAGCCGCTCGCCATCACCATGCGCACTCCGGGCGACGACTTCCCGCTCGCGGCCGGCTTCCTGGTCAGCGAGGGCGTCCTGGGCACCGCCGACGACCTGCAGAACATCGTGTACTGCGCGGGCGCCACGGAGGACGGCAGCAACACCTACAACGTGGTCGATGTACGCACCACGCCGGGCGTCGAACTGCCCGACATCACTCTCGAACGCAACGTCTACACGACCTCGTCATGCGGCCTGTGCGGCAAGGCGAGCCTCGACGCGGTGCGCACCACGGCCCGTTTCCCCATCGCCGACAATCCTCCGCTCAGGATCGAGCCCGAACTGCTCGCCTCACTCCCCGACCGGCTGCGCGAGGCCCAGCGCGTCTTCGACCGGACCGGAGGGCTGCACGCGGCGGCGCTCTTCGACGAAGAGGGCCGCCTCGTCGACATCCGGGAGGACGTGGGACGGCACAACGCGGTCGACAAGCTCGTCGGCCGGGCCCTGCAGAACGGGGAGCTTCCGCTGTCCCGCTCCATCCTGATGGTCTCGGGCCGCGCCTCGTTCGAGCTGGCGCAGAAGGCCGTGATGGCGGGCATCCCCATGCTCGCGGCGGTGTCGGCACCCTCGTCCCTGGCAGTGGACCTCGCGGCCGAGACGGGCCTGACCCTGGTCGGCTTCCTGCGGGGCAGCTCCATGAACGTGTACGCGGGTGAGGAGCGGATCGCCCTGGAGACGGCGGCCGCACACAACTGACGCGGCCCCTGCTCAGCGGCCCGCGTTTCTGTCCTCCGCGGCGGGCACGCCCGACACCCGCCGCAGCATGTCCATGAACCGCTCCCGCTCCTGTGCCGAAAGCGGTGCGAGGAAGCCCGCCGTGGCCGCGCTCGCGCCGCACGGCCGGCTCGTCGCGTACAGCTCGGGCGGCGGGACCGTGGAGGCGTACGACCTGCTGGTGGGGGCGAAGTCGGTGATCGGCTTCCAGATGGGGCTCATCGCGCGCGAGCAGCCGCGGACGTACGAACGGTGGCGCGCGGAGCTGTGGGAGCTGTTCCTGACGGGTGATCTGAAACCCTCGGTCCACCGGGAGTTCGCCCTGGAGGACGCCGTGCAGGCGCACGCCGTGATCGAGGGTCGGGCCAACCTCGGGAAGGTCGTGCTCATCCCCTGACACGCAGCCGTCGCGGTTCTTGTGAGGCACCGGGACGCCCCCGTAGCGTCTGTGGCCCGCACGCAGGACGTAGGACGTCGGATGTCGGCTGTCCGGACGACCCCGAAAGGGTGGGCCGCGCCATGCACAGAAGATCCCGTACCGGTCCGAGATCCCTGGTGGTGGCCGCGCTCGCGGTCGCCGCCGCGCTCCCCGTACAAGCCTCGGCGGCACCGAAGCCTCAACCTCCTTTTGAACAGCAGGTGTTGTTCAAGCCGGGACAGGATCCCGGGTACGCCTGCTATCGGATCCCGTCCGTCGTGAAGACGGTGCGCGGCACCCTTCTCGCCTTCGCCGAAGGGCGGAAGAACGACTGCACCGACGCGGGCGACATAGACATCGTCGTCAAGCGGTCCGAGGACGGCGGCCGCACCTGGTCGCCGCTCCAGGTCGTCAACGAGGGCGCGGGCGACACCCACGGCAATCCCTCGCCCATCGTGGACCGCAGGACGGGCCGCATCCTGCTGGCGGAGACGTACAACACGGGCCGCACGGACGGCAAGAACTGCGACGTGCCGTGCGACCGCACCCCACACATGCAGCACAGCGACGACGACGGCCGCACCTGGTCGACGCCGCGCGATCTGAGCGACGAGCTGCTGCCCGACGACTTCAACTCCTGGTACGCGACCGGCCCCTCGCACGGCATCCAGCTGACGCGGGGACGCCACCCCGGCCGCCTCGTCTTCGCCGTCAACGCCGAGACGTGGAACGGCAGTCGAGTGTCCGCGAACCACGCCGCCCTCATGGTCAGCGACGACGGCGGCGACCACTGGCGTATCGGGGCAAAGGACTCCTGGCCGGTCGCCGAAGACGGCACGTTCCGGCAGAAGCCCTCCGAGATGGCACTCGCCGAGCTGCCCGACGGCACGGTCCACGTCAGCGGGCGCGAGCAGGACGGCACCGACCTCGGCCACCGCACGCAGGCCGTCAGCCGGGACGGCGGCGACTCCTTCGCCCACCCGTTCGCGGCGCTCCCGGACCTCTACGCGCCGCAGGTCCAGGCCTCGACCCTGCCCGTGGGCAAGGACGGCGACCGGCTGCTGCTCGCCTGCCCCGGCGACCCCGACCGGCGGCGGACCATGATGATCCGCTCCTCGTACGACGGCGGCCGCACCTGGGAGAGCTACGACCGGGGCACCGTCGTGACCACGGACTGGTCGGGCTACTCGGACCTGGTGCAGGCCGACCGCGACCATGTGGGCTGCTGTACGAGGGCGGGGCCGTGGACGCCCGCGACGAGATCCGCTTCGCCCGGTTCACGCTCGACTGGCTGAAGGACCGGCGCGGCCCCGACCCGACGACGGACGACCGGGCACCAGGGGCGCGCGACGCGGCCGTACTCGGCGGGGCCTCCGAAACCGGCGGGCCGGTCGGCCGGGCGCTCTCCTTCGACGGCACGGATGATGCCGTACGCCTTCCCTACAGCGACCGACTTCGCTTGGGAGCACGGGAGTTCAGCGTTTCCCTGTGGTTCCGCTACAGCGCGGCGAGCGGTGAGCAGCCACTGCTCTCACTGGGCGGCACCGGGGCCTCGCAGCCCCAGGTGACCCTGCGCGCCGAGCCCGCCGCCGACCGGATCACCGGGCTGATCACCGTACGGGACGGGGCCGCGGCCCCCAGGACGGTGACGGTGCAGTCCGCGTCCGCGTACAACGACGGGAACTGGCACCGGCTCCAACTCCGGCGTGGGGACGGCCGGTTGACCCTCACTATCGACGGCAAGGAGGTCGCCGGCGCCGACGACGCCCCCGGGTCGGTGAGCCGGAACTCGCCGTTCGGTGTGCACATCGGACAACGCATGGACAGCCGGGCGTACTTCACCGGAGCCATCGACGACGTCCGCGTCACCTCCGGCGGGGACGACGTGCTGTGGCTGCCGCTCGACCGGGTCCGGGGCGGCTGACCTCAGGCCGCCTCCCGCCAGTCCGCCGCGATCCGGTCCGCCTGCGTGCGCACGGCCGCCACCAGGTCGTGCGCTCCGCGCCTGCGGGGCGGGCCGACGGTCGCGGCGGAGATGCGGCGGGCCAGGCGCGCGCCGTCGACGGGGCGTACGACGATGTCGGCGCGCGGCGAGTTCAGGGCGAGCCGGGGCACCAGGGCGACGCCCGCACCCGCGGCGACATGGCCCTGGATGACGCCGTAGTCGTCGGAGCGCAGCGCGGTCAGCGGCCGGTAGCCCGCCTCCCCGCAGGCCCGGTCGAGCTGCCGGTCGCACGGGTCCCAGGCGGTGGTGCCGACGATCCACGGCTCCTCGCGCAGCGCCTTCAGCGGGACCCGGTCGAGGCGCGCGCAGGGGTGCTCCGGCGGCAGCACGAGGTCGAGCGGGTCGTCGAGGACGGGTTGCAGCGTGATGCCGTCGTCCAGGGTCAGCGGGTCGTCGGGCTGGGTGAAGACGAGCGCGACGTGCAGTTCGTCGCGGCGCAACAGGTCGAGCAGCGCCGGGAGTTCCCCCTCCGTCAGATCGAAGGTGACGCCCTGCTCGGCGATCTGGCGCACCGCGCGCGGCAGCAGCAGCGCGCTCGCCGTGGGGAACGCGCCGACCCGCAGCACCGTCTCCGCGCCACCGAGCAGCGCCCGCACCTCGTCCTCGGCCCGCCCTAGCCTGCGCACCACCGCCTCGGCATGCGGCAGCAGGGCGCGGCCGACCTCGCTGAGCGTGGCACCACGCGGCCCGCGCTCGACGAGCCGGGCCCCGAAGTGCCCCTCCAGCGTGGCCAGATGGTGGGTGACGGTGGGCTGGCTGTAGTGCAGCGAGCGCGCGGCCCCGGCGAGCGATCCTTCTCTGGCGATCGCACGCAGGACGTAGAGGTGACGAAGATCCAACACCGCCACAGGTTATTGATGAAATCTGCCCCCTTACAAGAAATTCTTCTGTTCTCTTGATCGTTCCCGACTGCCAGGGTCGGCGGCGTGACACGAGAACTGGCTTACGACCCTGACGACCACGGCCGGGCGCCCTACGCCACCGCCGTCCGCGAGAGCGCGGCCGACGACTGGCTGCGGCTGAACGTGCCGGGCCACTCCGCACAGCCCGACCGCTTCCCGCAGCTCGCCGACACCTTCGGCGCGGACGTGTTGCGGATGGACTTCCCGCCACTCCTCGAAGGACTCGACCTCGGCGCCGCGCCGACCCCCATGGACGAGGCGCTCGCCCTGGCCGCCGACGCCTGGGGCGCCGCGCGGACCTGGTTCCTCACGGGCGGCGCCTCCCAGGGCAACCGGATCGCGGGGCTCGTGGCGCGCGCCCTCGGCGAGACGCTGGTGGTGCAGCGCAGCGTCCACTCCAGCGTCGTCGACTCACTCGTCCTGTCGGGGATGCGGGCGCACTTCGTGCAGCCATCGGTCGACCACGGCCTGGGCATCGCGCACGGGGTGACCGCGGCGGACCTGGAGCGGGCGCTCGCCGAGGCGCCGGATGCGGCCGCCGCGTACGTGGTGACGCCCAGCTACTTCGGCGCCGGCGCCGATGTGCGGGCGCTCTCCGACGTCGCGCACGCGGCCGGGGTGCCGCTGATCGTCGACGAGGCGTGGGGCAGCCACTTCGGCTTCCACCCGTCCGTACCGGCGAACGCGCTGTCGCTCGGCGCCGACCTGGTGGTGTCCAGCACGCACAAGCTGGCCGGCAGCCTGACCCAGGCGGCGATGCTGCACCTCGGCGAAGGACCGTTCCGCGCGGTCCTCGAACCACTGGTGCAGCGGGTGTTCCACCTGACGCAGTCCACCAGCGCATCGGCCCTGCTGCTCGCCTCGCTCGACCTGGCCCGGCAGTCCCTCGCGGCCGATCCGGGCCGGGTCCTGGAGTCCGTGGAGTGCGCCGACAAGATCCGTGACCGGATCCGCGCGGAGGGCCGATTCCCGGTCGTGAGCGACGAGTTCACCGGGGCGTTCCCCGATGTCGTCGGCGTGGATCCGCTGCGGGTCGCCATCGGGACGCGGGCCGGGGGCATCGCGGGGCACGAGGCACGTCGACGGCTGCTGCGTGAGCACCGCGTCCACGTCGAGGTCGCCACCGCCTCCGCGATCGTCGCGGTCGTCGGCGCGGGCAGTACGCCGGACGCGGAACGGTTCGTGGAGGCGTTGCATGCGTTGCCTCAACTAGGCGATTCCGCAAGGAAGTTGACTGCCCTGCGCCTCCCCGACCCCGACCCCGGCCCCGTCCGCGCCACCGTGCGCGAGGCGTTCCTCGGGCCGAGCCGCCTCGTGCCCGCCTCCGAGGCGGTCGGACGTGTCTCGGCCGACACCCTGGCCGCGTATCCGCCGGGCATCCCGAACGTGCTGCCCGGCGAGGTGCTCACCGCCGAGCACGTCGCCTTCTTCCAGGAGACCGCGCGGGCCCCCGGCGGCCATGTGCGCGGGGCGCCGGACCCGGACGTGACCAGTCTGCGCGTCACCGACTGACCCACCCCCCCCCTGTCCGTTCCACCGAGCCCAAGGATGTGCCCGTGGCCCCAGACCGACCAGCCCTGCTCTCCGTCGCACTGCGCAAGAAGCCGGTCGCGGACCTGCTCGCCGAGAGCGGCGAAAGCGCCACCGACACCGGGGGCGGAGCCCAACTGCACCGCTCCATCGGCCTGTGGCAGCTGGCCGCACTCGGCATCAGCTGCACCGTCGGTACCGGCATCTTCTTCGTGCTCACCACCTCGGTGCCGCAGGCAGGCCCCGCCGTGCTGCTCTCGTTCGTGGTCGTCGCGATCGCCGCGGGCCTCACGGCGCTCTGCTACTGCGAGTTGGCGTCCGCGATCCCGGTCTCGGGATCCTCGTACTCCTACGCGTACGCCACGCTCGGCGAGGGCGTCGCCTTCGCGGTCGGCGCGTGTCTGCTCCTGGAGTACGGGGTCGCGGCCTCGGCGACCGCCGTCAGCTGGGGCGAGTACCTGAACCTGTTCACGGACCTGCTGTTCGGGGTCCGCCTTCCGCACGCCCTGTCGGCGGCGCCCGGCAGCGGCGGACTGATCAATCTGCCGGCCGTGGTCCTGGTCGGCCTGTGCTGTCTGCTCCTGGTGCGCGGGGCGCGCGAGTCGGCGGCCGTGAACGCGGTGATGGTGGCCGTGAAGGTGCTCGTCCTGCTGCTGTTCGTGGCGGTGGCGCTGACCGGGTTCGAGGCGGACCGGCTGCACCCGTTCCTGCCGCTGGGGATCGCCGGGGTCGGCACGGCGGCGTCCGGGATCTTCTTCTCGTTCATCGGACTCGACGCGATCTCCACGGCCGGCGAGGAGGTGCGCGATCCGCGGCGCACGGTGCCGCTGGCCCTCCTGCTCTCGCTCGGCGTGGTCACCGCGCTGTACCTGGCGGTCGCGCTGACCGCGCTGGGCGCCCAGCCGTGGCGCTCGTTCAGCGGGCAGGAGGCCGGGCTCGCGCAGATCCTGGAACATGTCACGGGCGCGCACTGGCCGGCGCTCGTCTTCGCGGGCGGCGCCGTCGTCTCGATCTTCAGTGTCACGCTCGTGTCGATCTACGGGCAGACCCGCATCCTGTACTCGATGGGCCGCGACGGGCTGCTCCCGCCGCTGTTCGCGAAGGTGTCGCCGCGCACCAGGACGCCCGTGCGCAACACGGTCGTGGTGTGCGCGGGCATCACCGCGCTCGCCGCGTTCGTCCCGCTCGACGTGCTGGCCGATCTCACCAGCATGGGCACGCTCGTGGCGTTCGCCGTCGTGTCGGTGGGCGTGATGGTGCTGCGCCGCACGCAGCCGGCGCTGCCGCGGGGGTTCCGGGTGCCGGGGTATCCGGTGACGCCGTTGCTGAGCCTCGGGGCGTGTGCGTATCTGTTGTACGGGCTGCATCTGTCGACGTATGTGTTGTTCGCGGTGTGGTTGGCGGGGGCCGCGGTGCTGTACCTCCGGTATGGGCGGCATCATTCGCGGCTCGGTGGGGCGGCGCGGCCGGCCGCCTCGGAAGCGGTCGACGTGGCGTCGCGGACGGGCTCGTGAATCGGCTCCGCGGGGTTGACGCCGCGGGGCTCCGCCCCGGACCCCGCGCCTCAAACGCCGGCGGGGCTGGATTTGCCCACCCGTCGCTGGGGCCCCGGTAGACCAACAACGCCGAGGGCGTTAACGTCGGCCCGCGTGCGGGGTCAGCGGGAATCACGGACGGCGAGGCGCGGCCGACGAGGGCCGTTGCTCGCCCTGCTCGCCGCCCTCGTCCTCGTACTGATCACGCTCGTCGCCCGCCCCGACCGGGAGGGCGACGAGCGTTGCGCGCCCCGTGGCGTCGCCTCGTGGTCCGCGGACACCCGGCTCACCGGCGAGTTCGCCCGCTACGGTGACGATGCCGAGCGGGTCGACGACTGGACCGGCGGCGACGGCACGCACTCCGTGCGGTTGCCGGACGGGCGGCTGCTGTGGCTGTTCTCCGACACGTATCTGGGCGCCGTGAACCGCCCCCCGAACCCGGCAGGGCAGTCACATCCCTGGCGGACCGCCGATGCACCCTTCGTCCGCAACTCCGCGGTGGTGACGGACGGTTCGGGACGTCTCGACCGGACGATCGCGGCGCCGCTGTTCCCGGACACGGCCGCCGGTGAGTGGCGCTGGCCGGTCGCGGCGCGCGTCGAGGAGAGCGGTGGCAAGAAGGTCGTACGGGTGTTGCTGTGGACGCGGGCGAAGGGCGCGGGACCGTACGTCTACGGGGTGCCGAACGCGACCGAGGTGGCCACCCTGTCGCTGCCCGACCTCCGGCTCGAAGGCATCACCCAGGTCCTCGACCAGCGGCAGATAGGGGATCCGGCGCGGCGCGTCCTGTACGGGACGACGGCCGTGGACCACCAGGGCTGGACCTATGTCTTCGGCGCCGACGACGGCGAGAAGGCCGTGCATCGCGCATACGTGGCGCGGGTGCCGGTCGGCCGCCTCGGCTCCCCCGAGGCGTGGCGGTACTGGGACGGCGAGCGGTGGGGCACGCGAGCCGCGCCGATCCTCGGCGACGACAAGCGGCGCGGCGTGGGCACCGCCTTCACGGTGGTGCGGGACGCGGACACGTACGTCCTGTTCACGACGGCGGCGGGCGCGGAGGGGCTGACGAAGGTCACCTCGTACTGGGCCTGTTCGCCCACCGGGCCCTGGCACGGTCCCGCGAAGGCCTTCACGCCGCCGCTCCCCCGCGACGCCCGCGACGGTGCGACGCCCTCGCGCACGGCGGCGTACAACCCGCAGGCGCACCCGGCGCTGAGCGGCGGCGGCCGGCTCGTCCTGAGCTATGACGTGAACTGGCTGGACGCCGCGCCCGCCGCCGCGCAGGCCGAACTCAACCGGAACGTGTCGCTGTACCGACCGCGGTTCGTGTCTCTTCGGCTCGGCCCTCTGAAGAACTGACCGACTGCTCCTGCCCGGTGGTCTCCTCCGGGTCCTTCGAGCGGCGCTTCGCGATCACCGCGCACACCATCAGCTGCATCTGGTGGAAGAGCATCAGCGGCAGCACGGCGAGCGAGGCGTGCGCGCCGAACAGCACGCTCGCCATGGGGAGTCCCGAGGCGAGGGACTTCTTCGAGCCCGCGAACTGGATGGCGACACGGTCCGCGCGGTTGAAGCCGAGGGCCTTCGCGCCGTACCAGGTGACCAGCAGCATGATCGCGAGCAGCACCGCCTCCACGACCAGGAGTCCGGCAAGGCGGACCGCGCTGACCTGGTGCCAGATGCCCTGCACCATGCCCTCGCTGAACGCGGTGTAGACGACGAGCAGGATCGAGCCGCGGTCGACGTAGCCGAGGATCTTCTTGTGGCGGGTGATGAAGCCGCCGACCCAGCGGCGCAGCAACTGGCCCGCGAGGAACGGCACGAGCAGCTGCAGCACGATCTTGAGGAGCGAGTCGGCGGAGAAGCCGCCGCCGCTGCTGCCGAGCAGCGCCGCCGCGAGCAGCGGGGTGAGGACGATGCCGGCGAGCGACGAGAAGGAGCCCGCGCAGATCGCCGCCGGGACGTTGCCGCGCGCGATCGAGGTGAACGCGATCGACGACTGGATCGTCGACGGGACGAGGGTGAGGAAGAGCAGGCCCTCGAAGAGGTTCTGCGGCAGCAGTACCGGGACCAGGCCGCGGGCCGCGAGGCCGAGCAGCGGGAACAGCACGAACGTACAGGCGAGGACGGTGACGTGGAGCCGCCAGTGGCGCAGTCCGTCCATCGCCTCACGGGTCGACAGGCGCGCCCCGTAGAGGAAGAAGAGGAAGGCGACGGCTGCCGTGGAGGCGCCGGACGCGACGTCGGCGGCGGCCCCTCGGGCCGGGAGCAGTGCGGCGAGGCCCACTGTCGCGATCAACGCCAGGATGTACGGGTCGATCGGCATCCAGCTCGGCCAGGTCAGGCGTTTCATTGGTTCCTTGCTCTCGGTTCAGGTCGTGCCCTCTCCATCGTCCACCTCCGGGCCGTGATCGGGAATCCTGCATACCGCTCTGACTGTGATCGCGTCGCGTGATGAGCGGGGGTACGGTTCGTGGCATGTACGACCCCGGACAGCTCAGGACCCTGCTCGCCGTCGCGCAGACGCTGAGCTTCACTCAGGCCGCGCGCCGCCTCGGCCTGCGGCAATCGACGGTGAGCCAGCATGTGCGGCGCCTGGAGGACGCGACCGGGCGCACCCTGTTCACGCGGGACACGCACTCCGTGGAGCTGACGGAGGACGGCGAGGCGATGCTCGGATTCGCCCGGCGGATTCTGGAGGTGCACGAGCAGGCGGCGTCGTTCTTCACGGGGACGCGGCTGCGCGGCCGGCTCAGGTTCGGCGCCTCGGAGGACTTCGTGGTGACCCGGCTTCCCGAGATCCTGGAGTCGTTCCGGGCCGAACACCCCGAGGTGGATCTGGAGTTGACGGTCGAGCTGTCGGGGACGCTGCACGCGCAGCTGGACGCGGGGAAGCTGGATCTGGTGCTCGCGAAGCGGCGCCCCGAGGATCCGCGCGGCGAGTCGGTGTGGCACGACCAACTGGTGTGGATCGGCTCGGAGCGGCTCCGTATCGACCAGGACCGGCCCGTCCCGCTGATCGTCTACCCGCCGCCGGGGATCTCGCGCGCCCTGGCCCTCGAGGCGCTGGAGCGGCACGGGCGGGCGTGGCGGATCGCCTGCACGAGCGGCTCACTGAACGGCCTCGTCGCGGCGGCGCGGGCCGGGCTCGGCGTGATGGCCCACTCGCGCGGCCTCATTCCGCCGGGCCTCGTGCGGGTGCCGGACCGGGTGGGCCTTCCGGAGCTGGGCGAGGTCGACTTCGTGGTGCGCAGCGCGACCCGGGACGAGAGCGAGCCCGCGCGGGCGCTCGCGCAGGCGATCCTGGCGGGCGGGGACCGGCTGCATCGCAGTGCGCGTTAACACGGCAGTGGTACCGTCCACCGGAACCGACTACTCCGTCTAAAAACACGGATGCCGGTCGACGGTGACCTCTTTGCACAGATCCAATGGAGGCCCGTGAAGAGGGCCGGGAGATTACGCTCCCGAAACTTACTGTCGCGTAAGTATTCTGCCCAGCTCCACCCGTTGTGGCCCGTTATAAACGTCTGACCTGTGCAAATTCCGCGCACCTTCTGCTCGTTGCAGGCACTCCCGCCGGAGCCCCAGGTCGGGTACCGTCACCGACGCTGTGCGGAGCGCCACAAGGAGCAACTTTGCGTGAGTTCACCAACCCCCCTGTGGCGTCGGCGCCGCTGGTCGGCGGCCTGGCCGACGCCGTGTTCGACCATGCCCTGGACACACCGGGACATATAGCCCTGGCCCGTAAGGACCGGCACGACAAGTGGCAGGACGTCACCGCTGCCCAGTTCTGTGACGAGGTGATGGCCCTCTCCAAGGGGCTGCTCGCGCAGGGCATCCGGTTCGGCGACCGGGTCGCGATCATGTCGCGCACCCGTTACGAGTGGACGCTGTTCGACTTCGCGCTGTGGACCATCGGCGCCCAGGTCGTCCCCATCTACCCGACGTCCTCGGCCGAGCAGGTCTTCTGGATGCTGTACGACGCCGAGGTGTCGGCGGCGATCGTGGAGCACGAGGACCACGCGATGACCGTCGCCACGGTCATAGGGCGGCTGCCCCATCTGCACCGCCTGTGGCAGCTCGACGGCGGCGCCGTCGACGAGATCACCGCGTCCGGCACCCACATCGACGACGAGACGGTGCACCGGCACCGCCGTGCGATCACCCCCGAGTCGACGGCCACGATCATCTACACGTCCGGCACCACGGGCCGCCCCAAGGGCTGTGTGATCTCGCACGGCAACTTCATGTACGAGGCCGACACCGTTGTCGCGTACTGGGAGCCGGTGTTCTCCTCCAAGCGCGACCGCACGCCGGCCACCCTGCTCTTCCTGCCGCTCGCCCACGTCTTCGGGCGCATGGTGGAGGTCGCGGCGATACGCGGCGGCGTGAAGCTGGCCCACCAGCCGGAACTGCGGGCGTCCGCGCTCATGCCCGACCTTCAGTCGTTCAAGCCGACCTTCATCCTCGCCGTGCCGTACATCTTCGAGAAGGTGTTCAACGCGGCCCGCAGGAAGGCCGAGAACGACGGCAAGTCCGGTCCGTTCGAGAAGGCCATCGAGTGCGCCGTGAAGTACGCGGACGCGCAGGAGGCGAAAGCATTCGGCACGGGCCCGGGCCCCTCCGCCTCGCTGCGCATGCAGCACTCCGTCTTCGACAAGCTCGTCTACTCCAAGGTGCGCGCGGCGATGGGCGGCCGGGTGCGGCACGCGTTCTCCGGCGGCTCCGGCATGGACCGCAAGCTCGGTCTGTTCTTCGAGGGCGCGGGCGTCTCCATCTTCGAGGGGTACGGCCTCACCGAGTCGACGGCAGCCGCGACCGCGAACCCGCCCGAGCAGACCCGCTACGGCACGGTCGGCCAGGCGATCCCCGGCTCCAGCGTGCACATCGCCGACGACGGCGAGGTGTGGATCTACGGCGGCAACATCTTCCAGGGCTACCTCAACGACCCGAAGTCCACCGACTCCTCCCTGTACGACGGCTGGCTCGCCACCGGTGACCTGGGCTCCCTCGACGAGGACGGCTATCTCACCATCACGGGCCGCAAGAAGGAGATCCTCGTGACCTCCGGCGGCAAGAGCGTCTCGCCGCAGCAGCTGGAGGAGCGGGTGCGCGACCACCCGCTGATCGCGCAGTGCCTGGTCGTCGGCAACGACCGCCCGTACATCGCGGCGCTCGTGACGCTCGACAACGAGGCCGTCGACCACTGGCTCGGCATGCGCGGCAAGCAGTCGATGTCCCCGGCGGACCTGGTGCGCGATCCGGACCTGGAGACGGAGGTGCGGCGCGCGGTGGTGGCGGCCAACACGCTGGTCTCGCAGGCCGAGTCGATCCGTACGTTCCGGATCCTCGCGCACCAGTTCACCGAGGAGCACGGGCTGCTCACGCCGTCCCTGAAGCTGAAGCGCAAGGCGATCGAGCAGGCGTATGCGGCGGAGGTCGACGCGCTGTACGGGACGCTGTGACCGCTGGTCGACCCGAATCACGCCCCGGCGGGGTTGCACTCACGGGGCTCCGCCCCGGACCCCGCGCCTCAAACGCCGGCGGGGCTGATTAGGCGTCAGTTATTGACGGTTCGTCAGGTCGGACACAGAATCACCCTCATTCCGACGGAGGGGGACCGACCGTGTCGCGACCGATCCGCGCCATCACCGCCACCGTGGCGGCACTCCTGCTCGCCACCGCCTGCAACTCCACCGCCAACAGCGGGAACAACTCCGCGGGTGGGCAAGGGAGTTCGGTCCGAGGTGTGACCGAAGACAGCATCAAGGTGGGCGGCATCGTCTCCATGACGACGTCGAGCGGCTACAGCAAGAAGGACACCGACCTCGGCGCGAAGGCCCGCTTCGACCGGGCCAACGCCGAGGGCGGCGTGAACGGCCGCACGATCGACTACCTGGGCGCGGAGGACGACGGCCAAGACCCCGCGAAGAACCTCGCCGCGGCCCGCAAACTCGTGCAGCAGGACAAGGTGTTCGCGATCTCGCCGATGAGTTCGGTGACGTTCTCCGGGGCGGACTTCCTGCAGAAGCAGAAGGTGCCGACGTTCGGCTGGGGCACGCTCCCCTCGTTCTGCGGCCCGACGTACATCTACGGCTACGGCGGCTGCATGGTGCCGATGCCGGGCGGCACCATCTCGCAGACCTGGCCGGAGGGGCTGAAGAAGGTCACGGGCGGCGCGGAGGGGAAGACCGTCGCGATCCTCGCCAACGACAACGACGCGGGCACCTTCGCCATCCGCACGTACAAGCAGTCCTTCAAGTCGGCCGGCTACAAGGTGTCGTACGCGAAGGCGACCGTGCCGGCGACCGCGGTGCCGAGCGACTGGTCGGCGTACACGAAGGAACTGCTGCGCAGCGACGGCGGGAAGGCGCCGGACGTGGTCGTCTCCGTGATGCAGACGCCGTACAACATCGGCCTGTTCACGGCGGTCAAGCGCACCGGGTACAAGGGCGTGCTCACCGACCCGACGGACTACGACCCCGGGCTTCTCGCCAAGAAGGCGACGAAGCAGGCGCTCGACGGGGTGCACGTGCTGCTGTCCTTCGAGCCGTTCGAGGCATCGACGCCCGAGATGAAGCAGTTCAAGGCCGACATCGAGAAGGCGTCCGGGGGCAAGGAGATCCCCCTCAACATGCACATGATGACGGGCTACATGAGCGCCGACCTGTTCCTCGCCATCGCGAAGAAGGCGGGCAAGAACCTGACCGCCGCGTCGTTCCAGAAGGCGGCGAACGGCTTCTCGGACACCGGGACGCTCGTCGGTGACCGGGCGCTGCCGCGCGGGCGCACCGAGTCGTTCGGCTGCGGGGCGCTCGCGCAGCTCAAGGACGGGGCGTACCGGGTGTCGTCCGCGTTCAAGTGCTATCCGCCGATCCCCTTCAAGTAGGCCACTCCCCTTCAACCTGCCGTACGGGACGGGGTGTTCACGTGACGGATCTTCTTGCCTTCGTGCTGAGCGGGCTCGTGTCGGGTGCGCTGTACGCGCTGCTCGCCACGGGGCTCGTGCTCTCCTACTCGGCCTCCGGTCTCTTCAACTTCGCGCACGGCGCCACCGCTTACCTCTGCGCGCTCGCCTTCTACGAGCTGCACTCCGGCTTCGGCTGGCCCGCCGTGCCGACGGCGCTGCTGCTCGTGCTCGTCGCGGCTCCCCTGCTGGGCTGGGGACTCGACCGGATGATGTTCAGAAAACTGGCGCGGGTCGGCGAGACCGCGCAGATCGTGGCGACGATCGGGCTGCTCGTCGCGCTGCCCGCGCTCGGCCTGTGGGTCGTCGAGTTGCTGGAGGACGCGGGCGCGCCGGTCAAGCCGGCGGAGAACCAGTTCGGGCTTCCCGGAGTCGGGCCGAGTCCGGCGAAGAACTGGCAGTTGATGGACGGCGTCGGCATCGACTCCGATCAGCTGATCACGTGGGTGACGACCGCCGTCGTCGCGCTCGGGCTCTGGATTCTCCTGCGCCACACGGCACTTGGGCTCAAGCTGCGGGCGGCCGTCGACAACCGCTCGCTCGTCGAGCTGCGCGGGATCAGCGCGGACCGGCTCTCCTCGGTGGCGTGGATGCTGTCCTCGGTGCTCGCGGGGCTCGCCGGTGTGCTGGCCACTCCCCTGCTCGGGCTCTCCTCGCACGACTTCACACTGTTCCTGTTCGTGTCGGCGACGGCCGCCGTGCTCGGCCGCTTCATGTCGATCCCGCTGGCCTTCGCGGGCGGACTCGGGCTCGGGGTGCTCCAGAACCTGGTCGCGGGGTACGCCACGTTCGCCGAGAAGATCACCGGGTTCCGTACGGCGGTGCCGTTCCTGATCCTGTTCGCCGGGCTGCTGCTGCTCACGCGGCGGCAGCGCACGGCGGGCACGGTGGCGAGCGACGCGCCGCCTGTGGACTATCTGGCGGGGCGGCCGTGGCTGCGGCGCTGGGGGCCGTGGGCGGCGGCGGCCGTGCTGATGGCGGTCGCCTTCTACACGGTGACGACGCCGTTCTGGAGCGGGATCCTCGCCCAAGGGCTCGCGATCTCCCTGGTGTTCCTGTCGTTCACCGTCGTCACCGGGCTCGGCGCGATGGTGTCGCTGGCGCAGGCCGCGTTCGTGACGGGCGCAGCGCTCGTCGCGGGCCTGCTGATGAGCCACGGGGTGCCGTTCATCTGGGCGGCGCTCGCCGGGACGTGCGCGGCCGCGCTGCTCGGCGCGCTCGTGGCACTGCCCGCGCTGCGGCTCGGCGGCCGCTCGCTCGCCCTCGCCACGCTCGCGCTCGCCTTCCTCGCGGACCAAGTCCTGTTCCAGCTCGGCTGGTTGAGGAACGGCGACACCGGCTGGGAGATCCCCCGTGCAGTCGCGGGCCCCGTCGACCTCGGCGACGACCGGGCGATGGGCGTGGCCATGGTCGTCCTGTGCACGGCGGCCGTGGCCGGGCTGAGTGCGCTGCGGAACTCGCGGGCCGGACGGGCGATGCTCGCCGTGCGCTCGGCGCCGGCCGCGGCGATGGCGTCCGGCGTCTCCGTGATCCGCACGAAGCTGCTGCTGTTCACAATCTCGGCGGGGCTCGCCGGGTTCGGCGGCGTGATGTACGCGTCGTACAACACCCGTATCACCGCGACCGACTTCACGGCGATGACCGGGCTGATCTGGCTCGCCGTGGTGGTCGCTGCGGGTGTGCGGCGGCCGCAGTTCGCGGTGATCGCGGGTCTGACGTTCGCTGTCGTCCCGCATCTCATCAGCGACTACCTGACCGAGTCGGTACAGCTCCCGGTGATCCTCTTCGGCCTCGCGGGCCTCGCGCTCGCCAATGACCCCGACGGCTACTGCGCGGCGATCCCGGCCCGCCGCCACCGCCGGAGGACCGCCACGACGCAGGTCGTCGACGAGGCTCCGGCATCGGCCCCCGACCCCGATGCCGCGCTCCAACTCGCGGGCGTACAGGCCGGATACGACGGCGCCCGCGTCCTCCAGGGCGTCGACCTCACCGTCCGCCCCGGCGAGATCGTGGCGCTCCTCGGCCCCAACGGCGCCGGAAAGTCGACGACCTGCAAGGTCGCGGCGGGCCTCATGACACCGATCCAGGGCGAGGTGTACGTCGCCGGGGACGCGGCGGGCCGCCAGAGCGCGGTCCGCCGGGCGCGGGCCGGGGTGGTGCTCGCACCGGAGGGACGCGGCATCTTCCCGTCCCTCACCGTCGACGAGAACCTCGCACTCCAACTCCCCGACCCCACAGACCGGTTGGCGGTCTACGAGCGGTTCACCGGGCTCGCCGCGCGGCGCGACGTCACCGCGGGCTCGCTCTCCGGCGGCGAACAGCAGCTCCTGGCGCTGGCCGCCCTGCTGCACCGGCCGCCCCGCGTCCTCATCGCCGACGAACCGTCGCTCGGCCTCGCGCCGCGCGTCGCCGACGAGGTGTACCGGCTGCTCGCCGAACTCCGCGACGCGGGAACGGGGTTGCTGCTCGTCGAGGAGAAGGCGTCGGAGATCCTCGGCGTCGCGGACACCGTGGCGTACCTCGCGCAGGGCCGCGTCACGTGGTGCGGGCCGCGCGAGAAGGTGGAGGCCGAGCGGCTCACGGAGGCGTACCTCGGCATCGCGGCGACCAGCACGGAGGAGGCCCGGTCATGAGCGACACCCACGTAAGCGACACCTACGTACTGGAGGCCGAGGACGTCGGCGTGCGCTTCGGCGGCGTACGGGCCCTCGACGGGGTGGACCTGCGCCTCGCGCCCGGTGAGGTGTGCGGGCTCATCGGGCCGAACGGCGCGGGCAAGACGACGCTCTTCGACGTCGTCTCCGGGATCCGCAGGCCCGACGCCGGCCGGGTGCTGCTCGACGGCGCCGACATCACCCGCCGCTCCCCCGTCTGGCGGGCGCGCCACGGGATGCGCCGCACGTTCCAGCGCCAGCAGCTGTTCGGGCAGCTCACGGTCGCGGACAATCTGCTGGTCGCGCAGGAGTGGCGGCGCGGCGGCGCCGATCCGGACCGCTCCCGCGGCCTGCTGCACGACTGCGGCCTCGACGGACTCTCCGGTACGTACGCGGGGACGCTGCCGGTCGGCCGGGCCCGGATGCTGGAGCTGGCGCGGGCCGCCGCCGACCGGCCGCGCGTGCTGCTGCTCGACGAGCCCGCGTCCGGCATGACGGCACAGGAGCGCGAGCTGCTCGCGGCGACGGTGCGGCGCCTCGCCGGGGACGGCTGCGCGGTGCTGCTCGTCGAGCACAACGTGGCCTTCGTGATGGAGCTGTGCTCACGGGTCGTGGTGCTCGACCTGGGCTCCGTGCTCGCGGAAGGGACCCCCGAGGTGATTCGGGCGGACACACGGGTACGCGAGGCGTACCTGGGGTCACAGCCCCCGGCGCAAAGCGCTCATACCTGACTGTCATGCTGGTGTCACCCACAGGAATGCGCGTACGCCCGTGATCGTTGACCATGGGGGTACCGCATTGTGCAGTGCCACCCATCACCGGACGAAAAAGGATCGACACCTCGTGAGCAAGGTTCCCCCGATCATCCTGAACAACGGCGTCGAGATGCCGCAGCTCGGCTTCGGCGTGTGGCAGGTGCCGGACGACGAGGCCGAGACGGCCGTCACGACGGCTCTGGAGGCCGGGTACCGCAGCATCGACACCGCCGCGATCTACGGCAACGAGGAGGGCACCGGCAAGGCCATCGCCGCGTCCGGCGTCCCCCGCGAGGAGCTGTTCGTCACGACGAAGCTGTGGAACGCCGACCAGGGCTACGACTCCACGCTGCGCGCCTTCGACACCTCGCTGGAGAAGCTGGGTCTCGACTACGTCGACCTGTACCTGATCCACTGGCCGCTGCCGTCCAAGGGCCTGGCCGTGGACACGTACAAGGCCTTCGAGAAGATCCAGGCCGACGGGCGCGCCAAGTCCATCGGCGTCTCGAACTTCCTGCCGGAGCACCTGGACGAGCTGACCGCCGAGACCTCCGTGATCCCGGCCGTCAACCAGATCGAGCTGCACCCGCACCTCCAGCAGCGCGCGTCCCGCGAGCGGCACGCCGAGCTGGGCATCGCGACCGAGGCCTGGTCGCCGCTCGGCCAGGGCAAGGGCCTCCTGGAGGTCCCGGCCATCATCGCGATCGCGCAGAAGCACGGCCGTACGCCCGCGCAGGTCGTGCTGCGCTGGCACGTCCAGCTGGGCAACGTGGTGATCCCGAAGTCCGTGACGCCGTCGCGGATCAAGGAGAACATCGACGTGTTCGGCTTCGAGCTCGACACCGAGGACCTCGGCGCGATCTCCGCGCTCAACGAGGACCGGCGGCTCGGCCCGGACCCGGCGACGTTCGACGTGGCGTGACACATGCCTGAAAGGGGCCCGGAGTACGCTCCGGGCCCCTTTCGCGTACGGGCGTCAGGCCTCCTTGACCGCCGTGTGCACGGTGTGCGCGGTCAGCAGGAAGAGGTCGTCGCGGCGGTACAGGCCCTGCGGGTCCTTCGGGTCCATCAGCCGCTCCATCGTGGCGATGTCTTCCGCAGGGAGCGCCTCGGCGAACACATCCAGCCGGCGCTTCCACAGGTCGATGACGGTCTCGCGGGCCTCGCCCGACAGGGGCGCGGGCAGGTCGAGCAGGAAGGTGCGGCTGACGGCGTTCGTCAGTCCCGCGTCGGTCAGCAGCTCCGTCCAGTTCTCCGTGTCCTGCTTGGCGCCGGGGAGCTTCGCGCGCATGTCGCCGAACCACTCCTCCTCGATGGCGTCGGCCCGCGCTTGCAGGCCGGGCCTGCCGAGGCCGAAGTCGCGCGGCAGGCAGCGCTGCGGCAGGCCGCCCTCGACGAGCGCGAGGGTGCCGCCGGGCGCCAGCCGCCCCGCGAGCGCGGCGACCGCGGCCCGCTGGTCGCCCACGTGGTGCAGGGAGCGGGCGGCCCAGATGAGGTCGGCGGACGGCAACTCGTCGATGTTGTCCGGGAGTTCGACGCGCAGCGTGCCCGTGCGCTCGGCGATCCCGTGCTGCGCGAACCGCTCCGTGGCGCGGGCGAGGAGCTTCTCCTCCGGGTCGGCCGCGATGACGCGGGCCTCGGGGAAGGCCTCGGCGAGGTGCAGCGAGACGGCCCCGGGGCCCGCGCCCGCGTCGACGATCAGGCCGGTGCCGGTGCCGGCGGGGCGGGAGGCGCGCAGCCAGGAGAGGGCTTGCGTGTAGAGCGGCTCGTACACGGAGGCGTTGCGCTCCAGCATGGGGATCATGTCGGCCCAGTCGATGTCCGTGTGGTCGTGGTGACCGTGCCCGCCGTGCTGCCCGTGCTGGTGCTGACCGTGCTCTTCGTGCTGGTGGTGGCCGTGTGCCATGTCGGGTGTCGCCGCCCTTCGTGCCCGTATGTCGTCCGTCGCCCTCAGGGTGCGCGGACGACATACGGGCGGGCAAGCCACGTTGCCGAGTCGGCAATTTTCCGGTTACGGCAGCCGGGCTACAGCGCCGGGTGGGCGTTCTTCATGAGCTCCTGGAACTGTGCGGAGAACCAGTGCCCGGACACCGGTGCGTTCGGCAGCGCGCCGGACAGGTTGTTGTTGTTCCGCGGGTTGCCGGTGTACGTCGGGTCGCACATGCGGTCGAAGCCCTTGCCCTCGTCGTTGTCGATGGCCTTGCTCGACCCGTCGGACTCGCCCGGCGGCTTCATCCACACGTAGGCGTCGATCCCGGTCGCCGGGTTGGCCTGCGGCCGCTCGCCGAGGCCCGCCCCACTCTGGTTGCACCAGTTGCCGAGATGGATGCGGCGGTCGTAGCGGCCACCGTCCACGTACGTGTCCACGGAGGTCTTGGCGCCGGGACCGGTCGGCCGCGCCGTGCCGCCCCAGCCGTTGCGGGAGGTGTCGATCAGCATGCCGAGCTTCTGGTCGAAGCCGAGCGAGACCAGCTTCTCGCGCATGGCCTGCGCGTACGACAGCTCGTCGGTGTACCGGTTCCAGTCCACCCACTTCGACTGGCGCACGGACGTCCCGTTGACCGAGTCGTCGATCTTGAAGTTCTCCTCCTTCAGGGCGCTGTAGTTGGCGGTGTTCACGATGAAGCCCGTGACGTCGGAGAGCTGGGCGCCGTTGCTGCTCGCGGTCGACTTGAACAGTTCGGCGGAGGCGCCGAAGTTGTCGTCCCAGCCGAGCCAGCCATGGTGGCCCGCGTCGATGTAGTTGTAGACGTTGTCGATGTCACCGAGCTTGTCGAGGGCGTAGCCGACGCCCTTCTGGTAGTTGCCGTTCGCCTTCATCACGTCACAGTTGGGCGTGGCCGTGGGGCGGCCGGAGACGTTGGTGACGAGGTTGGGCAGCGAGTCGATCTCGATCGTGGTGGCGATGCGCAGGCCCGCGTACTTCGGGTCGGCGAGGATCTTCGCGATCGGGTCGATGAAGTCCGACTTGTACTTGTCGATCTCCGTCGGGCCGAGCTCTCCGTTGGAGGCGAGCGCGGCGCAGTCGCGGCCCGGCAGGTCGTAGATGACGAGCTGGACGACCTCCTCGCCGCTGCCCTTCTGGGCGAGCGCCGCGTCGAGGTGGTCGCGCAGGCCCATGCCGTCGCCGACGCCCTCGATGGCGGCGATCCGGTCGAGCCAGACTCCGGTCGGCTGGTTGGCGATCTTGTCGCCGCCCGGCTCCGCCTTGGCCTTCGCGGACCACTCCGGGTTCACGTACACCTTGGCGCCGTCGTACGGGTTGTCGACGCGATCACCGGGCTCGGTCGGGTCGGTCGGGTCCGTGGGATCGGTCGGGTCGGTCGGGCCCGTGGTGTCCTCGTTGCAGGTGACACCGTTCAGCTTGAACGTGGCCGGCAGGGCGTTGCTGCCGCTGTACGTGGCGTTGAAGCCGAAGGAGGCGGAGCCACCGGAGGCGAGGCCGCCGTTGTACGAGACGTTCTTGGCGGTGACGGCGGAACCGGACTGGGAGATGTCGGCGTTCCAGCCGGAGCCGACCTTCTGGTTGCCGGCGTAGGACCAGGTGAGGTTCCAACTGCTCACCGCTGCACCGTTGTTGGTCACGGAGACGGCGGTGGTGAAGCCACTGCCCCAGTCGTTCTGCACCTTGTAGTCGACGGTGCAGGCGGGGGCCGCGGCGGACGCGGGCAGGGTGACGGCGGCGCCCACACAGGCGGTGCCGGTGAGGACGAGGGCGGCGAGGGCGGCGGTGCCGGCCCGCGATCCGGGTCTGAGAGTACGGCTCATGGTGTGCGATGTCCCTTTCAGTTGTTGACGGCTTTCAGGTGGTCGCGCAGGCCGACCCCGAAGTTGGTCGGCGTGCCGTCGTAGTCGCTGATCAGCGAGGGACCGGAGGAGCAGTCCCAGGTGTTCCAGGTCCAGCCGAGGTACGACTGCTTGCGGTCGTCGAACCACTTCATGACCCGGTCGATGAAGGCGTGGGAGCAGGTGTTCTCGCCGATCTCCCCCGCCACCAGCGGGACCTGCGCGGCGACGGGCGCGAGCTGCTCGTCCCAACAGGCCTCACTGGAACAGGTGTTGAAGTTGTAGACGTGCCAGGCCGCGGCGAGATTTCCGGCCGGGTCCGACGGCTTGTGGGCGAGCCACTGCCGCAGGTCGTTGGAGTACGCGAGGCCGCCCGCCAGGATCAGGTTCGGGGCGCCCGCCGCGCGCACGGCGTCCACCAGGTCCTGCATGCCGGCGACCTCGTAGCCGATGCCGGGGCAGGTGCCGCCGTCCTTCCAGCAGGCCCAGGCCTCGGTCAGGGTGGAGGTGGCGCGGTCCGGATACGGCTCGTTGAACAGGTCGAGGACGACCTCCGGCTGCGCCTTGAAGGTGCTGGCGACCGACGACCAGAAGCTGGGCGCGTACTTGGCGTCCGGCATCGGCTTCTGGCAGCTGGCGTGGACGTCGGAGCAGCCCGCCGAGTTGCCGGTGTACTGGCCGTACGACCAGTGCATCTCCAGGATCGGCGTCATGCCGTTGGCCTTGACGCGCTCGACCAACTGCTTGATGGCGGACTGGTAGTTCGCTCCTCCGTACTCGGGTTTGATGTTGTCGAGGCCGAGCCAGCACTCCTCGTTGAGCGGGATGCGGACGGCGTTGGACTTCCAGTCGGCGATCGCCTTGATCGCCGCGTCGTCGACGGGGCCGTCGAAGATTCCGTAGCCCTGTACGCACATGAACTCGGCGCCGGAGCGGTTCACACCGAGGATCCGGCGGGTGGCACCGGAGGCGTCGACGAGCTTGTTGCCGTCGGCCTTCAGGGCGGGGGCGCCGGTGTCGGGCCCGGGCGGGTCCGTGGGGTCGGTCGGATCGGTCGGATCGGTGGGATCGGTCGGGTCGGTCGGTCCCGTGGTGTCCTCGTTGCAGGTGACACCGTTCAGCTTGAACGCCGTGGGCACGGTGTTGGCGCCCGACCACGAGCCGACGAAGCCGGCGGAGACGGACGCGCCCGAGGCGAGCGCACCGTTCCATGTCTCGTTGCTCGCGGTCACGGTCTTGCCGGACTGGGCCCACTTGGCGCTCCAGCCCTGGGTGACCTTCTGGCCGTCGGCGAAGTCGAAGGACAGGCTCCAACTGTCCCTCGCCGCGCCGTTGTTGGTGACCTTGACGGCTCCCTGGAAGCCGTCGCCCCACTGCCCGGTGACGGAGTACTCGACCGTACAGGCGGGGGCGGCGGCGACCGCGGGGGCGGCGCCGGTCAGGGGGATCAGCGTGGCCGCCGAGACGGCGCACGCCATGAGTAATGCTCTGTGCGGGGGGTGTCGCATGAGCGAGTCCTTGCAGCTCGGACACGGACGGCCAAGGCCGTCGCGTCGACTGACGGATTCGCTCCCACTGGTTGCTGGGCGACTTTAGAGAAGGAACTGCCGTCAAGCAACAGACGAGTTCCGGATTTCCACTGTCGAATTTATTCGACTCCTCAACCCTCTTGACCGCCAATTACCCCTTCCGCATCCTTGGGAGCGCTCCCACTGGTTCACAGCTTGTCGAGCCGCACCAGGAGGACCCCCATGCGAAAGAGACCGGGCAAGAGACTGACCCGGCGGCGCTGCACCGTCGCCATGGCAGCCCTCGCGTTACCGATGGCCACCCTCGCTGCACTCCCAACCACCGCCCAGGCAGCGGGAGTTGAGTGCAGCGTCGACTACAGGACGAACGACTGGGGCGCCGGCTTCACGGCCGACCTGACGATCACCAACCGCGGCTCCGCGGCGATCGACGGCTGGACCCTGACCTACGCGTACACCGGTGACCAGAAGCTCTCGAACGGCTGGAACGGCGTCTGGTCGCAGTCCGGCAAGAACATCACCGTGAAGGACGCCGGGCACAACGGAAGAATTGCGGCCGGCGCCGCCACTTCCACCGGCGCGCAATTCTCCTACAGTGGCTCGAATTCAGCGCCCACCAATTTCGCGATCAACGGCACCGCGTGCGTGGGCGCCCATCAGCCGCCGATCACGGTGCTCACCAGCCCCAAGGCGGGCGCGGTCTACACGGCCGGTGACGCGGTCCCGCTCGCGGCGACCGCCGCCGCGGCCGACGGGGCGGGCGTCGAGAAGGTCGAGTTCTACGACGACACGACGCTGATCGGCACCGACACCACCGCGCCGTACGCCCTGGAGACCGACGACCTCAAGGCCGGATCGCACTCCCTGTACGCGAAGGCGACCGACAGCAAGGGCGCCACCGGCGAGTCGACCCCGGTCGGCATCACGGTCGCGGCGGGCGCCGCCGTGGTCGCGAGCCCGTCCCAACTGGGCGTCCAGCAGGGCAAGTCGGGCACGTTCGACGTGAAGCTGTCGACGCAGCCGACGTCGAACACCACCGTCGCCGTGTCCCGCACGAGCGGCAACACGGGCCTGTCGGTGTCGTCGGGCGGAAGCCTCACGTTCACGCCGTCGAACTGGAACACGGCGCAGAAGGTGACGGTGGCCGCCGACTCCTCCGGCACCGGCGCCGCCACGTTCACGGCCACCGCGGCAGGACACACCAAGGCCGAGGTCACAGTGACCCAGCTGGCCGCGTCCAAGGCGTACGACGCCCGCTTCCTCGACCTCTACGGCAAGATCACCAACCCGGCGAACGGCTACTTCTCTCCGGAGGGCATCCCGTACCACTCGGTCGAGACACTGATCGTCGAGGCGCCCGACCACGGCCACGAGACGACGTCGGAGGCGTACTCGTACCTCCTGTGGCTCCAGGCCATGTACGGGAAGGTGAGCGGCGACTGGACCAAGTTCAACGGCGCGTGGGAGATCATGGAGAAGTACATGATCCCGACGCACGCGGACCAGCCGACGAACTCCTCCTACAACGCGTCCAAGCCCGCGACGTACGCCCCCGAACACGATCTGCCCTCGCAGTACCCGGCCAAGCTGGACCCGTCGGTCTCCGTCGGCTCCGACCCGATCGCGGCCGAGCTGAAGAGCGCGTACGGCACGGACGACATCTACGGCATGCACTGGCTGCAGGACGTCGACAACGTCTACGGGTACGGCAACGAGCCCGGGAAGTGCGAGGCGGGTCCGACCGCGACAGGCCCGTCCTACATCAACACGTTCCAGCGCGGCGCGCAGGAGTCGGTGTGGGAGACGGTGCCGCAGCCGACGTGCGACGCCTTCAAGTACGGCGGAAAGAACGGGTACTTGGACCTGTTCACCGGCGACTCCTCGTACGCCAAGCAGTGGAAGTTCACCAACGCCCCGGACGCCGACGCGCGGGCCGTGCAGGCCGCGTACTGGGCGGACATCTGGGCCAAGGAGCAGGGCAAGGGCTCCGAGGTGTCCGGCACGGTCGGCAAGGCCGCGAAGATGGGCGACTACCTGCGCTATTCGATGTACGACAAGTACTTCAAGAAGGTGGGCGACTGCACCTCGACGAGCTGCCCGGCCGGTTCCGGCAAGGACTCCTCGCACTACCTGATGTCCTGGTACTACGCGTGGGGCGGCGCCGTCGACACCTCGGCGGGCTGGTCCTGGCGGATCGGCTCCAGCCACACGCACGGCGGCTACCAGAACCCGCTCGCCGCGTACGCCCTCTCCTCGCACGCCGACCTGAAGCCCAAGTCGGCGACGGGGCAAGCGGATTGGGCCAAGTCGCTCGACCGGCAGCTGGAGTTCTACCGCTGGCTGCAGTCGGACGAGGGCGCCATCGCGGGTGGCGCCACGAACAGCTGGGGCGGCAGCTACGGCACACCGCCGTCCGGCACACCCACCTTCTACGGCATGGCGTACGAAGAGGCGCCGGTCTACCACGACCCGCCGTCGAACCAGTGGTTCGGCTTCCAGGCGTGGTCGATGGAGCGGGTGGCCGAGTACTACCAGCAGACGGGTGACGCCGACGCGAAGGTGGTCCTGGACAAGTGGGTCGACTGGGCCCTGTCCGAGACGACCGTCAACCCCGACGGCTCGTTCCGCATCCCCTCCACGCTCAAGTGGTCGGGCAAGCCGGAGACCTGGAACGCCTCAAGTCCCGCCACCAACGCGGGACTTCACGTCACGGTCGCCGACTACACGAACGACGTGGGCGTGGCGGCGGCGTACGCGAAGACGCTGACGTACTACGCCGACAAGTCCGGCGACGCGGAGGCGAAGTCGACGGCGAAGGCGCTGCTCGACGGCATGTGGGAGCACAACCAGGACGCGCTCGGCGTCGCGGTGCCCGAGACGCGCGCCGACTACAGCCGCTTCAACGACTCGGTGTACGTGCCGAGCGGCTGGACGGGCACGATGCCGAACGGCGACAAGATCGACTCGTCGTCGACGTTCGCGTCGCTGCGCTCCTTCTACAAGGACGACCCCAACTGGTCCAAGATCGAGGGCTACTTGGCGGGCGGCGCGGCACCCACGTTCACGTACCACCGGTTCTGGGCCCAGGCGGACATCGCGCTCGCCATGGGTTCCTACGCGGAGCTGCTGGAATAGCGCCCCGCTGAAGGCGGCTCCGTGTCACCACCGGGCCGGGCGGTCTCCTCCTCCCCGAGGGCCGCCCGGCCCGCACCCCTGTTTCCGACCCACCCCCTGGAACCTTTATGCGAAGACCACGCACCCGGCTGCTCGCGGCGGCCGTACTCATCCTGGCAGCAGGCCTGTTGACACCTCCGGCGGCCCAGGCGGCCGAGCCGAAGGCGGCCGTCGCCGCTGACACGTACACCTGGAAGAACGCCCGGATAGACGGCGGCGGCTTCGTCCCCGGCATCGTCTTCAACCGCAGCGAGAAGAACCTCGCGTACGCCCGCACCGACATCGGCGGCGCCTACCGCTGGGAGCAAGGGACCAAGTCCTGGACACCACTGCTCGATTCGGTCGGCTGGGACGACTGGGGACACACCGGCGTCGCCTCGCTCGCCACCGACTCCGTCGACCCGGACAAGGTGTACGCGGCCGTCGGGACGTACACGAACGACTGGGATCCCGGCAACGGCGCCATCCTGCGCTCCGCCGACCGGGGCGCGACGTGGAAGAAGGCCGACCTCCCCTTCAAGCTCGGCGGCAACATGCCGGGCCGTGGCATGGGTGAGCGCCTCGCGATCGACCCGCACGACAACAAGGTGCTCTACCTGGGCGCGCCCAGCGGCAAGGGCCTGTGGCGCTCCACGGACGCGGGCGTGACGTGGTCGCAGGTCACGGCCTTCCCGAACCCCGGAAACTACGCGGCGGACCCGTCCGACACCTCCGGCTACTCGTCGGACAACCAGGGCGTGGCGTGGGTGACGTTCGACGAGTCGACGGGCACCGGGACCGGCCGTACGAAGACGCTCTACGTCGGGGTCGCCGACAAGGAGAACTCCGTCTACCGGTCGACGGACGCGGGCGCGACCTGGGAGCGGGTGGCCGGCCAGCCCACCGGATACCTCCCGCACAAGAGCGTCCTCGACGCCGAGAACGGCTACCTGTACGTGGCGTACAGCGACACCGGCGGCCCGTACGACGGCGGCAAGGGCCAGGTGTGGCGGTACGCGACGAAGACCGGCGACTGGAAGAACATCAGCCCGGCGGCGGAGGCGGACACCTTCTTCGGCTACAGCGGCCTGACGCTCGACCGGCAGCACCCCGGCACCGTCATGGTGTCCGGCTACAGCTCCTGGTGGCCGGACACCATGATCTTCCGCTCCACGGACAGCGGCGGCACCTGGACGAAGGCGTGGGACTACTCCTCGTCCCCCACCCGCGAGAACCGCTACACCATGGACGTGTCGTCCGTGCCGTGGCTGAGCTGGGGCGCGAATCCCGCCCCTCCCGAGCAGTCCCCGAAGCTGGGCTGGATGACCGAGGCGCTGGAGATCGACCCGTTCGACTCGGACCGGATGATGTACGGGACGGGCGCGACGATCTACGGAACCGAGGACCTCGGAGAGTGGGACACGGGCGGCAAGTTCTCCATAACCCCCATGGTCAGGGGACTTGAGGAGACGGCAGTCAACGACATCGCCTCCCCGCCGACCGGCGCCCCGCTCCTGAGCGCACTCGGTGACATCGGCGGCTTCCGGCACACGGACCTGACGAAGGTCCCGTCGATGATGTTCACCTCCCCCAACTTCACGTCGTCGACGAGCCTGGACTTCGCCGAGTCCAAGCCGGACGTGGTGGTGCGCGCCGGCAACGTCGACTCGGGTGCGCACGTCGCGCTCTCGAACGACAACGGCGCCAACTGGCACGCGGCGGGCGCCGATCCGTCGGGTGTCACGGGCGGCGGCACGGTGGCGGTGTCCGCGGACGGGTCCCGGTATGTGTGGAGCCCGGACGGCGCGGGCGTGCAGACAGGGACGGGGTCGTCGTGGACGGCGTCGAGCGGGGTCCCCGCGGGCGCGACGGTCGAGTCGGACCGCAAGGACCCCTCGGTCTTCTACGCCTTCAAGTCCGGTACGTTCTACGCCAGTTCGGACGGCGGAGCGACCTTCACGGCGAAGGCGTCGACCGGCCTCCCCACCGACGGCCCCGTGCGCTTCAAGGCAGTTCCCGGCACGAAGGGTGACATCTGGTTGGCCGGCGGCTCGACGAAGGGCGCGTACGGCCTGTGGCACTCGAAGGACGGCGGCGCCACGTTCACCAAGGTGTCGGGCGTCGAGCAGGCGGACACCATCGGCTTCGGCAAGGCGGCGCCCGGCGCGACGTACCAGACGCTGTACGCGAGCGCGAAGATCGGCGGCGTACGCGGCATCTTCCGCTCGACGGACGCGGGAGTGTCATGGACCCGCGTCAACGACGATGCCCACCAGTGGGGTTGGACGGGCGCGGCGATTACGGGTGACCCGCGGGTGTACGGCCGCGTGTACGTGTCGACGAACGGCCGTGGTGTCATCTACGGCGACACGGCCGGCGCCACGGGCCCCGACCCCGACCCCTCGGGCACCTGCTCGGTCACGTACAAAGTCACCAACGAGTGGTCGGGCGGCTTCCAGGCGGACGTGACACTGACGAACACGGGCACGTCGGCCTGGAACGGCTGGTCGCTCGGCTGGTCCTTCGCGGACGGCCAGAAGGTGTCCCAGGCCTGGAACGCGCAGGTCTCCCAGTCGGGCACGTCGGTGACGGTGAAGAACGTCGACTGGAACGGGAAGGTGGCGCCCGGCAGTTCGGCCGCCTTCGGCTTCACGGGCTCCCGCGACGGAACGGCGAACACCAGGCCCACGGCGTTCAAGCTGGGCGGGCAGAGCTGTGCGGTGAACTGAACGGCGTCACAGCAACGCGAGCGCACCACCGGGGCCCGTGCCACCATCGGCACGGGCCCCGTACGCTCTCGCTCGCGAGGATGAATCTCAGCGCCCCTGACGTGAGCCCCCACGCCCAGATCCCGAAGCACACCAGCACCAGCAGTTCCAGTACGAACCGCACCGCGAGCCCGGGGACACCGTCGTGGTGACCCCCGGGCCGCTGCGTCTCCTGCTGGAACTGGCCGTCTTCTTCGGCGGCGCGGCCGCCTTGTACGCGGCCGGATCACGCGCGGCGGCGATCACTCTCGCCGGCGTGCTCGTCGTCTACCACCTGCTGGCGTGGGACCGGGTGGTGTGGCTGCTGCGCCACTGAGCCACACGGCGCGCCGGCCGTCCGGCGGGAGTCACGGTGTCGTGATCGTCGGTCGCGGGGCCGGCGGCATCTTGTCGCCGATGAAGAAGCTCGGGTGCGGGGGCTGGTTGTAGGCCGTGTTCTGCCAGGCCAGGGCCGTACGGTACTGGGTGTCGTGGAGGAAGGTCGTGATGCGGGTCGACGTCTGGACCGGCGTCGAGTAGATCCGCAGCGCCGTGTTGTTGGTCGTCGGCCAGACGACCTCCTCGCGCCAGTCGCCGAGGATGTCACCGGAGAGCGCCGGGGTGGACTTCGTACCGTTGTTGGAGTGGACACCGGAGCCCGTCAGGAGGCGGGTGTCGGCGGACGTGCCGTACTTGTCGATGTGGGTGCCGTCGAGGAGTTCGCGGGTGGTGTCACCGTCCCACCAGGACAGGAAGTTGGTGGACGACGGCTTGCGGGAGTTCACGACCGTGCCCTTGGGGTCGCGGATCCCGGACTCGGCCGACGACCAGGACTCGGCGCCCGCGCTGCCGGACCAGATGTCACCCGAGACACCACGGCCGTTGTCACCGTTGACACCCGTCTTCCAGATGACACTGCCGGTCTTGGCGTCGGCCATCCAGGACGACGGCTTCGAGCTGTCCTCGTCGACCTTGAACTCCTCGAGTCCGGCCCGCGACGGATCGAGGTCGCCGACGTGCATGGCGTCGCCGTGGCCGTTCTTGGTGGTCCACAGCCCGGAGCCGTTGTCGTCGACGGCCATCGCGCCGTAGACGATCTCGTCCTTGCCGTCACCGTCGACGTCCGCGACGGACAGCTGGTGGTTGCCCTGACCGTCGTATCCCTTACCGGAGTTGGTGGAGGAGTTGGTGTCGAAGGTCCAGCGGCGCGTGAACTTTCCGTCGCGCCAGTCCCACGCCGCGATGACGCTCCGCGTGTAGTACCCGCGCGCCATGATGAGCGACGGCCGGGCGCCGTCGAGATAGGCGGTCCCGGCGAGGAAACGGTCCACGCGGTTCCCGTACGAGTCGCCCCACGACGACACCGTGCCGCGCGCGGGAACGTAGTCGACGGAGCCCATGGCGGCGCCGGTCTGGCCGTTGAACATGGTCAGGTACTCGGGCCCGGAGAGCACGTACCCGCTCGAATTCCGGTGGTCGGCCGACGAGCTGCCTATGACGGTCCCCTTGCCGTCCTTCGTGCCGTCGGACGTCTTCATGGCGACCTCGGCCTTGCCGTCGCCGTCGTAGTCGTACACCTGGAACTGGGTGTAGTGCGCGCCGGAGCGGATGTTCTTGCCGAGGTCGACGCGCCACATGCGCGTGCCGTCGAGCTTCACCGCGTCGACGATGGTGTTGCCGGTGTAGCCGGACTGGGAGTTGTCCTTGGCGTTGGTGGGCTGCCACTTGAGGACGAACTCGAGGACACCGTCGCCGTCGAGGTCACCGACGGAGGCGTCGTTGGCCTCGTAGGTGTAGGCGACGCCGTCGGGGGTCGTGCCGCCCGCGGGCGGGGTGATCGGTACGTCCGTGTAGCCGCTGCGGAGCTGGATCGCGTGCGCCGAGTCGGCCTGCTCCGTGCCGTTCACGACAGCGCGGACCGTGTAGTCGGCGGAGCTGGGCGCGCCGTCGTGGAAGAAGTTCGTGGAGCCGGTGACCGGGGCGGAGTTGACCTTCGTACCGGCGCGGTAGACGTTGAACGCCACGTTGTCCGGGTCGGTGCCGAGCCACCGCCAGCTGACCAGGTTCCCGGCGTCGGTGTGCACGCTGACCAGGCCGCGGTCCAGCTTCTCTGCCTGCCGGGCGGTGGCGGCGGACGCGTCGTCGGAGGGCAGGAGCGTGAGCCCCGTACCGGCGAGGGCGGCGGCCGTGGCGGCGGCGAGAAGCAGACGGCGGGGTCTGCGGTGGGGGCGGGGGCGGGGCATCGGCGGTCTCCTCGGTGAGGGCGTGCGGGTCAGATGTGTGCGTACATCTGTCGCCGCCGGGCCGATCGAGGTTG
This sequence comes from Streptomyces sp. UC4497, assembly GCF_054871485.1. Classification (NCBI taxonomy): domain Bacteria; kingdom Bacillati; phylum Actinomycetota; class Actinomycetes; order Kitasatosporales; family Streptomycetaceae; genus Streptomyces; species Streptomyces sp. UC4497. Next base: position 59,002 of record NZ_JBTYHB010000028.1, on the reverse strand, counting down.
CCCCTCACTCCCGCACGATGTGAACGGCGACGGACGACGCCGCCCCGGCGACCGTCCAGACGGCCATGCCCCACAGGGAGAGCGCGGAGACGAGGCCCACGACGAGACGGACGGTCGTGTCCGGCCCGTCCAGGAGCCACACCGCCAAGCCCGCGACTCCGGCGGCGGTCAACAGGGCGGCAGGCACCCGCAGTCGGGGCTGCTCGAAGACCGCCGCGAGCGGCAGGAAGTGCAGCCCCACGACCACCGCGACAAGCGGCGGAATGAGCACGGCCGTGCCGGTGCGGGCGCACACCTGGGCGATGGCCAGGATCAGCAGCCACTGGACGCCGTTGATCTGGAGGAACCGTCGACGCCGGTCGGCGGGGAACGGGCCTCCCGCCGACGCGGGAAGGCGGCGCCGCGCGGTGAGCATCAGCGCGATCGCGGCGGCGCAGCCGACGACCATCGCGGCCGGCCCCGCCGAACCCCCGAATGTGCTCGTGGCCAGTAACCACCAGCCGAGACCGAACAGCGCGAGGAACCCCACCCCTGACTTGAACATGACCGACACCTTAAGCGGCGCGGTCCGGCAGGCGGGGTGGTTGCGGTGGTTGGATCTCCCTCACCCCGCGCGCAGGCGAACGACCCGTCGGCCCGCCCTCCTCGGCGGACCTGCAACTGGGCTGAGTACGGCACCCGTCAAGCCGCGAACGCCAGCAGCGTGTACGTCGGGGCGGGGCGCGGCGCCTCCGGGGCCGGCAGCGCCTCCAGGCGTGACGCCAGTTCCTCGCCGCCCTTCGCGTACATCCGCCCGGCCCGCACCTCCCGCGCGAGCCGGGCCGGGACCCGGCCCTGGCCGTGGCCGGCGAAGGTGGCGGAGCCGTGCGGGCGCAGACCGTGCTCCGCGGCGATCGACGTGATGCGCGCGCTGGCGTCGGTCGGTGGGCGGCGGCTGCCGTGGGGCGCGACGAGGGCGCAGACGTCGCTGCCGACGAGGTGTGCCGCGGCCTTGTCGACCGTGGTCACGAACACTCCGCCCGGGCGGAGTACGCGGGCCGCCTCGGCGACGACCGGCGCCGCGTCGTCCAGGAGGTGAAGCAGCCACACGGCGGTGACGGCGTCGAACGTGCCGCTCGCGAACGGCAGTTGGCGGGCGTCCGCCTGGAACGCCGCGCCGGACAGGCGGGGTGCGGCGGCCCGCAGCATGCCGGTGGCGCGGTCCACGCCGATCGGGCGCAGGCCGGGGCGGGTCAGGCGGCGGGTGACGAGGCCGGTGCCGCAGGCCAGGTCGAGGAGGGTGTGGGCGCCGGGCGGCACGAGTTCGAGTACCGCGTCGGCGGCCGCCTCGGCGCGCGGCTCACCGCCGCGGGTCGCGTCGTACCGCTGCGCTTCCTGGTCGTAGTCCAGCACGCGGGGACTCTAACCCGGGGCGTGGCGGGGGTGGGAGCGCCTGCGGCGGGCGGATCTCCCCCACCCCGCCCCTTCCCGAAACCGGGACCCCGCTGCCTCTCGTCCCAGGGCAGGGCTTAAAGATGGACGGCCGACAGCTTCTCCACCCGCTCCGCCAGCGCGAAGTCCTTCGCCGTGAGGGCGCCGCCCGCGTCGTGCGTGTTCACCGCGAGGGTCACCGTGTTGTAGCCGAGCGTCAGGTTCGAGTGGTGGTTCAGGGCCTCCTGGGTCTGCGCGATGTGCATGACGAGCGCCGCCGCCGCGAAGTGCGATTCCAGGCGGTACGTGCGCGTGAGCGCGTCGTCCTCGACGGACCAGCCCGGCAGTTCGGTGAGGCGGTCCTCGATGTCCTTCTGGGAGAGCGGTTCAGTAGGCATGCCTCCAGCGTGCCACCGGATGCGGCTACGGTCTTCCCATGACTGCCGCAGCGCGCAAGAACACGTCAGAAGTGGGCGCCCTGCTGCGCGGCTGGCGCGAGCGGCGGCGGGTCAGCCAGCTGGAGCTCGCGCTGCGGGCGGACTCCTCGGCGCGGCACCTCAGTTTCGTGGAGACGGGTCGTTCGCGGCCGAGCCAGGACCTCGTGCTGCGGCTCGCCGAGCATCTCGACGTGCCGATGCGGGAGCGCAACGCCCTTCTCCTTGCGGCGGGTTACGCGCCGCGGTTCAAGGAGACCCCGCTGGACGACCCCTCGCTCGGCGTGCTGCGCGAAGGGCTCGAAACGCTGCTGCGCGGCTACGAGCCGTATCCCGCGTTCATCGTCGACGCGACGTTCAACGTGATCGCGGCGAACGGCGGCATCGCCCTGCTGATGTCCTCGGCGCCCGCGCACCTGCTCACCGAACCGCTGAACGCGATGCGCCTCACCCTGCACCCGGAGGGCCTCGCCCCGCGGATCAGGAATCTGCGCGAGTGGCGGGGGCATCTGCTGGCACAGATGGAGCAGCAGATCGCCCTGACCGGCTCGCAGCCGCTGCGGGAGCTGTACGAGGAGGTGTCCGCGTATCCGCTGCCGCCGGGCCGCCCGGCCGGGGACGAGCCGGTCGCGCCCCTGCTGCCCTACTTCGCCCTGCCGATGGTGATCGAGCACGAGGGGCACCTGCTGTCGTTCGTGTCGTCGATCTCGACGTTCAACACGCCGCTGGACGTGACGGTCGCCGAGCTGGCCGTGGAGACCCTGCTCCCAGCCGACCCGGCGACGGCGAAATACCTTCAGGACGCGCTGGGCTGACCCCGCAGCGCGGCGTACTGGAGCCCCGCGAACGCGGCCACCACCACGGCCTGCAGCGACCCGTACACCATCCCGGCCGTGATCGGCTCCAGCCAGGCGAACAGGGCGACGAAGCTGAGCACCGTCCAGGCGAGGTTGACCTCGACCACGGTGCGCACGCCGAGCGCGGGCGGGCTGCTGCGCGCGGCGAGCACCGCGACCGCGGCGGCGTAGACGACGAGGCCGGCGCCGAGTCCGAGCAGCAGCCCCGGATCGATGCCGAGGAAGCGGCCGATCGGCCCGGAGGCGGCGACGTAGGCGAGGCCGTTGAGGCCGGTGCCCAGCGCGTCGGCGCCGAGCAGGCGGCGCAGCCAGGTGCGGCGGGCCTGGACCGGGGTCGTGGTGAGCGTGGTGGCGGACATCGGGATCACCCTCCGTCATCGGGTCGGTGGCACCACCCTGCCCGTGCCCGGGTGGCGGGGCGATTACGTCCGGGGTAATGGCCGACGGCCGCCCGCGCCCGCCTCGTACGGCCCCGGCCGAAGTGTGCCCCCGACGAGCGGCCATTAGCGTGCCCAGAACGGGACATCGAGGGAGCAAACGGTGACGGATACGACACGCACCCCGACCGAGCCGGACGCCGCGCTGCTGCGCGCCGGACGGTTCTTCCGGAGGGGGACGGCCTCCGAGGACCTGCACAGCGTGCAGATCAAGGGCGGCCGGGACGGGGACGTCTTCTATCGGGACCGCTGGAGCCACGACAAGGTCGTGAACTCCACGCACGGCGTGAACTGCACCGGCTCGTGCCGGTGGAAGGTGTACGTCAAGGACGGCATCATCACCTGGGAGACCCAGCAGACGGACTACCCGAGCGTGGGCGCCGACCGTCCGGAGTACGAGCCACGCGGCTGCCCACGCGGCGCCGCGTTCTCCTGGTACACGTACTCGCCGACCCGTGTGCGCTACCCGTACATCCGGGGCGTGCTCGTGGAGATGTACCGGGAGGCGAAGGCGCGGCTGCACGACCCGGTGCTCGCGTGGGCCGACATCCAGGCCGATCCCGAGCGGCGCCGGAGGTACCAGCAGGCCCGCGGCAAGGGCGGCCTGGTGCGTGCCACCTGGGACGAGGCCGTCGAGATCGTCGCCGCGGCGCACGTGCACACCATCAAGACGTACGGGCCCGACCGGATCGCCGGCTTCTCCCCCATTCCCGCCATGTCGATGGTGTCGCACGCGGCGGGCGCCCGGTTCCACTCGCTGATCGGCGCCCCGATGCTGTCGTTCTACGACTGGTACGCCGACCTGCCGGTGGCCTCGCCGCAGGTGTTCGGCGACCAGACCGACGTCCCCGAGTCGGGTGACTGGTGGGACGCCGCGTACCTCATGATGTGGGGCTCCAATGTGCCGGTGACGCGGACGCCCGACGCGCACTGGATGGCGGAGGCGCGCTATCGCGGCCAGAAGGTCGTGGTCGTCGCGCCCGACTACGCGGACAACGCCAAGTTCGCCGACGAGTGGCTGCACCCGCACCCCGGGACCGACGGCGCGCTCGCGCTCTCCATGGGGCATGTGATCCTCAAGGAGTTCTTCGTCGACCGGCAGACGCCGTTCTTCACGGACTACGTCAAGAAGTTCACCGACCTGCCGTTCCTGGTGACGCTGGAGGAGCGGGACGGCGCGTACGTGCCGTCGAAGTTCCTGCGCGCCACCGACCTCGGGCAGGGCGGCGAGGGCGCCGAGTGGAAGACCGCCGTGCTCGACGAGGCGACGGGCCAACCGGTCGTCCCGAACGGCTCCCTCGGCTTTCGCTGGACCGAGTCCGGCAAGGGCAAGTGGAACCTCGAACTCGGCAATATCCAGCCGAAGTTGAGCCTGCACGGCTCCGACATCGCCGGTGGCGTGGAGGTGCTGCTCCCCCGCTTCGACACCGACGGCGGCACGCACGGCCAGGGCCGCGGCGAGGTCGTGCGGCGCGGTGTGCCGGCGACCCGGCTCGGCGGGCAGGGCGGCCCGCTCGTGACGACCGTGTTCGACCTGCTGCTCGCGCAGTACGGCGTCGGGCGCGACGGCCTCCCGGGCCAGTGGCCCACTTCGTACGACGACGCGGACACGCCCGGCACCCCGGCCTGGCAGGAGATGCACACCTCCGTTCCGGCCGCCAAGTGCGTCAAGATTGCACGGGAGTTCGCGAACACCGCCGAGAAGTCGCGCGGGCGCTGCATGATCCTGATGGGCGCCGGCACGAATCACTGGTTCCACTCCGAGACCACCTACCGGGGCTTTCTTTCGCTGCTGCAACTCACTGGCTGTCAGGGCAGGAACGGCGGCGGTTGGGCGCATTACGTCGGTCAGGAGAAGTGCCGTCCGGTGACCGGCTGGGCCTCGCTGGCCTCCGCCAACGACTGGTCGAGGCCGCCGCGGCAGATGATCGGTACCGGGTTCTTCTTCCTCAACACCGACCAGTGGCGCTACGACAGGTTCAGCGCCGACGTGCTCGCGTCCCCGCTCGGCAAGGGCGCCTTCGAGGGCATGACGGGCGCCGATGTGCTGTCCCTGTCGGCGCGTTCGGGCTGGATGCCGTCGTATCCGACGTTCGACCGCAGCTCGCTCGCGCTCGGTGAGCAGTCCGTGGAGGACACGGTCTCCGAACTCAAGTCTGGCTCGCTGAAGTTCGCGTGCGAGGACCCGGACGCGCCGGAGAACTGGCCGCGCGTGATGACCCTGTGGCGGGCGAACCTGCTGGGCTCCTCCGCGAAGGGCGCCGAGTACTTCACCAAGCACCTGCTGGGCACGCACTCCTCGCTGCGCGCCGAGGAGGCCTCCCCCGAGGAGCGCCCCTCGACGGTGACCTGGCGCGACGAGGCCCCCGAGGGCAAGATCGACCTGCTGACCTCCCTCGACTTCCGGCAGACGTCCTCGACGCTCCTGTCCGACGTCGTGCTGCCCGCCGCCACCTGGTACGAGAAGCACGACATCGCCTCCACGGACATGCACCCCTACGTGCACTCCTTCACGCCCGCCGTCGACCCGCCGTGGCAGGCGCGCAGCGACTTCGACACGTTCAAGGCGCTGGCCCACAAGCTCAGCGAGCTGTCCGCCCAACACCTCGGCGTACGCAAGGACTTGGTGGCGACGCCGCTCCAGCACGACACTCCGGGTGAGATCGCGCAGCCCGGCGGCGTCGTCCTGGACTGGCGCAAGGGCGAGTGCGAGCCGGTGCCGGGCAAGACGATGCCGAACCTCACGGTGGTCGAGCGGGACTACACGGCGATCGGCGCCAAGTTCACCGCGCTCGGCCCGCTCGTCGAGCAACTGGGCCTTCCCGCCAAGGGAATCGCCCTCAAGCCCGACCAGGAGGTCACGGAGCTGCGCGAGCGCAACGGCGCCGTGCGCGGCGGCCCCGCCGACGGCCGCCCCTCCCTCGACACGGCGGTCAAGGCGGCGAACACCATCCTCGCCCTGTCCGGCACCACCAACGGCCGCCTCGCCACGCAGGGCTTCCACACGCTGGAAGCCCGTACGGGCCAGGAGATGGCGCACCTCTCCGCCGAGCACGAGGGCAAGCGCATCACCTACGCGGACACGCAGGCCGCGCCCGTCCCCGTCATCACCTCCCCCGAGTGGTCGGGCAGCGAGTCCGGCGGGCGCCGCTACACGGCATTCACCCTCAACACCGAGCACCTCAAGCCGTGGCACACCCTCACCGGTCGCCAGCACTTCTTCATCGACCACGACTGGATGCACGAGCTGGGCGAGGCGATGCCCGTCTACCGGCCACCGCTCGACATGAACCGGCTGTTCGGCGAGCCACGACTCGGTCCCGACGGCGAAAAGGAAGTGACGGTCCGTTACCTCACCCCGCACAACAAGTGGTCGATCCACTCCGAGTACCAGGACAACCTGTTCATGCTGGCGCTGTCCCGCGGCGGCCAGTCCATCTGGATGTCCCCGCAGGACGCCGACTCCATCGGCGTCAAGGACAACGACTGGATCGAGGCCGTGAACCGCAACGGCGTCGTCGTCGCCCGCGCGATCGTCTCCCACCGCATGCCGGCCGGCACGGTCTACATGCACCACGCGCAGGAACGCACCGTCAACGTGCCCAAGGCGGAGACGAGCGGAAAGCGCGGCGGCATCCACAACTCGCTCACCCGACTGATCCTCAAACCGTCCCATCTCATCGGCGGCTACGCCCAGTTGAGCTGGGCGTTCAACTACCTCGGCCCGACGGGCAACCAGCGCGACGAGGTGACGGTCATCCGCCGCCGCTCGCAGAAGGTGGAGTACTGACGCATGCGCATCATGGCTCAGGTCGCAATGGTCATGAACCTCGACAAGTGCATCGGCTGCCACACCTGCTCGGTCACCTGCAAGCAGGCGTGGACCAACCGCAACGGCATGGAGTACGTCTGGTTCAACAACGTCGAGACCCGCCCCGGGCAGGGCTATCCGCGCCGCTACGAGGACCAGGAGAAGTGGCGCGGCGGCTGGGAGCTCAACAAGAAGGGCGCCCTGAAGCTGAAGGGCGGCGGCCGGTTCAAGAAGCTCCTCGGCATCTTCTCCAACCCGAAGCTGCCGGAGATCAAGGACTACTACGAGCCCTGGACGTACGACTACAAGAACCTGACCAACGCACCGCTCGGCGACGACTATCCCGTCGCGGAGCCGCGCTCCCTGATCAGCGGCAAGCCGATGAAGATCGAGTGGTCCTCCAACTGGGACGACAACCTCGGCGGCGCCGCCCAGTACGGCGATCTCGACCCGATGGTGGAGAAGACCCGCGAACAGGCCGCGGAGAAGGTCAAGTTCCAGTTCGAGCAGACCTTCATGTTCTACCTGCCGCGGATCTGCGAGCACTGCCTCAACCCGTCGTGCGTCTCGTCCTGCCCGTCCGGCGCGATGTACAAGCGGGTCGAGGACGGCATCGTCCTCGTCGACCAGGACTCGTGCCGCGGCTGGCGGATGTGTGTCACCGGCTGCCCGTACAAGAAGGTGTACTTCAACCACCGCACCGGCAAGGCCGAGAAGTGCACGCTCTGCTATCCGCGTCTCGAGGTGGGTCTGCCGACGGTGTGCTCGGAGACCTGCGTGGGCCGGCTCCGCTATCTCGGCGTGATGCTCTACGACGCCGACAAGGTGACGGAGGCCGCCTCCTCGAAGAACGAACACGACCTGTACGAGGAGCAGTTGGGCATCTTCCTCGACCCCGAGGACCCCGCCGTGCAGCGGGCCGCCGAGGAGGCGGGCATCCCGTACGACTGGATGGAGGCCGCGCGGCGCTCCCCCGTGCACGCGCTCATCAGCAAGTACAAGGTGGCGCTGCCGCTGCACCCGGAGTACCGGACGATGCCGATGGTCTGGTACATCCCGCCGCTGTCCCCCGTCGTCGACGCGCTGACCGAGACCGGGCACGACGGCGAGGACCACTCGAACCTGTTCGGCGCGATCGACACGCTGCGCATCCCGCTCGAATACCTGGCGGAGATCTTCACTGCGGGCGACACCAAGCCCGTACGCGCCTCTCTGGAGAAGCTGGCCGCGATGCGCTCGCACATGCGGGCCATCAACCTCGGTGACCTGCCCGACAGTTCGATCGCCGAGTCCATCGGCATGGAGCCGCACGAGATCGAGGAGATGTACCGGCTGCTCGCCATCGCCAAGTACGAGGACCGGTACGTGATCCCGACCGCGGCGGTCGGCGACGCGCAGCGCCTCGAGGAGTCCGCGCTGCCGGCGGACACCTGCTCGCTCGACCACGAGGGCGGGCCCGGCATGGGCGGCGAGGGTCCCTTCGGCGGCGACTCCGGGACGACCGTCGCCGACGGCCGCAAGCTGCTGCCCGTCGTCTCCGTCGAGAACTTCCAGCTCAGCAAGGAACGGCAAACCGCAGACCGCACAGACGAGGTGGAGATGCCATGACCGACCGGACCTCCCTGCTCCTCCAGGCGTCCGCGCTCTGTCTCACGTACCCGGACGAGGAGTTCTACCAGCGGCTTCCGCTGATCCGCGCGGCCGCCCCGCCGCTCGCCCCCTTCGTCGAGCACGCCGAGGCCACGCCGATGCAGGATCTGGCGGCCCACTACGTCCAGGTCTTCGACTTCAAGAACCGGCACAGCCTGTATCTGACGTGGTGGCGCGACGGCGACACCCGCAGGCGCGGCATGTCCCTGGTGCGGATGAAGGAGGTCTACCGGGAGCACGGCATGGAGTTCACCGGCGAGGAACTCCCGGACTTCCTGCCCGCCGTCCTCGAATTCTCCGCGCAGGAGGGCACGTTCCTCCTTGAGGAGAACCGTGCGGGTCTCGAACTGCTGCGGTTCGCCCTCACCGACCACGGCACGCCGTACGCAACTGTCCTCAACGCGGTGTGCGCCGCCCTGCCCGGGCCCTCCCCCAAGGACCGGGCCGAGGCGCAGGCGCTCGCCCGGTCGGGTCCGCCCCAGGAGGACGTCGGCCTCGAACCCTTCGCACTTCCCCTCCTCGAGAAGGAGCACGCGCGGTGAACACAGCGCTCTTCGGTGTCCTGCCCTACGTGGCGTTCGTCCTGCTGATCGCCGGCACCATCTGGCGCTACCGCTACGACAAGTTCGGCTGGACGACGCGCTCGTCGCAGGTCTACGAGTCGAAGCTGCTCAACATCGCGTCGCCGATGTTCCACTACGGCATCCTCTTCGTGCTCGTGGGCCACATCGTCGGCCTGTTCATCCCGGAGTCGTGGACCGAGAAGGTCGGCGTCAGCGAGCACACGTACCACATGTTCTCGCTGATCGGCGGCACCTTCGCGGGCGTCATCACGGTGCTCGGGATCGCGATGCTGGTCTACCGGCGCCGCACCAAGGCCCCGGTGCTGCTGGCCACGACGCGCAACGACAAGACCATGTACGTGTTCCTGCTCGCCGCGATCATCCTCGGCATGGTCGCCAAGCTCACGCACTCCGGCGGCAACGGCTACGACTACCGGCAGACCATCGCACCGTGGTCGCGCAGCCTGTTCACGCTGAGCCCCGATGTGGCGCTCATGGACGGGGTGCCTACGCTGTATCAGATCCACGCAGTAGTGGGCATGCTACTGATTGCGCTGGTACCGTTCACCCGGCTCGTGCATATGTTCAGCGCGCCGGTGCAGTACCTGTTCCGCCCGTACGTCGTTTACCGCAGCCGCGACCCGCAGCGCCTCGGCGCCCGGCCGGAGCGTCGGGGGTGGGAGCGCACCGGCTCCTAGCTCCTGGGGGGACGTACCAAGGTGAGTGAACGTCGGCCCGCGCCCACCGTGGGCCAGGTCGTCCTCGGTCGCCGCCTGCGTGATCTGCGCGAGGCCCGCGGACTCAAGCGCGAGGAGGCGGCCAAGCCGCTGCGTGTGGCGAGCGCGACGATCCGCAGGATGGAGACCGCGGAGGTCGCGCTCAAGATCCCCTACGTGCAGATGCTGTTGGAGCTGTACGAGGTGCCGGAGCGCGAGATCGAGGCCTTCGTGGCACTCGCCGAGGACGCGAACCTGCCGGGCTGGTGGCAGCGGTTCCACGATGTGCTCCCCGACTGGTTCAGCCTGTACGTCAGCCTGGAGGGCGCGGCCTCGATGATCCGCGCCTACGAACCGCACTTCGTGCCCGGCCTGTTGCAGACGGAGGCGTACGCGCGGGCCGTCTTCGACGCCGGCACGGTGGGCCGCTCCCGGCCCGAGGAGGTCGACCGGCACATCGACCTGCGCATGGCCCGCCAGTCGCTGCTCGACCGGGAGGACTCGCCGCACCTGTGGGTCGTCATGGACGAGACGGTGCTGGCGCGCCCGCCCGGCGGCCCCGAGGTGCTGCGCGGCCAGCTGGACCGGCTCCTCGAGGCGGTGCAACGCCCCAACGTGACGCTACAGATAGCCGAGTTCGCGTCGGGGCCGCACCCCGGTACGTTCGGCCCGTTCACGCTGTTCCGGTTCCCGGTCAGGGAGCTGCCGGACATGGTCTACAGCGAGTACGTGACCGGGGCCCTGTACCTGGACTCCCGGGACGAGGTCGGCATGCACCTGGAGGTGCTCGACCACCTCGTGGCACAGGCGGCCGGGGCCGAGCGGACGGTGGAGATCCTGGAGCGGGCGCGGGAAGCCCTCGGATGACCGGCAGGCGGTGACCGGCCAGGGCTTGCAGCGACCTACTGGGGCTTGTCGTCGTCCACGATCTCGGCGTCGACCACGTCTTCGGGGGCGTCCTTCTCCTGGTCCTGGGGCGGCTGCTCGCCCGACGGCGGCGCGTCCTCCCGGGCCGACGAGGCCGCCTGGTACATCGCCTGCCCCATCCGCTGGCTGACCTCGCCGAGCTTGCGCACCCCCTCGCGCAGCTCCTGCGTCGACGGCTCCTTGGACTCCAGTACGGTCTTCAACTCCCGTACGGAATCCTCCACTTCGGTCCGTGTCGCGGCGGGGATGCGCCCCTCGCTCTCGTCGTTCTCGCGCAGGAAGCGCTCCGTCTGGTAGACGAGCTGCTCCGCCTCGTTGCGGACCTCGGCCGCCTCGCGGCGCGTGCGGTCCTCCTCGGCGTGCGCCTCGGCCTCCCGCATCATCCGGTCGATCTCGTCCTTGGGCAGCGCCGAGCCGCCGGTCACCGTCATCTTCTGCTCGCGCCCCGTGGCGAGGTCCTTGGCACCGACGTGCATGATCCCGTTGGCGTCGATGTCGAAGGTGACCTCGATCTGCGGCACGCCGCGCGGCGCCGGCGGGAGTCCTGTGAGGTCGAAGACGCCCAGCTTCTTGTTGTAGGCGGCGATCTCCCGCTCGCCCTGGAAGACCTGGATGCCGACGGAGGGCTGGTTGTCGGCGGCGGTCGTGAAGCTCTCCGAACGGCGGGTGGGAATGGTGGTGTTGCGCTCGATGAGCTTGGTCATCACCCCGCCCTTGGTCTCGATGCCGAGCGACAGCGGGGTGACGTCGAGCAGCAGCACGTCCTTCACGTCACCGCGGATGACACCCGCCTGGTAGGTGGCGCCGACGGCGACGACCTCGTCCGGGTTGACGCCCTTGTGCGGGTCCTTCCCGGTGAGTTCCTTGACGAGGTCGGTGACGGCGGGCATGCGCGTGGAGCCGCCGACCAGGATCACGTGGTCGATGTCCTTCAGCTCGACGCCCGCGTCCTTGACGGCCTGGTGGAAGGGTTTCTTGCAGCGGTCGAGCAAGTCCCCTGTCAGTTCCTGGAGTTGAGCGCGCGTCAGCTTTTCGTCGAGGTGCAGGGGGCCGGCGGCGGAGGCGGTGACGTAGGGCAGGTTGATGGTCGTCTCGCTGGACGAGGACAGCTCGATCTTGGCCTTCTCCGCGCCCTCGCGCAGCCGCTGCACGGCCATCTTGTCGTCGGCGAGGTCGATGCCGTGGGCGTTCTTGAACTGCCGCGCGAGGTGGTCGACGATCCGCTGGTCCCAGTCGTCGCCACCGAGTTGGGTGTCGCCGTTGGTGGCCTTGACCTCGATGACACCCTCGCCCATCTCCAGGAGCGAGACGTCGAAGGTGCCACCGCCCAGGTCGAAGACGAGGACCGTCTGCTCGTCGCCCTTGTCGAGCCCGTACGCCAGCGCGGCGGCGGTCGGCTCGTTGACGATGCGCAGCACCTTCAGTCCAGCGATCTCGCCGGCCTCCTTCGTGGCCTGGCGCTGCGCGTCGTCGAAGTAGGCGGGCACGGTGACGACGGCGTCGGTGACGTCCTCGCCGAGGTACGACTCGGCGTCGCGCTTGAGCTTCTGCAGGACGCGGGCGGAGAGCTCCTGCGCGCTGTAGCGGTGACCGTCGATGTCACCGGAGTCGGGGAAACGCCAACTCCCGTCGCCCATATGCCGTTTGACGGAGCGCGCGGTGCGCTCGACGTTCGTCACGGCCTGCCGCTTGGCGACCTCGCCGACGAGCACCTCGGCGCTCGACGACCTGGCGAAGGCGACGATCGAGGGCGTGGTGCGCGCGCCCTCCGCGTTGGCGATGACGGTGGGCTCACCGCCCTCGAGCACGGCAACCACCGAGTTCGTCGTACCGAGATCGATACCTACCGCACGCCCCATGACGCGTCCCCATTCCATGCGAAGGCCCGCTCACGTCCGGATCCAGCACAGGGCGTGAGCGGGCCTACGTCAAGAGCGCGGACGCCTAGGACTAACCGCCCAGCTTGGCGGTCAGCGTGATCGTCGTGCCGGTGAGGGCCTGGCTCACGGGGCAGTTCTTCTTGGCGTCCTCGGCGGCCGCCTGGAAGCCCTGCTCGTCGAGGCCCGCCACGGTGCCCTCGACGGTGAGGTGGATGCCGGTGATGCCCTCGCCCGGCTGGAACGTCACGTCCGCGGAGGTGACCAGCTTGGTGGGCGGGGTGCCCGCGCCGGTCAGGCCGTTGGACAGCGCCATGGAGAAGCAGGAGGAGTGCGCGGCCGCGATCAGCTCCTCCGGGCTGGTCTTGCCGTTCGCCTCCTCCGCGCGGGACGGCCAGGACACCGGCTGCTGACCGATGCCGGACGAGTCGAAGGTGACGGTGCCGTTGCCCTCGAACAGGTTGCCTTCCCACACGGTGTGTGCGGAGCGCGTGGTTGCCACGGTGGTTCCTTTCCGTTTCCGGATGCTTCGGACTCCTATCCGACCACATCCGACGCGCCCGTGGCACGCCACCATGGCCGGAAAGCGAACTGGGCAAGTCGGCACGATGGTGACAGTTTGGGGCCTCCCGCTCAGGGGGCTTCGCAGGGGGTCAGACCATGCGCATGATCTACGCGGACCAAGGTCCGTCACCACTGGAGACCGGGAAACCGGGCGCGACCGACAGGGATTCGACGTTCGGCTGGTGGGGTGCGTTCAGCATCCAGAAGTTCGTCAACCAGAACCCGCTCTCGCACACGCACGAGGACGCGACCGGCTGGCTCGCGTACTTGCAGCAGTTCTACGACCGCAACTTCTGGTTCGCCGACGCGGGCGCCCAGGTGTGGGCGTACGAGGAGACGTACGACAACTGGCAGGACCGGTACGGCGTGGATGCCGTCGTCGCGGTGTACCACTCGGGGCACGGCGGCATGGACGGCAACGGAGTGTTCTTCGCGCCGCTCGGCGCCAAGTGGGACAACCGCTCGGACGCGATCTCCAACCGGATGGCGTTCGGCAACGAGAAGGCCAACTACGTGTTCTGGTCGACGTGCAGCTCGCTGCGCGTCCTCGACGGGCACTCCCCCGTCCGTACGTGGGCGGGGCCCAACCTCGGCTCCCGGATGATCTTCGGGTTCGAGACCGTCAGCATCGACAGCGGCGACTACGGCAAGAAGTTCTGGGAGAAGTGGCGCGCCGGTCAGACGTTCTGCGACGCGTGGCTCAACGCGAGCTGGGACATCTACCACGGTCAGGCGCCCTCGGTGTGCGCCACCGGTGCGACCCAGGCGGAGGCGCAGAACCGGTTGAACTCGGAGCGCAACTTCTACCGGGAGCACGTTTCGGACAACTGGTACGTGTGGCGCTGGTACTACGCGCGCCAGGGCCTGCGCGACCCGCTGACGCAGGCGCCGGAAACCCCGCAGATCGTGCAGCTCGCGCCGCGCGACCCGAGCGACGAACTCGCCAGGATGGGCCGCCTCGCACACTTCCCGGCGGCGGCGCTGCAAGAGGTGCAGGTCGAGCGGCAGGGCGTGCTCAGCGCGAGCTCGGGCGACCGGTTCGTGTCGACGGCGCCGCAGGCGGTGCGCTGGGTGAAGCTCGCCGAGGCCAACCACCGCAACACGCGGCAGCTGCCGACCGAGCGCGCGGTCGAGATCGCGCAACGGTTCGCGAACGAGCACGCGGAGGGCGTCGAGCTGGTCGTGGACAGCGTGCACGACCTGATGCAGAACAGCGGCCAGAAGGACGGCTCGCAGATCGGTGAGCCGGTGTCGCTGCAGACGCACGTCACGTTCCGGCAGGCCTTCGACGGCGTACCGGTGATCACGCCGGGCCGCGGCGAGTTCCGGGTCGCGCTCGACAACGACGGCACGGTCGTCCAGGCCACCCTGTCGACGCGCACGCCCACCGGCGACACCCGCACGCCCGCCTCCGCGGTCGCGCCGCCGTCGGGCAAGGGTCAGCAGGCGCTCGCCTCGCCCGGGTCGCGCGACCCGCGGCAGGCGCTGGAGGAGGCGCAGCAGCGGCGCATCGCCCATCTCACCGCGATGGCCGCCGACAGCGAACGGTCGGCGGCCGACATCGAGGCGCAGCTGGAGATCACGGACGTACCCGGGTCCCTCGAGGTCGGTTACGAGATCGAGGGCAACGAGGCGTACCCGGCTGCCCGCAAGCTGATCGAGATCGGCTCGCGGGACAGCATGTTCAAGACCCAGCGGTGGGTGGTGGCACCTATCGCGAGGTGACAGACACGTCAGTTGGTGGCGGTCCGCCTCTTGCGGGCCGCCATCCACGCGTAGACGAGGACGCCCACGAACAGGAAGATGACGCCCTGGTAGACGGCCGCGTAGCCGGCGCCGCCGACCAGCCACATCGAGAAGCCGAACGCGGCGAGCGCGAGCGTCATGTCGCGCGCGAGGCGGCCCTTGCTCACCCGGTGGCCCTGGCCCGACAGCAGGAAGTAGATCTGCGCGCCGGTGGCGAGGAGGTACGGGACCGTCGCCGTGAACGTGGTGATGAGCACGAGGCTCTCGAAGACGCCTTCGGACCCGGCCGTGTAGTTGTAGATGGTCAGGAGCGAGGCGAGCGCGACGCCGACGAGCACGCCGAACGTCGGGACGCCGCGCTTCTTGCGGGCGAACGCGGCCGGGAACAGGCCGTCCTTCGCGGGGGCGTACGGCGCCTGCGCGGAGAGCAGCGTCCAGCCGTTGAGCGCGCCGAGGATCGAGACGACCGCGGCGATCGCGACCGCCGTGCCGCCCCACGTACCGCCGAACATCACGTTGACGGAGTCGGTCATCGGCGCGGTGGAGTCCACCAGCTTGTCGTGGGCGACGGTGCCGAAGACGGAGACCGTGCACAGCAGGTACACGAGCGCGGCGAGCGCGGTGCCGAGGACGGTGGCCCGGCCGACGTTGCGCTCCGGGTCGCGGACCTCGCCCGCGCTCATGGAGGCGGACTCGACGCCCAGGTAGCTGAAGAGCAGGATCGCGGCGGACGCCGAGATCGCGCCGACCGGGGAGTCCCCGCCCACCTGGAACGGGCCGAGGTTGTCGGCGTCGAAGAAGAACAGGCCGCCGACCGCGACGAGCACCAGCGGCGCGAACTTCAGGATGGTGGAGACCAGCTGGACGGCGCCGACGTAGCGGGTGCCGGCGAGGTTGGCGAGCGCGGGCAGCCACTGGCAGGCGAGCGCCGCGACGATCGTCCAGAACGTCGACCCGTGGATCGGCAGGAGCACGTCGAGGTAGCCGACGGCCGCGACGGCGAGCGCCGCGTTCGACACCCACGAGGTGATCCAGTAGCTCCACGCGGCGAGGAACCCGGCGAAGTCGCCGAAGGCCTCACGGGCGTACACGTAGGGGCCGCCGGTCTGCGGATGCCGCTTCGCGAGCCGCCCGAAGACGAGCGCGAGGGCGATGGCGCCGACCGTCAGGACGCCGAAGGCGACCAGCGAGATCGTGCCGTACGGGGCCACGGAGGCGGGCAGCAGGAAGATGCCGCCGCCGATGATGTTGCCCATGACGAGGGCCGTCGCGATGGGAAGACCGAACCTGCGGGCGTGCTTGCTGCTCTGGTTCTGGTCCTCGTCCGCTGCCGGAGCCGTCTCGGGAGCGGGGGCAGTCCCGGTGTCGAGCATGGGGGGAAGTGCCTCTCGATTGTGCTGGGCCACCGCGGGATCGCCGGATGGCGGGGCCCATGGTCCGGTGGGCTCCCGCCGCGCTCCAAATCAGGCGGAATTGTCCTGCGGCTCGGGGGGCGTGGCCGCAAATGATGCACCGCCGGGCTCGCGCTGGAGGGAATTCTCCACGGGCCGCCGAAGGGGCTTCGTCGCAGGTGGGTCCAGGGACAGCGGCGTGACCAGCATCGGGATCTGCGGTCCGTGACCTTCGGTGAGCCAGCGGCGCAGCACCTGGTGCACCTGCTCGGCGCCGACCAGGGACTCGCCCTCCGGCACCGGCTCTGACAGCTCCGCGGGCGACAGCAGGAACGGCCGGCTCTGGGCGCCGCCGAGCCCGCCGTGCGAGCCGATCTGCTCCTCGAAGGCGAGGACCTCGCCGTCCACCGGGTCGTACATGGAGTTGACCATGATGTCGGCGGTGTGCGGGAAGGAGTCGGTGCGGCGCACGGCGTCGGCGGCGCCCGGACCGAAGTCGGCGAGCGGCCCCTCGCCGTCGGCCAGCTCGGCCAGCGGCACCTCCGCGCCCCGCGCCCCCAGCACGACGGCGCCGTGCTCCTCGCTGCGTACGAGGAGGAAGCCGATGCCGGGATGGTTGGCGAGGGTCGCCAGCAGGGCGGGGTTGCGGGCGTCGATCTCCTCGCGGGTCATGCGGTGCGGGACGTCGGGGAACGAGACGAGGCCGAGGTTGCCGGAGGCCAGCACGATCGGTTCGCTGCGCTTTCCCTTGCCCGCGCCCTCCTCGACGGGCCGGTGCAGCGCGGCCCGCACGGCGGCGCGGGCCTCGGCGCCGCTGCGGGTGCGCCCCGCCTTGCGCGGCACGGGCAGCCCGCAGCCGGCGCGCACGAGGTCCTGGAGGGTCAGCCCGTAGCGGCCGCGGAAGGTCTCGCCGGGGCTCTGCCCGTGGTCGGAGAGGACGACGATGCGGTACGGGCGCGGCGCGTGCTCGGCGACCTTGACGAGCAGCGCGAGCGAGCGGTCGAGGCGTTCGAGCACCTGCTGCGCGTCGCGGCCGAACGGGCCCGAGTGGTGTGCCACCTCGTCGTAGGCCACGAGGTCGGCGTAGACGGCGCTGCGGCCGGCGAGCATGTCGCCGATGACGGCCGCGACGACGACGTCCCGCTCGACGACGGTCGCGAAGGCGCGGATGAACGGGTACAGGCCACCGCGCCCGATCCGCGGCCGCACCTTGCACATGCGGGCCCGCGTGGACTGTCCGATCTCGCGGCCGACCTCGGCGAAGAACGACAGCGCGGTGCGGACGGCGTTCGCCGGGTCGGAGAAGTAGGCGAAGTAGCCGGCCCGCGAGCGGTTCTCCTTGCCGCGCCTGGCGGCCACGGACAGCACGAGCGCGACCTGTTCCGCGCCGCCGCTGAACAGGTTGCCGCGGCTGGCGCCGTCGACGGTGAGCAGGCCGCCGTCACCGGTGTGCGCGACGGCGCGGCGCTGGAGTTCGGCGGCGCTGGTGGGCCGGTTGGACACCTGGGTCTCGCCGGTGTCCTTCTCGTACCAGCGGAAGGCCGGGACGTCGTAATTGGAGCCGTGCAGGATGCCGAGCTGGCTGGCGCCGGTCTGGCTCGACCAGTCGGTGCGCCACGGGGTGAGGCGGTGGCCGCCGTCGCGCAGCCATCCGTTGACCGTCGGCATCACGTCGTCGCGCGCGGCGCGGCGCAGCACCTCGTGGCCGACGCCGTCGAGCTGGATGAAGACGGTGCCGGGGGTGGGCGGGCAGGCGGTGTCGGCGTCGGAGCCCCTGCGGCGCCTGCGGTCGGCGAGCCGGTACAGGCGCCTGCGGTACGCGTCGTCGTCCCGGACGGCCAGGGCACCACCGGCCGCCGACGCCACGGCCGACATGACCGCGGCCACGACGACCGCGGTCTCGGGTCCCGCCTCGCCCCTGCCGTCGGGGATGAGGTGCAGCGCGATGAGCAGCAGGGCGCCGTTGAGGAAGAACACGACGAGGCCGAGGACGAGGGCGGGGACGAGCAGCAGGGCGCGTACGAGGATCGGCCAGACGAGGGCCGAGAGGAGGGCGAAGGCGGCGGCGCCGAGGGCGGCGGTGACGGCTACGCGGGTCATGCTGTCGCCGTCGTCGGACGTCAGCTTGAAGTCGGGGAGCAGTCCGGCGAGGACCATCATGGTGACCGTGCAGGCCGCCCAGACGGCGACCGAGCGCCAGGCGGTGCTTCCGGCCCGCCTCCACCATCGGCCTCCGGCCACGTTACGGCTCCCCTCATTTGGTCACGTGGGGTCAGGGTTTCACACCTTTTGGGGTCACCCGTGGTTACGGCCTCGGGGCTCCGCCCCGGACCCCGCGCCTCAAACGCCGGCGGGGCTGGAAAAGATCGAGGCTCTGCCCCGTACCCCGCGGGCTCTCGTCCATGAGGGGGGCTGAATGTGGCTAGCAGCCGTCGTAACCCGCCGTCGGCATCGACAAGCGGCGGTGGACGCGGGCCTTCATTTGCGCGTCGTAGGCCGGCTCCGCAAGACCCGCCGTCTCCAGGCGGACGCCGCGCCGCTCGCACTCCGCCGAGAACGCGTCGACCGACCGCAGCGCCGCCCGCAGCACCCGCTCGCAGGGCGCGACGAACACGTCGACGAGGCCCGCGTCGACATCCGCCCACAGCACCTCGTGGTCAGGGCGGACCCCGTGCACCAGGAGTTCGCGGGTGATCACGTACCCACGTTCGGCGGCCCAGCGCGCGCACATGGCGTGCTGGCTGCGCGAGTCCACCAGGAAGGGGTCGGCGTCCAGCTCCTCGAGCGGGATCAGGCTGGCGATCGCCGCGACCCGCACCGCTTCGCCGCTCCCGTCGGATGCCCCCATGCGTCCCCCCTCACCACAGCTTTCGGCCCCGACCCTACTCCTGCACGTAGGCTCAAGGGAGTCGCCCGAAGGAGCACAAGGAGGAGCGCGTGCCGGTGGAGATCACCTGGTGGGGTCATGCCACCTGCACCGTCGAGGACGCCGGCACGCGCGTCCTCACGGATCCCCTCTTCGCCCGGCGCCTCGCACATCTGCGCCGCCGGCGCGGCGCGCCCCCGCCGCCGCGCGCGGCGGAGGCGGACGTCGTCCTGGTCTCCCACCTGCACGCCGACCACCTGCACGTGCCCTCGCTCGCCCGGCTCGCGCCCGGTACCCGGGTGCTCGTGCCGAAGGGCGCCCCGCGCGCCGTGCCCGCGCTGCGCAAGCTCCGCACGCTGAAGATCATCGAGGTGGAGGCGGGCGCGCGCGTGGAGGTCGGAAACGTGGCGATAGAAGCGGTCCGCGCCGAGCACGACGGGCGCAGGCTCCCGGTCGGGCCGCACACGGCCCCCGCGCTCGGCTACGTCGTGAACGGCGAGGCCCGTACGTACTTCGCGGGCGACACCGGGCTCTTCGACGGCATGGCCGAGGCCGTGGGCGAGGTCGATGTGGCGCTGCTGCCGGTGGGCGGCTGGGGCCCCTACCTCGGCTCCGGCCACCTCGACGCCGGGCGGGCCGCCGAGGCGCTCGCCCGGATCGCGCCGCGCAGCGCGGTGCCCGTGCACTACGGGACGTACTGGCCGATCGGCATGGACGCGGTGCGGCCGCACGAGTTCCACGCGCCGGGCGACGAGTTCGTCCGGCAGGCGGCGCTGCGCGCGCCCGGCGTGGCGGTGCACCGGCTCGACCAGGGCGAGAGCGTACGTCCCGAGGTGGCCGGATGAGACGGCCCGCAAGCCTTCGCCCCGGATCCCGTCGGCCCAGATCCCTTCGGTCGGGAGCGCGCCGGTGATGCTCTTCGCAGCGACCCAGGTGCCGCCCGAGACGACCCAACAGGCCGTCGGCTACCCCACGTTGTTCCTGCTCGTCTTCCTCGGGGCGCTCGTCCCCGTCATTCCGACCGGCGCGCTCGTGAGTTCCGCGGCGGTCGTCGCGTTCCACCACAGCTCGCCGCTCTCGCTGCTGCTCGTCTTCGCGGCGGCGGCGCTCGCCGCGTTCCTGGGCGACATCGCCCTGTACTGGCTGGGGCGGCGCGGCATGCACTCGAAGAACGGGTCGAAGTGGCTGGAGGCGATCCGTTCGCGGGCGCCCGAGGAGCGGCTCGCGCAGGCGCAGGACAAGCTCGCGGACCACGGCGTGATGGTGCTCGTGCTGTCGCGGCTCGTGCCCGCGGGGCGGATCCCCGTGATGCTGGCCTGTCTGCTGGCGAAGATGCCGCTGCGGCAGTTCGCCCGCGGCGATGCCCCCGCCTGCCTCGCGTGGGCGGTGACGTACCAGGTCATCGGCATCCTCGGTGGTTCCCTGTTCCCGGAGCCGTGGCAGGGCGTCGTCGCGGCGATCGCGCTGACCGTGCTGATCAGCGCGGTGCCGAGCGTCTGGCGCAAGGTGCGGGGCCGGGAGTCAGGCAGTCAGCACGCGTGAGCCGCCCACCGGCACGTCCCACAGGGCCGTGCGCGGCAGGCCCGCCTTGTCCCAGGCGGCGCGCAGCCGGTGCAGCGGTTCGAGGACCGGCTCCGCCGACAGCAGGAACGTCGCCCAGTGCATCGGCGCCATCCGGCGCGCGCCCACGTCCTGCACCGCCCGCACCGCGTCCTCCGGGTCGCAGTGCACGTCCTTGAGCCACCAGCGCGGGTCGTACGCGCCGATGGGCAGCAGGGCGAGGTCGATGCCCGGGTAGCGGCGGCCGATCTGCGAGAACCAGTGGCCGTAGCCGGTGTCGCCCGCGAAGTAGATCCGCTGCCCCTCGGCGTCGGTGAGCACCCAGCCGCCCCACAGGGTGCGGCAGGTGTCGACGAGGCTGCGCTTGGACCAGTGGTGGGCCGGCACGAAGTCGAAGCGGACGCCCTTCAGCTCCACCGCCTCCCACCAGTCCAGCTCCGTGACCCGCGTGAAGCCGCGCCGCGTGAACCAGCGGGCGAGCCCCGCGGGGACGAGGACCGGGGTGTCGCGCGGGAGTCTTTTTACGGTCGGCCAGTCCAGGTGGTCGTAGTGGTTGTGGCTGATGACGACGGCGTCCACGCGGGGCAGCGCGCTCCAGGCGACGCCGGCGGGGGTGACCCTGGCCGGGGTGCCGAGGATCTTGCGGGACCAGACGGGGTCGGTGAGGACCGTGAGGCCGCCGATGCGGACGATCCAGCTGGCGTGCCCGACCCAGGTGACGGCGGCCGTACGGGCGTCGACCTGCGGCAGCGGGCCGGGCGCGAAGGGCAGGTTCGGGATGTCGGCAAGGCTCTCGGCGGGCGGCCGGAGCGCGCCCTCGCGGGCGAATCTGGCGAAGGCGCGCAGGCCCGGCAGCGGTGCGGTCAGCCGGTGGGCGAAGGATTTGGGCCAGCGGCGCGGTACGTCCTGCGCCGCGGTGTCTCCCCCGCCGAGCGGCCGCGGCCGGACGAGGGGCGGAGGGGCCGCGGCGGCATCGACCCGCTGCATGGCCGACGGTGCTTCGGACGCCTGCGTCATCGCTCGGTCTCCCATCCTTCGCCTGCCGGTTCCCCGCCGATGGCGCGGAGCGTCGACTCCACCATGGTCAACAGCCTTGCGACGTGCGGCAATTCCAAGGGCTCCGGTGAGGTGAGGGACGCGCTGCGTTCCTCGGGGGTTGACCCGAGCAGCGGTCCCGTCGACAGCCGGGCCCGCAGCGCGCCCTGTTCGTCGCCGAAGCGGTGGCCGCCGGGGACCGGCATGCCGAGCCGCTCGCCGAGGAAGTCCTCCAGGTCCTGGGAGTCGCTGACGTCGAGCGCGGCGAGCCGGGGGCGCAGCTCCTCCAGGTCCATGTAGAGGTGCCGGCCGGCCCGCGGGGGTCTGGCGAGGCCGCCCGCGCCGAGCACGGCGCGGTGCAGGGCACCGGCGACCTGCGCGTGCAGCGCGGCACCGACGCGGCGCCGCTCGGTGATCTCCTCGGTCTCGTTCAGGACGTACGTGGCCGCGGCGGCGACCGGCGCCGCGAGCAGCGCCCCCGTGGCGGTGAGGAAGTCGAGGACGCGGGCGCGCAGCCGGGCGCCGCGCTCGGTGGCGGGGAACCGGGCGCAGGCCGCGGGCAGCGAGGGCGGCAGGAACGCGCCGGTGAGGTCGCTGAGGACGGTGACGTCGAGCGGGTACATCTCGGCGGGGCTGAACAGGACGGAGTCCGCGCCCGGGTGCAGGGTGTCCCGCCACGTCTCGTCGCTGACCACGTGCAGCCCCTCGGCCGCGGCCGCCTCCACGGCCTCGTGCAGCACCTCGGGCGGCGGCACGGTCGCCGTCGGGTCGTCGGCCACGGACAGCACGAGCAGCCGCGGGTCGCCGCCCTCGGCTCTGACCCGGCGGACGGTCTCCAGGAAGGCCGTCGAGTCGGGGACGCCGCCGCACTCGGCGGGCGTCGGCACGTGGTAGACGGCGCGGCCCAGGAGCCTGGCCTGCGGCACCCACCAGGCCGAACAGGGGCGCGGCACCAGCATGTCGCCGCCGAGCGCGGCGGTGAGGGCGAGCAGCAGCGGGGCCGCGCCGGGCGCCGCGCCGAGCTGCTCGCGTTCGGTGTCGAGGCCGCGGCGCCGCCAGTAGCCGCAGGCCGCCTCCAGCAGGGCGGGCGGCCCGCCCGGCGGCTCCGAGGCCGGGCGCCCCGCGGCGCTCGCGGCGACGGCGGCCAGTTCGGGCAGCACCGGGAGGCCGGGCTCGGGCAGCGGCGGTCCGTACCGCACGGGCCCACGGCCTTCGGGGGCCCGGGCCCCCGCGGCGCCGGGGCCTGAAGTCCTGGCCGTGGGTTCCGATGGCCGCATGCTGCCTCCGTGCCGTCCGGTCGCTGTGCGGGTGGGGGTCGCGCTGTACGGGGCGGCCGCCGTGGGCAGGCGGGCCACCGGGTCCGAGCAGCCGGGAGACCGGAGCCGGGTCCTGCCTCCAGCGTCACACCTGACCGGGTGTCCGCGCGCGGCGTGGCCCACGTGTCGGCCTCCTGCCCCTGTACGTACCCGTGTGGGCACCGGGGCAGGCGGGGCGGGAGGAGGTGGCTGGGCCGGTCGGGTGACTGTCGCTGCCCGGAGCGTGGCGGACGGTCAGTCCGCCACGGCGGTGAACTCGCGCTCCAGGCCGCGTCCGCGCCGTTCGACGACGGCGGAGGCGACGTCCGCCAGTTTCCGGTTGGTGGTCTGCGAGATTCGGCGCAGCACGGTGAACGCGTCGTCCGGTGCGCAATCCAGCACATGCATGACGATGCCGCAGGCCTGGTCCACGACGGGCCGTGTGCGCAGCGCCGAGCCCAGCTGGTCGACCTCGGTGAGCGCCGCCTCGTAGGAGCGGTCGCGCAGCAGGCAGTCGGCGGCCAGATCGCCGAGGGCACGGACCGGCCCGTGCGACGCGGCCTCCAGGGAGCCGGCCCGGAAGCTGTACAGGCTGAGCGTGACCGTGAGGTCGCCGCTGCGGAAGGGAATGGTGATGCTGGAGCGCACCCCGGAGTCCAGGGCGAGCGCACGGTAGTCGGGCCAGCGCCGGTCGTTCAGCAGGTCACTGGCGTCGACCGGGTCCCCGCCCTCCTCGGCCGCCGGTATGGGCCCGTCGCCGTAGCGGTCCTGCACGGAGACGAGCGCGGCGAGATCGGGGTGGGTCACCGCGGTCGGCCGGTCGTCGGTGCCGTCGCTCGCGGTGGCGACGGCGCCGCAGCACTCCGCGGTGCACCGGAGCGCCCCCTCGGCGAACTCGGAGAGCCGCCGGGCGGAAAGCCCCGATTCCGCTGTCCCCGCGGCGCGTTGGCCCAGCGCCACCGGATACCTTCCGACGTGGGCCGCGTCGTCGTCCTGATCGGCCGGCACGTACTGTCGCATCGGGTTCACGCCTCCTTGTCGGTCGGCTTCCCGTACCGGGCTCCCGAAAACGCGGGACGGGATACGTTCTCAGCATGGCGCAGACGGAGGAATTCGATGAAGAGCTGGCGGACTTCGTGCGCCGTGTGGCGGAGTTGAAAGCAGCACGCGCGGTGTCGACGGCGGAACTGCCCGCCGTCCTCGACGCGGCACTCTTCGAACTCGACCACGTAGCAGGGAAGTTGTTGCCGCACCCCCAGCAAGGTGGGGCCACGGGCCCGGGTATGGGCCGCAACGCGGCGGCCGAGCGGCACGAGCAGCAGCTGCTGCGCGCCGTCTTCCAGCGCCTTCCGCTGCCGGTGGCGCTCGTGGACCGCGAAGCGGTCGTGCGCCGCCTCAACTTCGCGGCGACGACCTTCACGGGCGTACGCGCCGGATACGCGACGGGCCGCCCGATGACCGGGTTCCTTGCGCACGCCGACCGGGCCGCGTTCCGCTCGCAGGTCGCCGCGGTGGCCCGGGGCGAGGGGGACCGCGGGCTGACCGTGCATCTGCAGCAGAACCCGCAGGCCCCCGTCCGCACGGTCCTCACGGGCCTGCGCCCGGGCAACGAGCGGCGCACCACGGTCCTCGCGGTGCTGCAGCCCGCGGACGCCGGCCTCGGGCCCACGTCGGCCCGGCCCGCCGCGCCGGTCCCCGACCTCGCGGAGACGACCCGGCACGCCGCGCTCACCGACCTGCTCGACGCGATGGCACGGGAGCTGCTCGGTGGCCCGGTGGGCGACCCGGCCGAACTCCTGCGGCGCGCCGCCCACGTGCTGCACGGCCGGTTCGCCGACTGGGTGGTGGCCGACAAGGGGGCCGCGCACCTGGAGCGTATAGAGGTGCTCGGCGCGGACGACGAGGCCGTCCGGGACATCGCCGCGCAGGACCCGGCCGCGGGACCGCTCGTCGTCGAGGCGGCGCGCGGCGGCGCCCCGACGCTGCTCGTGCGCCCGGAGGACCTGAGAGCCCTGGGCGACGACGCGTCGGGGGCGCCGGTGCTCGTCCGTGCCGATGTCACCTCGCTTCTGTGTGTGCCGCTGATACCCGCGCCCGGCGAACCGGTCCAGGGTGTGCTCACCCTGTTCCGGTCCGCGGGCCGCCTCGCCTTCTCCATGGCGGAGGCGAAGACGCTCGACATGATGGCCCGTCACATCGCCCTGGCGATGCGGAAATAGGGCCACCGGCCGAGGCTCGGAACTAGGCGGCGTCCGTCAGGACCTGGTCCCGCAGGCGGTCGCAGCAGCGGCTGATCAGCCGGGACACGTGCATCTGCGAGATGCCGAGCCGCTCGGCGATCCGGCTCTGTGTCATGTCGCCGAAGAACCGCATGTACAGGATCTCCCGCTCGCGCTCCGGCAGCGCCGCGATCCGCGGCTTGACGGCCTCGCGGTCGACGACGATGTCGAGCGCCGGATCCGCGTCGCCGAGCGCGTCGGACAGCGAGTATCCGTCCTCGCTGCCGGGCAGCTCCGCGTCGAGGGACAGCGCGGTGAAGCTCTCCAGCGCCTCCAGGCCGGTACGGGCCTCGTCCTCGGTCATGTTGGCGTGCTCGGCGATCTCCGTCAGGGTCGGGGCGCGCCCCGAGATGGTCGCGGAGAGTTCTTGCTGTGCGAACCGGACCCTGTTGCGCAGGTCCTGGACGCGGCGTGGCACATGCAGCGTCCACATGTGGTCGCGGAAATGCCGCTTGATCTCGCCGGTCACGGTGGGCACGGCATAGCTCTCGAAGGCGTTGCCGAGCTCCGGGTCGTATCGGTCCACGGCCTTCACCAGGCCGAGAGCGGCAACCTGCCGCAGATCCTCGTAGGCCTCGCCGCGATTACGGAAACGCCCCGCGAGCCGGTCGGCCATCGGTAGCCAGGCCTCGACGACCTCCTGGCGCAGTTCATCGCGCTCGGGACCGTCGGGCATGTTGGACAGCTTGGCGAAAGCCTCGGCGGTGTCGGGGGCGTCGTCGTGCGGGTGGCGTCCACCGGGCTTCACCGGGTTCTGGGGTGAGCTGGTACGCGTGCGCATCTGGTCGCAACTCCCTGAAAGGTGCCTTGGGTTCAGTGGTCACCGTGGGAGTCGCGCCCGCACAGACTGTCGGACACACCCGGGGCGATCCTGCGGATCGACCGGATACGACGCGGTCGTATCCCTCCCACGGACGTGCCTCCTGTCCGAAGCACTGTTATTCGCCTGCCCTTGGGTCATCGCCGCAAACACAGCGACCTTTCCAGCGTGCCCTCAACGGGCCGGGCCCGCATGTTCGCGCGGGTCCGCCTCCTCGCGCCGGGGCAGCAGCCACTCCTCGTAGCGTCCGAGGACGAGTACGAACCCCAGCATGCCCGCGGGAATCAGGACCGTCAGCAGCTCCATGGCCTGTCCTTCCAGCCGGTCGCCCGAGAGGAAACGACCGCTCACGGGTCTCCCCGCCCCGCGCGGCCAAACCACCAGGTGTCACCGCGAAGCGGTCGGGTACGCGGTGGGCACCGCCGAGTCACTGGAGGGAACGATGCAACGCGGCAGCGACCGGCTGAGCGCCCACCGCGACGACGAAATGAAGCACGAACTGCAGGGTCTGCTCCGCTCCGGGCACCCCACGCGGGTCGAGGAGTGGAACGACCCCGAGCCCGCGGCGGAGGACGACCCGGAGGTGGCGGGCGGACCCGTGGAACCGGGTCCAGGACCTGGCCGCCTGGACGCCGTCCGGCTCGAACTGGGGCGGCTCCTCGGCCGCACCTCGTTTCCGGCCACGCCCGGGGCGCTCGCGGAAGCGCTGCGCGAGCGGTCCGCCCCCGACCGGCTCGTCGAGCCGGTGGCGGCGCTGCCTGCGAAGACCGTGTTCCATACGGCCTCGGACCTGGCCAAAGCCCTTACAAATGACGGGGGTTAGCCCCGGGTCGGTCGGGTACGCGGGCCGGAATCACGGTGCACCCGAAGATGCAGAGAGGCCGAATTCGATGGCCGATGTAGTACGGGAAGTCATGACACCCGGCGTGGTCGCGGTACGCCCCGACGCCTCGTTGGTCGAGGCCGCCCAGCTGATGCGGGCGCAGGACATCGGGGATGTGCTGGTGGCGGACGAGGCGCAGGTCGTGGGCGTGCTCACGGACCGCGACATCGCGCTGCGGGCCGTCGCCGACGGGGCCGATCCGCTCACTGTGAGCGCCGAGGCGGTGTGCACTCCGCATCCGGTGGCGATCGGCCCGGACGACGAGGTGTCCACCGCGGTGGCGCTGATGCGCGAGTACGCCGTGCGCCGCCTGCCGGTGGTGCAGGACGGGCAGGCCGTCGGGATGGTCAGCCTGGGCGATCTGGCGCTGACCCAGGACCCGGCGTCCGCGCTCGCCGACATCAGCGGCGCCGACCCGGACGGCTGGGCGCGCGACAAACCGACCTGAGCCCTCCTTGAGAGCACCGAAAAGACCTACGCAGCAAGGGAGTTGACCGACGATGCGGATCGCGTTCCTCGTGGCGCCCGAAGGGGCCGAACAGGTTGAACTGACCGATCCCTGGCAGGCGGTGCGGGACGCGGGCGGCGAACCCGTGCTCGTATCGACCAAGCAGGGTGAGATCCAGGCCTTCGACCACCTCGACAAGGCGGACAAGTTCCCCGTCGACAAGACGGTGGCGTCCCTCGCGTCGTCGGCGGACGGCTTCGACGCGCTGGTACTGCCCGGCGGCGTGGCCAACCCGGACCAGCTGCGCACGGACCCCGAGGCGGTCGCGTTCGTACGGGACTTCTTCGACCGGGGCCTGCCGGTCGCGGCGATCTGCCACGCGGCGTGGACGCTGGTCGAGGCCGACGTGGTGCGCGACCGCACCCTGACCTCGTACCCGAGCCTCGCCACCGACATCCGCAACGCGGGCGGCACCTGGGTCGACGAGCAGGTGAAGGTCTGCACGGCCGGACCGAACGTGCTGGTCACCAGCCGTCGCCCGGACGACCTCAAGGCCTTCGACGCGGCGCTGCTGAAGCAGGTCAGCGGAACCTGAGGCGCGCGCCCCGCCCCCACCCGTACCCACGCACGACTTTCGGGAGGCAGCCATGGACCTGGCGTTCCTCAATCCCCTCTGCAACCGTCCCGGCCCCTGGGCATCCGTGTACGTCGACACGTCACGGCACAGCGAATCCACCCCCGACGAGCGGTCGTTGGAGGCGCTCGGGGTGCAGCGCGCGCTCGCCGCGGCCGGCGCGGACGAGGCGACGTGTCACGCGATGCGGGCCGCGGTCGAGGACCTGCGGCACTCGCGCGAACCGGTCGGCCGGGCCTTCTTCGGACGTGACGGCGAGGTCGTCCTCGACCCGCCGCTGAGCACGCCGCCGGGGCAGACGTCGGCGCACTGGGCGGCGCTGCCGCACACGACGCCGCTGCTCGATCTCGCGGGCGAGGACCCGCTGTGCCTCGTCGCGTACGTCGACAGGACCGGCGCCGACTTCGAACTGCGCTCCGCGCGCGGGGAGTCGCAGGCGGGCAAGGTGACCGGGCAGCAGTGGCCGGTGCACCGCACGTCGTCCGGTGACCCGTCGGAGCGGCACTTCCAGCTGCGCGTGGAGAACACCTGGGAGCACAACGCCGCTGAGATCGCCGGGGAGTTGGCGCACCGGCAGGCCGAGACCCGGGCCGACCTCGTCGTCCTGGTCGGCGACGACCGGGAGTGCGTCGCCGTACGGGACCGGCTCCCCGCCGAACTGGGCGACTCGGTCGTCCGCGCCCGGCACGGGGCGGAGAGCCGGCTCCTCGACAGCGAGCTGGAACAGGCCAGGGCCGAGCAGGTGGCGCGGCGCGCCGCGCACGACCTGGCGCTGTTCGCCGAGGCGCGCGGTCAGGGCGAAGCGGCGGCGGAGGGCGTGCCCGCGTTGGTGGACGCGGCGCGTGAGCACCGGATCGCGGAGCTTCTGATCCGTTCGGACGGGCCCGACGCGCACCGTGAGGTGTGGGTGGGCGACAGCCCGGACCAGCTGGGCGTGCGGCGCGCGGACGCGGAGGCGCTCGGCGGGGGTGACGTGGTGTCGGCACGGGCCGACGACGCGCTCATGAGGTGCGCTGCCGCGAGCGGGGCGGCTGCGTTGTCCGTCTCCGGAGCGGACCCCTCTGCGGGACCGGCGGGTGGCCTGGGCGCGCTCCTGCGTTGGTCCCAGTAGCCGTTGCACTCCCGGGGCGGAGCCCCGGACCCCGCGAGTCTCGTCCAAGAGCGGGGCCAATTTTAGCCCCGCCGGCGATTGAGGCGCGGGGTCCGGGGCAGAGCCCCGCGGCCGCAACCACCGGTGGGCGCAACAGCTACCGGGTCCGCTCCACTCGGCGTTCGTCCCAGACCGGGTCCTGGGTCTCCCGGACCTGGCCGTCCGAGCCGAAGACCAGGTAGCGGTCGAAGGCGCGGGCGAACCAGCGGTCGTGGGTGACCGCGAGGACCGTGCCGTCGAAGGATTCGAGGCCCTCCTGGAGGGCCTCGGCCGACTCCAGGTCGAGGTTGTCCGTGGGCTCGTCCAGCAACAGCGCGGTCGCGCCCTCGAGCTCGAGCAGCAGGATCTGGAAGCGGGCCTGCTGGCCACCCGAAAGACGCTCGAACTTCTGCTCCGCCTGCGCCGTCAGCTCGTAGCGACGGAGCAGGGACATCGCCGCCCCCTTGTCCTTGGCGTGGTCGCGCCACAGGATGTCGAGGAGCGGCCGCCCCTGGAGCTCGGGGTGGGCGTGGGTCTGGGCGAAGTGGCCGGGCACGACCCGCGCGCCGAGCTTCCACGCGCCGGTGTGGCCCACGGAGTCGTCGCCCGCGAGCAGCCGCAGGAAGTGCGACTTCCCCGAGCCGTTCGAGCCGAGGACCGCGACCCGCTCGCCGTAGAAGACCTCCAGCGAGAAGGGCTTCATGAGGCCGGTCAGCTCAAGGTTCTCGCAGGTCACCGCCCGGATGCCGGTGCGGCCGCCCTTCAGGCGCATCGTGATGTCCTGCTCGCGCGGCGGCTCCGGCGGCGGGCCCGCCTCCTCGAACTTGCGCAGCCGCGTCTGCGCCGCCGCGTAACGGGACGCCATTTCGTGGCTGACGGAAGCCGCCTGCCGCAGGTTGACCACCAGCTTCTTCAGCTGCGCGTGCTTCTCGTCCCAGCGGCGGCGCAGCTCCTCGAAGCGCGCGAATCGCTCGCGGCGCGCCTCGTGGTACGTGGCGAAGCCACCACCGTGCACCCACGCGTCGGCCCCGCCGGGGCTCGGCTCGACGCTGACGATCTTCTCCGCTGAGCGGGCGAGCAGCTCGCGGTCGTGGGAGACGAACAGGACCGTCTTGCGGGTCTCGCGGAGCTTCTCCTCCAGCCAGCGCTTGCCGGGGACGTCCAGATAGTTGTCCGGCTCGTCGAGGAGGAGGACCTCGTCCGTGCCGCGCAGCAGCGCCTCCAGGACGAGACGCTTCTGTTCGCCGCCCGAGAGGGTGCTCACCTCGCGGAACTGGGCCTTGTCGTACGGCACGCCCAGCGCCGCCGTCGTGCACATGTCCCAGAGGGTCTCCGCCTCGTAGCCCTGCGCCTCGGCCCAGTCGGAGAGGGCCTGCGCGTAGCTCATCTGCGCGGCCTCGTCGTCGACGGTCATGATCAGGTGCTCGGCCTCGTCGACCGCCTTCGCCGCCTCCCGGATGCGCGGCGAGGACACCGATACGAGCAGGTCGCGGACGGTCGTCTCGTCACGGACCGACCCCACGAACTGGCGCATCACACCGAGCCCGCCGCCGACGGTGACCGAGCCGCCGTGCGGCCGCAGCTCGCCGGAGATCAGTCGCAGGAGGGTCGTCTTGCCCGCTCCGTTCGGCCCGACGAGCGCGACGACCGCGCCCTCGCCGACCCGGAACGAGACATCGCCCAGCAGCGCCCTCCCGTCGGGGAGGTAGTACTCAAGATGTGCCGCTTCCAGATGTCCCATGATCCCGCATTCTGGACGCCCGTGCGGGTGACGGGCAAACGAATTGGCCGGAGCGCACCGGATGCGGACCCCTCGCCGGGGTACCAGTCACCCATGTCGCCCCTGAAGCCACTGAATTCGCTGAAGCCGTTCTCCTCGGGTCCGCTCCTCGATTCGACGCCGCCCGCGCCCCCGTCGCTGCGCGCCCGGCTCGCCGCACTCGATCTGCGCGTCTTCGAGTTCGCCGCGGGAGCGCACTGGCCGGGCGCCGAGCGGATCCTGCCGCGCCTGAGCAAGTCCGCGAACCATGGTGTGCTGTGGTTCGCGGTGGGCGGGGCCCTCGCGGCGACCGGATCGCCGCGCGCCCGCCGGGCCGCCGTCCGCGGAATGGCCTCTCTCGCGCTCGCCTCGGCCACCATCAACACCCTCGGGAAGCGCTCGGTGCGCCGGGCGCGGCCGGATCTCGACCCGGTGCCGCTGGTGCGCCGGCTGAAGCGGCAGCCGTTCACGACCTCGTTCCCGTCCGGGCACTCGGCCTCCGCGGCGGCCTTCGCGACGGGTGTGGCCCTGGAGTCCCGTGGTCTGGGCGCGCTCGTCGCCCCCGTGGCCTTCTCGGTGGCGGCCTCCCGGATCTACACCGGCGCCCACTTCCCCGCGGACGTCCTCGCGGGCGCGGCCCTCGGCGCGGGTGCGGCCTTCGCCGTACGCGGCCTGGTGCCGACGCGCGACCAGATGCCGGCGCCGGGCCGGCCGCTGGTGGACGACGTGCCGGCGCTGCCGGGCGGCGAGGGTCTGGTGATGGTCGTGAACACCGGGGCGGGCACCCCGGAGCGTGTGCGGGCCCTGCGGGACGCGCTGCCCCTCGCCGAGTACATCGAGTGCGCAGGCGACGAACTCGAGCAACAGCTGGACAAGGCGGCGCCGCGCGCCCGCGCGCTCGGCATCTCGGGCGGCGACGGCTCCGTGAACACGGCCGCGCGCGTCGCGCTCCGGCACGATCTGCCGCTCGCGGTGCTGCCCGGCGGCACCCTCAACCACTTCGCGTACGACCTCGGCATCGAGGACACCGGCGATCTGGCGGGCGCCGTCGAGGGCGGCCACGCGGTCGCCGTGGACGTGGGCCGCTTCTCGTCCGGGAACGGCTCCGGGATCTTCCTCAACACCCTCAGCCTGGGCGCCTATCCGGAGCTGGTGCGGGAGCGGGAGCGCTGGTCCGGGCGGGTCGGCGGGCGGCTCGCGGACGTCGTGGCGGCCATGTACGTACTGCGCCGCGACCATCCGCTGAGCGTCGAACTGCACGGCAGGAAGAGGCCGTTGTGGCTGCTGTTCGCCGGGAACTGCACGTACCGGCGGATGGGCCTCACCGCGGGCCGGCGCGCGAACCTGGCCGACGGCCTGCTCGACGTGCGCACGGTGGACGGCGGCCGGCTGCCCGGCGTACGGCTGCTCGCCGCGGCCCTGTCGGGGCCGCTGTCCCGCTCGCCGTTCCACACGGCGACCCGCCTGACGCGTCTGCGTGTGGACGGCGTGGCACCCGGCACCCCGCTCGCCTTCGACGGTGAAGTCACCGAGTGCGGTGGGGAGTTGTGGGTGGACAAGGAGCACGAGGGGCTGCGCGTGTACCGGCCGCACTCGCTGCTCTGACCCGATCCCGAAGTCACCAGTAGTCCACCATTCAAGACGGATATCTCACAATGCGGCTGACGAGCGTACGGTGATCGAACCGCCGGGGGCAGGCGTCCCCGGCAGTCCGCCGTACGCGAAGGGACCGAGTCATGCCGCAGGAGACCGCCGTATACACCCACGGACACCACGAGTCCGTGCTCCGCTCGCACACCTGGCGCACCGCCGCCAACTCGGCGGCCTACCTGCTCGACTCGCTCAAGCCGCACATGAAGATCCTGGACATCGGCTGCGGCCCCGGCACCATCACCGCCGACCTGGCCGAACTGGTCCCCGACGGCCATGTCACCGGCGCCGACCACGCCGAGGGCATCCTGGACCAGGCGCGCGCCACGGCCGCCGAACGGGGCCTGACCAACGTCGACTTCACGACGGCCGACGTGCACGCGCTCGACTGGCCGGACGACACGTTCTGCGTCGTGCACGCGCACCAGGTGCTCCAGCACGTGGGCGACCCGGTGCAGGCGCTGCGCGAGATGCGCCGCGTGACGAAGCCGGGCGGGATCATCGCCGTACGCGAGTCCGACTACGCGGCGTTCTCCTGGTTCCCGCGGCTGCCCGCCATGGACGACTGGCTGGACCTGTACGAGCGGGTCACGCGCGCCAACGGCGGCGAGCCGGACGCCGGGCGCTTCCTCAAGTCATGGGCCCTGAAGGCCGGTTTCGCGCAGGAGGACCTCACGTGCTCCGCCGGCAACTGGTGCTACTCGACGCCCGAGGAGATCGCCTGGTGGAGCGGGCTGTGGGCGGACCGCACGCTGGCCTCCGCGTACGCCGAGCGGGCGACGGGCGGCGGGCACGCGACGCCGGAGCAGCTGACGGCCGTGTCGCAGGGGTGGCGCGAGTGGGGCACGCACGAGGACGCGTGGTTCGGCGTGCTGCACGGGGAGATCCTCTGCCGCAAGCCCCGCTGACGCCGCAAGTCCCGCTGCCGACAGGGTGGTTCAGCCGCGGGGCAGCAGCGGGCCCAGCGGTCCGAGGTCGATGTTCAGGTCCTCGGGCCGCAGCCCGTAGCGCTCCCGCAGCTGTTCCATGCGGTCCTCCAGGAGCATCAGGGTGAGACCGACCCGCTCCTCCTGGTCCTCCGTCAGGTCACCGAGGTCGAAGCGGCGGACCGCCTGCCGCTCCATGAGCTGGCGCAGCAGCTCGACGAGGGTGAGGACGAGCTTCATCAGGTCGCGCTCGACCGTGTCGGGTTCGAGTTCGATGCGGCGGCGTTCACTCACCGTTCATCACCTCCGGCCAGGGCGAGGGCACTTGCTCGTTCACCGAGCTGATCAGGGCGTTGAGGTCGATGCGCACCAGGTCGACGTCGGCGATGCGCAGGGTGACGTCGCCCGCGAGGACGACGCCGCCCGCGAGCAGCCGGTCGAGGAGGTCGACCAGGGCGATCTCGCGCCGTTCGACGACCGTCACGTCCGCCCCTCCTCGTCGTCGTCGGCCGTGAACGAGTAGCCCGCCCACGGCCCGGTCAGCTCGACCCGCAGATCCGGCTCGCGGTCCTTCGTCGCGTCGACGCGCTCCACGAACTCCTCCGCGTCCGAACGCTCCACGAGATACGCCGCGTTGAGCACGTTCCTGCCGCTGGCGCGGGAGAGTTCCGGGTTCTGCGGCGGGTGCACGCGGGTGTGCGCGGCGTGCCGGGACAGCTCGTCGTGCAGCTCCTGCGCGAAGCCTTCGGCGCGCCGCCAGGTGTCGTCGCGCGCGGTGCGCTCGGCGCGGCGGCGGCGCAGGTAGTCACGGCCGGAGGTGGCGGCGGGCGCGGGGGCCGGCGCGGCGGCCTCGGGTTCCTCGACGTACACCTTCACGCCCCACTCCACGCGCCCCGCGAGGCGGTCGAGGCCCGCGCGGAAGCGCTCCTCCTCCTGCTCCAGCATGAGGCGTACGCCGCTGTCGTCGTGGAAGACGGTGGCGAGGCGCATCGGGAGCGGGCTGGTGACCGTGGTGAGCGCGGCGATCACGTTCTGGTGGGCGCGGGCCGTCTCGGTGAGCCAGTCCAGGTCCTCCAGGTGGGCGCGGAGCGGCGCCTCGGCGAAGTCCCGCTCAGGTACGGAGCCGACGACCGCGACGAGGCCCTGGTGCTCCAGCTGCCGGGGCGGGGCGCCCGCCACTCCGGTGAGTTCGGCCTGGAGCGGGGCGTCGAGCGGGTCGCACACGGCGTACACGTAGCGCAGTTCGCTCGCTTCTTCGGTGGTCACGCAGACCCCCTCTCGTTGCGCCTCTCGGGACGCGTACGGCTCTCGGTACGCCGCTCGCCGCGACCCTCTCCGCGACTCTCGCCGCGACTCTCCCTGCGCCGCTCGCCGCGCCTCTCCTCGCGCCTTTCGTCACGCGTCTCGTCGCGTGCCTCGATCTGGGGGCTGCCCTCTTCGAGTTCGGCCAAGCGCTGCTTCAACTCGGCGTTCTCCTTTGCGAGTTCCTTGCGGCGGGCACCCGAGGAGAGGGCAGGGTCGTCCTCCCACCAGTCGATGCCCATCTCCTTGGCCTTGTCGACCGAGGCGACGATGAGACGCAGTTTGATGGTGAGCAGTTCGATGTCGAGCAGGTTGATGCGGATGTCTCCCGCGATCACGATGCCCTTGTCGAGGACACGCTCGAGGATGTCGGCGAGGTTGGCCCCGCCGCCACCCCCGAACGGTTCCGGATGTCGGGTCGCCGTCGTCATCGGCGGGCCCCGGCCCCTGCCCGCTGACGCTGCCGGGCCGGCTGCTCGGGCTCGTCATCGGGCTCGTCGTACTCCTCGACCTCGTCCTCCTCGGCCTCGAGCCTCTCGGGCTCGGAATCCTCGGGCTCGGAGTCCTCGGGCTCGCGCTCGGAGTCCTCGGGTTCGCGCTCGGCGTCCTCGTCGTCGTACTCCTCGGAGGCGTACTCATCGGAGCCGTACTCATCGCTCTGCTCGGAGCCTTCGGAGCCGGTGTCCTCGGAGTCGTACTCGTCCGAGGGCTTGCCGGCCTCCTGCTCCTCCTCCTGGGCGATCGCGTCCTCGTGGCTGAGGACGACCTCGCCGTCCTGGATCTCGCCGCGCCAGGAGTCGGTCGCCTCGCCGCGCATCGTCACGAACCGCGCGAAGTGCTTGAGGTCGAGGCGGGCCCGGCGGCCCTGGGCGCGCCAGATGTTGCCTGTCTTCTCGAACAGGCCCTTCGGGTAGTACTCGATGATCAGCAGCACCCGGGTGAGCCGGTCGGCCAGCGGGTGGAAGGAGACGACGCCCTTCGTGGTGCCCTTGGCGCCCTCCGACGTCCACTGGATCCGGTCGTCCGGCACCTGCTCGGTGGTGGTGGCCTTCCAACTCCGGTTGGACCAGAAGACCTTGAGCTGCCAGTCGGACGTGGTGTCGTCGGCGCGGTTGGCGTTCTTCACGCCCTTCGCGAACGTGCTGAACTCCTGGTACTGCGTCCACTGGTCGTACGCGGTGCGCAGATCGACGCCGACGTCGAGGAACTCCATGATGACGGTGGGCTTCTGGCCCGAGCCGCCCTTGCGCTTCCCCTTGCCACCGAGGCCCTTGAAGGCGTTCTTCACGTTGTCCTTCAGACGTCCGGCGCCGAGTTCCACGGCGCTGCGCACGGGGCCCTTGCCCTCGGCGAGCTTGCGGCCGCCGTCGAGCGCGAGCTTGGCGAAGCCGGGGCTGTTGCCCTGGGCGATGTCATTGAGCTTGACCGTCGTCGCGCCGAGCGAGCGGCCCGCGCCCATCAGCAGCCGCTGGGCCTGCGCGGCGAGGTACTCCTGGAGTTCGGACTTGAGGTGATCCGCGGCAGCGCTCTTGGCGAGGCCGCCGATCGCCCCGGTGCCGGCCTTGTTGTTGTCAGCCACGGCTCCGGCCTCCCTTCGCGGCGCCGGACGCGCTGCGCCCGGACTTGGCGGCGGTGGAGCGGGCGCCGCTCGTCGTCTTCGCGGCGGCGCTCTTCTTCTTGGCGGGCGCCTTGCCGGAGCCCCGCTCCGTGGCGGTCCGCTTCGCTCCGCCGGAATCGCCGGAGCCGCCGGACCGGGTGGAACTCCGTCGACGGCGGCCGTCACCACTGTCGTTCCGGTTCTCGTCCTCGGCCTCGTCTCGGTCCTTGCCCTCGTCGTACGAGGCTTCGTCTCGGTCCTTGTCCTCGTCGTAGGAGGCTTCGTCGCGGTCCTTGTCCTCGTCGTAGGAGGCTTCGTCACGGTCCTTGTCCTCGTCGTACGAGGACTCTTCCGGGTACGCGTCGTCGTACGACTCGTCGTCGGCCGCCTCGTCGTCCGCGGCGCGGGAGCCCGGCACGAACCCGGTGGCCTTCCGGCCGACGCCCCGCCCGGTGTCCCGCACGTCGTCCACGTCGGGGGCGACGCCCGAGATCTGGTCGCGCACACCCTGCGTACGGTTGTGCAGCCGTCCCGCGAGGCCCTCGATCTGACGCTCGACGAGCGCCCCCGAGGCCGCCTTGCCGACTCCGCGCAGATCCTCGCGGAGCTGGTCGCCGATCTCCTTGAACTGCGGGTTGTTCTCCAGCTGTGTGGTCACCATCTCGGCGAGCGCACGCGGGCTCAGGTTCAGCCGCTTGCCGGCGACCATCGTGCCGACGGCGATCGCCAGCTTCATCTTCTTCGTACGTCCCAAGACGTAACCGGCCCCTATCGCGAGGCCGAGCGCTGTTCGGTTCACGGTCCCTCCAGACGGTCGAGGAGCTCGTCCTCGACGCGGTCGAACGTTTCCTGGTCGATCTCGCCGGCCACCAACTGCTCTTCCAGGCGGGCGAGTTCGGCCCGTACGGCCGCCGGGTCGTAGTACTGCCGCTCGGCTTCGGCGAGCACCTGCTGCATGGCCCACAAGGACCCGCGCACCGGAGCGAGCGGCAACAGCAGCACCTCCGAGATCAGGCCCATGGACTCACTCCGCGGCGGCGGGCTCCGAAGGGCCCGGGTCGACGAAGCTGTACGGGGGCAGCGGTCCGTGGACCGTGATGTCGAGGTGGGAGTGGCTGCGCCGCACGTCCTCGACCGCGGCGAGGAAGTGCTCGGCCGCCTTCTTGTCGACGAGGAACGAGATGTTGGCCAGCCAGCCCGTGCTCTCGGGCCCCGTCGACATCGCGGCGGCCGCGGGTTCCAGCAGCCGCTGGAGCTCGACGGCGTCCTCGGCCTCGCGGGCCTGCACGGCGGACACGACCAGCTCGCCGAGCCGCAGCCGGTCCTCGTAACTGCCGCCGCCCGACTTCCTGTTGGCCTCGGTCAGGGAGCGCAGCTCGGGGTTGTCGACCATCACCTGGTGCAGCACGGCTTCCTCGTCGTGCTGTGCCTTGACGTTGTACTCGGCCTTGCCGTCGAGCGCCTGAAGCCGCTCCAGGTAGTGGTCGGCGCGCTCGGCGAGGACCGCCGTCACCGACTCCTCGTCGGGTGCGAGGGAGCCGAACCGCATCGGCAGCACCGGTCCCCCGGCGCCCGCCTCGGAGAGCACGCTCTGGTGGGCGAGCAGGTCGCGGCGCTTGGGCCGCAGATTGTCCGGGGACTCACTGACGATCGCGGCGAGCGGCCCCTCCTTCAAGACGCGCACTTCGCGGGCCGGCTCACCGATGCCGCCCATACCGGCGGGCAGCGAGGGGTGTTCGGTGCTCGCGATGCCGTAGATGTATATGCTGCTCACTCCTGCTCCTCCTTCCGGCGGCTCGTCGACGGCCTGCGACCGCTGGACCCGGAGCGCCTCGGCTCCGCCTGCCCCTCGTCGCGGGCCTGGTTGAAGGCGTCGGAGATGGTCTGCGCGGCGCCGGAGAGCGCGCCCTTGGACTTACCGCGCGCGCCGGACTCGGTGATCTCACCGACGAGGTCGGGCAGTCCGGGACTGCGCTTCGGCCCGGCCTCCAGGTCGAGCCTGTTGCAGGCCTCGGCGAAGCGGAGATAGGTGTCGACGCTGGCGATGACGACCCTGACGTCGATCTTCAGGATCTCGATGCCGACCAGCGAGACACGGACGAACGCGTCGATGACGATCCCGCGGTCCAGGACGAGTTCGAGTACGTCGTACAGGCCGCTGGTGCCACCACCGCCGCCTGACTGTTGTGCGGGGACAACGGTCATGAAGGCCGGTCCTCCCTGTCTGTGTAGTGCGCAGCGTGCAATTGCGCGATCGGTCGAGGCGGGGCGCTGCGGCCTACTGACCGTGTGCCGACTCGGAGCGTCCCCGCTCGTAGCGGCGGATGCGCCGGTAGCCGGTCAGGACGCCGTACGGGTCCAGGCTCACCTGGTAGCTCGCCAGCAGGCTCATGGTGTCGGGGACCCGGGCCATTTCCAGGACCTCGATCTCCAACTCCCAGCCGTCCTCGGTGCGTTCGAAGGACGACACCGTCTCGGCCGCCATCCCGGTGAGCTCCGCCAGCTGGGCGCGCGCCTCGCGCAGCACCTCCATGGGGCCCGGTGCGCCGTCCGCCTCGGTGGTCGTTTCGTCGCCGGGCTCACGCTCCGACGACGCTTGCGTCTTCTTTGTGTTTGTCATGGCAGCCTCGGTCACCGGGTCTCCACAACCTCCCGGAGCAAACCTCAACTGCCCTGCCGGGAACGGAGTTTGTTCCAGGCCGGGCCGAGCGAGCGGCCCCTGCCGAGCAGGCCCTCCCACGGGTCGGTGCGGGCCTGCTCGACCGCGTTCTCGATGGTCCAGTGCCGGGCGCCGACCGCGGGGGCGCCGAGCTGTCGCCATGTCAGGGGCGTCGCCACGGGGGCGCCCGGCCTGGCGCGCACCGAGTACGGCGCGACGGCCGTCTGGGCGTAGCCGTTGCGCAGTACGTCGACGAAGAGGCGGTCGCCGCGGTCCTTCTTGCGCGGGGCCGTGGTGAGCGCGTCGGGGTGTTCGTCGGCGAGTGCGTCGGCGACGTGCCGCGCGAAGTCCCGGACCTCGTCGAAGTCCTGGCTCCTGTCGAGGGGTACGACGACGTGCACGCCGCGGGAGCCGGTGGTCATGGGGGCGCTGGGCAGGCCCAGTTCGTCCAGCAGCGCGTGCAGTTGGCGGGCCGCCTCACGCACCGCCTCGAAGTCGTCCCCCTCCCCCGACGGGTCGAGGTCGAAGACCAGCCGGTCGGGGTGGTCGATGTCGTCGGCGCGGGACAGCCAGCGGTGCAGGGTGAGGGCGGCCTGGTCGACGAGGAAGATCAGGGTGGCCGTGTCGTCGCACACGGTGTGCGTGACCGTGCCGCCCTCCTTGGGCACCTCCGTGCGGTGGACCCAGTCCGGGTAGTGGTCCGGGGTGTCCTTCTGCATGAACCGCGGGCCATCGAGGCCGTCGGGGTGACGCTCGAGCATCAGGGGTCGGCCGCGCAGGTGCGGCAGCATGAACGGGGCGACGGCCCGGTAGTACTCGGCGAGATCCTTCTTGGTAATACCTTCCGGCAGCAACACCTTGTCGGGCCGCTGAACTTCCACGTCACGGTGGTCCGTCATCGGGAGCCTCCTGCTCTTTCAAGCCCCGCCGGCGATTGAGCAAATCCAGCCCCGCCGGCGTTTGAGGCGCGGGGTCCGGGGCGGAGCCCCGATCTTTCAAGCCCCGCCGGCGATTGAGGCGCGGGGTCCGGGGCAGAGCCCCCGCGACCGCAACCCCGGGGTTCATGACGTCACGGC
This sequence comes from Streptomyces sp. UC4497, assembly GCF_054871485.1. Taxonomy (NCBI): domain Bacteria; kingdom Bacillati; phylum Actinomycetota; class Actinomycetes; order Kitasatosporales; family Streptomycetaceae; genus Streptomyces; species Streptomyces sp. UC4497. Next base: position 18,701 of record NZ_JBTYHB010000028.1, on the reverse strand, counting down.
ATGCTCAACCAACAAGCCGACCGCCGCCACGATCCCCGCCGCATCGATCCCCGCCGCCGCCAACTCCTCCCCCGGCGTCGCAGACCCCGGCATCGTACGAACCCCCAACCGCGCCAACCGCGGAGCCGGCTCCGCATCCGAGAACGCCTCCGCCACCGCGTCCCCGATGCCACCCTGCTCCCGGTGGTCCTCCACCGTCAGCAGACACCCGGTGGCCCGCGCGGCCTCCCGCAGCGCCCGCCGGTCGACCGGCTTCACCGAGTACAGGTCGATCACGCGGACCGGAATGCCCGCCGCGGCCAGCTCGTCCGCCGCCTTCAGCGCCTCATGGACCGTGACGCCCGCCGCGACGACCGTCACCCGGTCGCTGTCCCCGGAGCGCAGCACCTTGCTGCCACCCACCGGGAACTCCTCGTGCGGCGGATAGATCACCGGCGCCGCACCCCGCGACGTACGCAGGTAGCGGATGCCGGTCAAGTCGGCCATGTTCGCGACGAGTTGAGCGGTCTGGTTGGCGTCACAGGGGTAGAGAACGGTCGTGTCGTGAATCGCACGGAACATCGCCAGGTCCTCGAGCCCCATCTGGGACGGCCCGTCCTGCCCGATCGCGACACCCGCGTGCGAGCCGACGAGGTTGATGTTCGCCCCACTGATGGACGCCATGCGGATGAAGTCGTGCGCGCGGGTGAGGAACGCCGCGAAGGTACCCGCGTACGGCAACCACCCACGCGCGCTCAACCCCACGCCCGTGGCGACGAGTTGCTGCTCCGCGATGTAGCACTCGCCGTACCGCTCGGGGTGCTCCTTCGCGAACATCTCCGTACGCGTGGAGTCGCCGACCTCGCCGTCGAGCGCGACGACGTCGCCGCGCGCGGAACCGAGGGCGGTGAGCGCCTGCCCGTAGGCGTCACGGGTGGCGACCTCGTCGCCGACGTCGAAGCGCGGCAGGTCGAGGCGTCCGCTGCGCACCGCGTGCAGGGTGCGCGCGGCGGGCGGCGCCTGCACCGACACGCGTACGCCACGGTCGCCGCCGAGCTCCTCGATGGCCTCCGCGGCGTCCGGCAGCGGCTTGCCGTGCGCGCCCTCGCGGTCCTCCACCGCCTCGACGCCCTTGCCCTTGAGGGTGCGGGCGAGGATCGCCGTGGGCCGGCCGATGGTCGACGCGGCCTCCGCGTACGCGCGGTCGATCTCCGTCACGTCGTGCCCGTCGATGACGATGGTGTGCCAGTCGAAGGCCTTGAAGCGGCGGGCGTAGGCATCGAGGTCGTGGCCGTGGCGGGTGGGTCCGCGCTGGCCGAGCCGGTTGACGTCGACGATCGCGGTGAGGTTGTCGAGCTGCTCGTACCCGGCGTACTCGGCGGCCTCCCACACCGAGCCCTCCGCCATCTCGCTGTCGCCGCACAGGACGTACACCTGGTAGCCGACCCGGTCGAGCCGCTTGCCCGTCCAGGCGATACCGGCCGCGACCGGGAGGCCCTGGCCGAGCGATCCGGTGGCCGTCTCGACCCACGGCAGGCTCCGCGGCGTCGGATGCCCTTCGAGCCGGCTGCCCTGCTTGCGGAAGGTGAGCAGCTCGGTGTCGTTGATCGCGCCGGCCGCCTTGTACGCCGAGTAGAGGAGCGGCGAGGCATGCCCCTTGGAGAGGACGAAGCGGTCGTTGCCGGGGTGGGCGGGGCGGTCGAAGTCGTAGCGGAAGTGCCGGCCGAGGAGGACGGCCATCAGGTCGGCGGCGGACATCGAAGAGGTGGGGTGCCCGGAGCCCGCGGCGTCGGCCGCGCGGACCGAGTCGACCCTCAACTGCTGCCCGAGGGCCTGGAGTTCGGCGTCGCTGTACGTGGTGGTCACGAGGCACCTCCTTGGTCGTGCTTGTCTCCCTGACCTGTCCGGGGGTGGTCGGACGGGCCGGTCTTTTGCTTGTCGCTGCTGTCGTCGGGTACGCGGGCCAGCTCCGGCGAGGCCGTGTCGAGCGGCACAGACCAGGACCGGACGAGGCCCAACTGGACTGCCTGGCGCGGCAGTACGGCGTCGAGCAGCCAGTCCGCGGCGACCCGCACCCGGTTCCCGGGCATCGCGGCCAGGTGGTAGCCGCGAGTGACGGCGCCCGCGAGCGGACCGGACAGCGGGACGCCGAGCGGGTTCGCCGCGGCCTGCACGCCACCGAGGTCGACGGTGAAGCCGAGGTCCTTGTGCCGGTACTCGCGGCGCTCCCCCTTGCCGAGGGACGCGGCGACGTTCAGACCCGCGACGCGCCCCTGCCGCCAGGCGTGCTGCGCGGTCATCGGCGTGTACTCACCCGGCTTCTCCAGGTCGGGCACCGCGGCCGCGTCGCCGCACGCGAACACCTCGGGGTGGCCCGGCACGTTCAGATACGGGTCGACGAGCAGCCGCCCGCGTTCGAGGGGCCGCCCGAGTTCGGCGACGAACGGATCGGGGCGAACGCCGACGCACCACACGAGCGTACGGGTGTCGACGAACTCGCCGTCGTCCAGCAGGACGCCGTCCTTCGTGGCCTCCTTCACGGAGGTCTTGGTCCGTATCTCCACGCCGCGCCGGCGCAGCACGCTGTCGGCGGTCCGCGAGAGGTGCTGATCGAGTTCCGGCAAGACGCGCGGCGCGATGTCGAGCAGCATCCAGCGCGGGCGGATGCCGTGGCGCAGCGGCTGCTTCTTCACCAGCGCGTCGGTCAACAGCTGTCCCTGCGCGGCGACTTCGGTGCCGGTGTAGCCGGCGCCGACCACGACGAAGGTGGAGCGGGCCCGGCACTCCTCCGGGCTGTCCGCGGCCGCGGCGAGCTCGATCTGCCGGGTCACGTGGTCCCGCAGGTACAGCGCCTCCGGCATGCCGCGGAAGCCGTGCGCGTGCTCGGCGACGCCCGGCACCGGCAGCAACTTGTTCACGCTGCCGACGGCCAGGACGAGGCGGTCGTACTCCAGCGTGCCGCGCCCGCCCTCCGGGTCGGTGTACGAGACGACGTGCTCGTCGAGGTCGACGCCGCCGGCCTCACCGAGCACGAGCCGCGCGTGCGGCAGCGTCCCGGACAGCGACACGGTCACCCGTCGCGGCTCGAGCGCGCCCGCGGCCACCTGCGGCAACAGGGGGAGGTAGAGAAAGTAGTCGGTGGGGTTGAGCAGGGTGACGTCGACCGTGTCGCGGGCCACCCGCGTCAGCATGCGGGCGGCCCGGTATCCGGCGAATCCGGCACCGACGACAACGACTCGGGATCGGCTCACGGTGCTCACTCTCCCGGCGTCGGCGGTGTGGTCGGCATCGGCGGCGCGGTGGGCGCCGCGGGCCGTCCGGGCCGTGCCGCGCCACGCAGCACGTACGCCGCGACGCCGAGCACCACGGCGACCACCAGGGCCGCACCCCAGTCCGGCATGCCGAGGGCAAGGACGAGCCCGAGGGCGAGCGCCACGGCCGCCCCCGCGTACAGCGCGGCGGCGCCGGCTCCCGCGTACAGGATCGCCCTGCGGCGCTGCGCCCGCACGCTCGCGGTGAACTCCTCGCGCAGCGTCTCCCGCACGGCGTGCATGACCCGTCCGGCCAGCTCGTCGGCCAGCTGCTCGTTGATGTGTTCGCCCATGCGTTCCATGCGCGCCGGGTACCCGTGCCCCGCGCCGAGTAACGACGGCCGTCGCGCCCGCTTCCGCGAAACGATCACGCGCGCCCGGCCCGTCCGACTAGGCTCCTCCCCATGGAAATCCTGGGAACCACGCTGCGCATCTGCGTCGAGGACCTGGAGGCGCTTGAGTCGACGGTCTCGTTCTACGAGAACCTCACGGGCAGCGAAGCACTGCGGTTCGAGCGCGGCGGGGTCTCCGTGGCCGCGGTCGGCTGCTTCCTGCTCATGAGCGGCCCCAAGGCGGAGATCGACGTGCTGCGCAAGGTCGCGGCGACGATCGCGGTCGCCGATGTCGAGCAGGCCGGCACCCTGCTCACCGCCTCCGGCGCCAAGGTCATCGCGGGCCCGGTGCCGAGCCCGGCGGGCCGCAATCTGATCGCGATGCACCCCGACGGCTCGGTCTTCGAGTACGTGGACCGTCAGGTCCAGCCCGAAGGATCCGCCGCACAGGCCTGACCGGCGGCGCGGCACGTATCCTCGCCCGGGGCACGACGGGCGAAGGACGGTGCACGTGGCGGGCAGCACGGCGGGGTCGGACGAGGGGCGTACGTCCCTGAGCGCACAGGCGCGGGAGGCGGTGCGGCAGCGCATCGTCGACCGCCGCTACCCGATGGGCGCGCGGCTCGTGGAGCGGGAGGTCGCCGAGGAACTGCGGATGTCCCGGGTCCCGGTGCGGGAGGCGCTGCGCGCGCTCGTCGCCGAGGGCCTGCTGGAACTGCTCCCGCGCAGTGGAGTGCGGGTGCGCCGCCTGGAGCGGACCGACGTGCGTCATCTGTACGAGGTGTGGGAGCCGCTCGCCGTACAGGCCTCGCGGCTCGCGGCGCGCGCGCTCACGGCACAGGACCCGCCTTCCCTGGAGCCGCTGCGCGCCTGCCTCGACCGGGCCGAGCGGGCGGCCGCGGCCGACGAGGGCACGCGCGAGGTGGCCGCGCACACCGAGTTCCACGAGGAGATCGTGGCGCTCGGCGGAAACCCGCTGCTCGCCCGCACGATGGAACAGCTCAGCTGGCAGCTGCAGCTGCTGTTCGGGCTGCGCGAGGAGCCCGCGCACATGCGGGCGCAGCACGCGGACATCTTCCGGCACATCGCGGCGGGCGACGAGGAGCTGGCGGCGGCGAGCTCGCTGCTGCACGTGAGGGACAGCCGGGCGGTCGCGCTGAGGTCGCTGTTCGGCGACACCACTTTGTATACCGAGGGTGAGTGAGTCTTCGGGGCGCTTGAGATTCCGTGCGGCACAAACAGGGAATTAAGCCGCATAGATAGAGGCGGCCTTGTCGTGCGCTCGGCGCTGGTATACAAAAAGGCGGGCCAGCTCATCCTCGTAGACCCCCGCCAGGAGCCCCCATGTGCGTCGAGCCCGCCGAGCCGCCGTCCAGCCGACTGACCCGCCGCGGCGTCCTCGCCGCGTCCGCCGTGCTCGCGGGCACCGCGACCGCACTCGGCTCCGGCGCGGCCACGGCATCCGCCGCACCCCGCCGCCCGGCCGCCGCGCCCCGCGCCGGTGACCTGGTCGTCGACGGCGGCACCCTGCTCGACCCGGCCACCGGCGAGGTCACCGAGGACGCGGTCGTCGTGATCCGCGACGGCGTGGTGCGCGCGGCCGGCGCCCGTGGCCGCGTCGACGTGCCCAAGGACGTGCCGCGTCTCGCCGCGCACGGCCGCTGGGTGCTGCCCGGACTCGTCGACGCGCACATCCACCTCAACACCGCGACCGAGGCCCTCGACGCGGTCCGCAAGGGCGCCACCAGCGCGCGCAGCGGCTCCACGAACTTCTACCAGGACATCGCCGTACGGGAGTTGGCCCGCCAGGCACCCGAACTGGCGCCCCGTCTGAAGGCCGCCGGCATCTTCGTCACGCCCGACCTCGGCGACACGGTCCTCGGCGACCCGGACCTCACCCCGCTGGCCCGCCTCAAGGACGGCGTGCGGTCCGCCGAGGCGCTGCGCCGCGTCGTCGAGGTGAACCTCAAGCGCGGCGCCGACGTCATCAAGACGCGGGTCAACGAGCGCGCGGGCCTTGCCGAGCAGGACCCGCTGGAGCAGGTCTACTCGCGCGAGCAGCTGTCCGAGATCGTCGCCGCCGCCAAGCGCGGCGGCAAGGGCGTGCTCTGCCACAGCTACAGCGAGAAGGGCTGCCACGACGCGGTGGTCGCGGGCATCCACTCCCTGGAGCACGGCGCGTTCGTCAGCGAGCGCACGCTGGCCGAGATGCGCCGCCGCGGCACGTTCTTCACCCCGACCCTCGGCGCCATCGCGGGCATGATCGGCTCCGACGACCCGGTCCTCGACGAGCGCGGCCGCACCTATCTGCCGCTGCTCAAGAAGGCGGCGCTGGCCGCGCACGAGATGGGTGTGCCGCTGGCCGCGGGCACGGACTCCTCCGGCGGCACCGTCGACCCGATCGGCGGCGAGGTCGAGCTGATGCACTCGGCGGGGCTGAGCGCACTCGACGCGATCCGTACGGCCACCACCGGCGCGGCGAAGTTGCTCGGCCTCGAGGGCACGGTGGGCCGCCTCGTGCGCGGCAGCGCGGGGGACGTGCTGCTGGTGGACGGCGATCCGCTGGCCGACGTGTCGGTGCTCAAGAGGCCGGTGGGTGTGGTGCGTTCGGGCATCGCGGTCTGAGCGGCGTACGCGGCCACTTTCCCTCGTGTGGTCACCTTCCCATCACCTGACCAGTCACCTTCCCCTCGCACAGTCACCTTCCCCTCGCATTCCCCCTCGAACGAAGGAGAACGGCATGACTCCTCCCCTGTCCCGGCGCGGTGTCCTCGCGGGTGCGGCCTCGATCGGCGGTGCGGCCCTCGGAGCGACGGCGACACCGGCGCAGGCGCAGGCGCAGGCGCAGGCCGCGGAGGCCCGTCGCCCCGCCCGGGCCGTGGTCTTCCGTGACGTCCGGCCCTTCGGCGCCCGGGAGTCCGTGGATCTGACGGTGGTCGACGGGAAGTTCACGGACGGGCCCGCCCCCGCCCACGCGAAGATCGTCGACGGTGGCGGACGGATCGCCCTGCCGTCGCTGGTGGACGCGCACATCCACCCCGACAAGACGACCTGGGGCAGCGACTGGATCTCACGCAAGCCGGCGGACGGCATCGCCGACTACTGCGAGCAGGACGTCGAGGTGTTCCGTACGCAGAAGCGGCCGGTCGGCGAGCGGGCGTACGGCCTGATGGCGCACGCCGTGACCCGCGGCACCCGCGCGATGCGGGCGCACGCGGACGTGGCGCCGGCCTACGGCCTTGCCGGCGTCGAGGGCATCGCGCAGGCGCGGGACCGGCTCGGGGACGCGCTCGACGTGCAGATCGTGGCGTTCCCGCAGCACGGCGTGGTGCGCACGCCGGGCACCGCGGAGCTGTTGAGGACGGCGGCGCGGGACGGGCTCGTCGACATGGTCGGCGGCATCGACCCGATCAGCTTCGACAACGCCATGGACGAGCAGCTCGACCTGCTCTTCGACCTCGCGGACCGCTACGGCGTCGGCGTCGACATCCACCTCCACGACCGCGACGAGAAGGGCACGAAGGTGCTGCGCGGCATCATCGAGCGCACGAGGTCGCTGTCGCTGCGGGGCAAGGTGACGGTGAGCCACGTCTTCTGCCTGCCGCTCTTGAAGGACGCCGAACTGGCCGCCATGGCCAGGGACTTGTCCGACCTTGACATCGCCCTGACCACGGTCGCGCCGAGTGCGGAGCTGGTGCTGCCCATCGCCAAGCTGAAGGAGCGCGGGGTGCGGGTCGGGCTCGGTTCGGACGGGGTGCGCGATTCCTGGAGCCCGTTCGGCAACGCGGACATGCTGCACCGGGCGCACCTCCTCGGCTGGGTCACCGATGTACGCCTCGACGAGGAGCTGGCCGCGTGCTTCACGGCGGGGGCGCATGGCGGTGCGGACGTCATGGGCCTGCCCCGGGTGGAGTTCAAGTCGGGTGACCCGGCAGACTTTGTGCTGGTGCGCGGCGAGTGCGTGCCGCAGGTCGTGGTGGACATGCCGCAGCGGGACGTGGTCGTTCACGGGGGTCATGTGGTGGCGCGCAACGGGGAGTTGGTGTAGCCACCCCGCGGCGCTGCGGAGCCCCGTGCCCACGCCACGGGGCTCCGCCGCCCACCGCTTACGACGACGTCGAATCCGGCCGCATGCGGAACTCATAGCGTGACGGCAACGGCTCCCCCGGCGGAGCCACCGCCGCCCATACCTCCCCAAGCGTCTCCGCCCCCTCACGAAGGTCCGCCACCTCGAACCCTTCGTCGAAGACGGCACGGGCCGCAGCCAAATCCCCCTCCGCGCACAGCAGTTGCGCCTCGATCAAACGGAACCGCCCCCGCCCCCGCGTCGCCGGATGCAGCCGGTCCCACACGCCCCGGGCCACCCCGACCCGCCCCACCGCAAGCAACGCCCCGATCGCCTCCCGCCCAAGGGCCCCGCACACCGCAAGCCACGACTCCCCATCATCACGCCGCTCCGCGCACAGGTCGTCGAACGCCTCCGCGTAGCGATCCGCGGCGCGCTCCACGTTGCCGTCCGCCGCGTCGGCCACCGCGAGGCAACGCAGGAACGGCCATTGCGAGGGCGCCAGTTCGAGCCCACGCTCCCAACTGCGCACCGCCTGCGCCCGATCGCCCGCGTGCCACTGCGCGATCCCCAGGTGGTACTCGGACTGCGGCCGGGCCGGCGCCGTCTCCAACATGTCCCGCCAGTGCGGGGCGACCAGGGTGGGCCCGGGCGGGCCGACCCGCCGCTGCTCCGGGAAGGCGCCCGACTCGAGCAGCTCGCGCCACGGCGCCTGCGCCTCACCGAGCGTCGACTCCTCGAACGGCGTCCCCGTCAACTTCAAGCCCGCACGCAGCACTTCGAGCGCACCCCACCCGGAACCGACCGCGAGCCGCTCCCCCGGCTCCGTGTCCGCGCAGGCCCGCCACGCCTCGTACGCGGCGTCGACGTCGGCACGCGGAAGCGCGTCCTCGAGGCGCCGCTCCACCTCGTCGACCGCGCGAGCCCAACTCCCCCTCGCGTGCACGGAATCGGCGTCCGCCGACAGCGGCCCGTACGCCTCGAGCCAGCTGAACTCCCCCTCCGACTCCAGGCGTACGTGCTCCAACTGCGTGCGCGCGAGCCCGGCCTGGATCTCCGAGTAACCACCCGTGCCGGGCTCGGTCAGCCACTCCTGCCAGCGCCGCCCACCCGCCCCCGCGCCCCACACGAACAGCTTCCGGCCGCGCAGCAGATCGGTCGACGTCTGCACCAGGCCCCGCCCGGCGTCGTCGAGCGCGGCGATCCAGCGGCGCCGCCCGTCCTCGACCTCGTAGAAGTAGTCGGCGGGGAACTCACTGTTGAGCGGGTACGTGCGGTCCACTCCCCCGTGCTCCGGCACAGGCACCCGGCTCAACGTCTGCTCGTACGCGAAGTACCAGGCCTCGTCGGCCGGCGCGAGCACCCGGTGCTCCTCGGGCACCGCGATGTTGGACCACCAGTAGGTGGGCGCGGGCTTCTCGTGCGGATTGCGGACGCGTACCCCTACGTACAGGAAGTCGGAGCCCTCGGGCAGCCACAGGTCGACCTGGAACGGGAGGTCGCGCAGCCGTTCCCACTCCCACAGGCGCAGCATGTCGCCGCCGTCGGGGGCAGTCACGCGCGCGGCGTGCAGCGGTGCGCAGGACAGGGCGGTGTGACCGGTCGCGCCGATGTTCCACTCGATGCCGCCGGAGAACCAGGCGCCGTTGAGCGCGAAGTCGGCGGGCTGGAACACCGGGTTGCGGTACAGGAGTTCGCGTTCGGTCGGCTTGTGGAAGAGGGATGCGATGCGGCCACCGAGGCCCGGCAGCACCGTCACCCGCAGCCGGTCGTTCTCGATCACGATCGTGTCCAGGTCGACCGGCTCCCGGTCGCGCCCGTACCCGTCACGGATCCGCTCGGGCAGCACGCTGCGCAGCGGCCGGTAGCCGACCTGCCGGGCCATGTCGAGCGGCATGTCCTCCTTGGCGCGCTCGTCGACCTCGTGCATCTCGTCGAGTGGCCGCAGCGGCGGCAGCGGATTGTCCGGGCCCAGGTGCACGCCCGGCAGGGTCAGTACCGCACGGCGGATCTCGGTCACGTGTGCCTCCCGTCGCCAGGGGACGCGGCCCGCCCCGATGACCATCGAACAGGGTCCCGCAGGAGCTGACCAGGGTGTCCTCCGGTCAGGATTACGCAAAGCCGGAAAGCCAGATCGCGGCGGAGCTGCCAGGAAGAGCCCGGGAAGGAGGGCCGGAGGGGCCGGGAAGGAGGGCCGGAGGGGCCGGGAAGGGGGCCGCGTCGGGCGCCCCGATATTCCGTGGGCATCCCGCCCTCCCCGACGTACGCTGGCTCTTTCCTGCCCTCACCGCGACCGGCCGGCAGGCAGTACGTACGCCCGAGGAGAACGCACCACCATGGCCGAGAGCCACACCTACCGAGTCATCGTCCGCGCCACCTTCGAGGATCTCACCGACCCGGCGCGGGAGCGGCTGCTCGCCGAGGTCGCCGAGCACGAGGGCATCGCCGGCATGAAGTTCGGCCCCGAGGGCTCGCTCGCGTACGACCGCACGCTCAAGCACTTCTCCATGCGCTACGTCGTCGAGTCCGACCCGGACGACGGCGAGGAGATGGCGGCGGCGCTCGCGGAGGAGAAGGCGGAGGCGTACCTGAAGGAGCGCGGCTACGGGCACGGGGCGCTGCGCTCGACGGTGACCGACATGGACACCATGAAGGTCAACCGGAAGTCGCGCCGCTAGTCCGTTTCGTCATCTCGGCCGTGAGCGCCCACCGTTCGTGGTCGCGCCAGGCGCCGTCGATGAAGAGGAAGTCCGGCGAGAGCCCCTCCAGGCGGAAACCGGCCCGGCGGGCCAGCGCGATCGACGCCGTGTTGCCGGGCTGCACATTGATCTCCAGACGGTGCAGCCCGAGCGGGCCGAACGCCTGCCGGACGACGAGATCGAGTCCCTCGGACATCAGGCCGCGCCCGGCCGCGTGCGCGAAGGCGCCGTAGCCGAGGGCGCCGCACCGGAAGGCGCCGAGCACCACGTTGTTGATGTTGATGAACCCGGCGAGGGCACCGCTCGCATCGCCGTCCCGCTCGTACACCAGGAACCCGTGCCGGGTCGGGTCCTCGATGAGGCGCCCCGCGTACTCCGTGTAGGCCGTGGCGTTGGTCGGCGGGAACAGCCAGGGCCTGTGCAGTTCGACGCTCTCGCGCGCGCGGGCCGTGAACTCGGCGACATCGGACGCGTCGAGGGAGTAGGGGCGGATGCCCACGCGGGCGCCCAAAGCGCGGAGTTCTGCCATCGGGCCAGCTTAAGAAGCGGTTGACCGGCCCCGATGCCGGGGTCGGCGATCACACCATCCCGCTTGCTCACGTCTGCTACTTACGTCTGCGCGACACGAAATAGCCCCCGCAGATCGCTCCGATGACCGCCGTGATCAGCAGCGCCAGGTACAGCGGCACGGTGACTTCGGGGATCAGCAGCCGGATCTTCACGTGCCGGGTGTTCTCGAAGATGAAGACCAGGCCGAGGACGGCCAGGACCAGCACGCCGATCCTGGCCGGGGTGAACGCGCCGGCGCCGCTGCCGCTCGAGGAGCTCTGACCGCCCTTGGGGCTCATCGGTGGACCCTTCCGTCGTTCCCCCGGAGGCCGGACGCCGCCTCCCCTGCCAAGGATGTCCGGGGAAGCGGGGCGAACGCACAGGTCAGGGGCCCGTACGGGTGACGGCCCCTGAGGCTACTGGGGCACCACGGGCAGCTGCACCGTCCCCGTGTCGTCCGGGGAGCTGGTGACGGTGACCGGCTTGATCCCCTTGTTGCCGCCGTACGCGTCGTCGCTCGCGGCGATCACGAACCGGATCCGGTGCCCCTTCTCGTAGCGGTGCACGATGCCCGGCAGGGAGACCGTGAAGGGGCGGGTGACGTCGGGCACGCGGACCGGGGCGACGAGCCGGTGCACCAGCGTCTTCGAGCCGTCGGGCGCCACGTCGTACAGCTTCGCGAAGAGCACCAGCTTGTCGGCGGCGTCGCCGGAGTTCTGCACGCGCTCCGTCTTCGGCGAGATCACCTTGAGCGTCGCCTTCGGGGCGCCGACGACATCGGTGGCGGCGGTCAGCGGTTCGGTGGTCCAGTCGAGGTGGGTGCCCTTTGTGTCGTACGGGGCCGGGTCGGACAGGCCGATGAGGCCGGCGAGCGAGGACTCGGAGTGGCTGGTCGGGACGAGCCAGTTCCGGTACTCGCGGCTGCCGCGGGCCACCTTCTTCCGGTTGTCGACGAGCTTTCCGTCGCCGGACAGGTACAGCGCGCGGTTCAGGGCGGGGACGCTCGACGCGGTCGCGTACGTCCCGTTCGGGTCGGTGATCCAGTCGCGGTAGTAGGCGAACGCGGGCCCGGTGTCGGTGCCGTCCTTCTTGTGCAGATACCGGTCGAACCAGGAGAGCACCCGTCGCCCTACATAGCTGGTCTCCAGGTTCCCCTCGGAGAGGTTGAGTTCACCGGCGGCCGGGTCGGTGAGGCCGCCGCTGTGGCCCCAGGACTGCCAGATCATCTTGGCGGGGGTGCCCTGGGCGGCGAGCGTGTCGTACGTCGCCCGGGCCTCGTTCAGGTTGAACAGCGAGTCGGCCTGCCCCTGCACGAGCAGCGTCGGCGCCTTCACCTGCTTCAGGTACGACACCGGGGACACGCTGCGGGCGTAGGAGAGGAGCCGCTGGGTCTCGGCGGCCGGGTAGCGGCCGGAGTTGAGGGTGCGGATCGTGTCGCAGGCGTCGTCGACGAAGTGCAGACAGCTGAGCTTGTTGATGCGGGAGGGGTCAAGGGACGGGGAGAGCAGCGGCTGGCCCTCGCCGATGAGGTAGAAGCCGTTCGTCCACTGCCATTTGAAGGCGCCGGGGACGTCGGCGGCCGCGGGGCCCTGCGCGTTCTGCGGGTCGAGGGAGTACGCGAGGTCGTTCCAGGTGATCAGTGGGACGAGCGCGTCGACGCGGTGGTCGACGGCGGCCGTGGCCATCTGGATGGCGCCGCCGTACGAGCCGCCGATCATGCCGACGCGCGGGTCGCCCTTCTTGTCTGCGGTCACGTAGTCGATCTTCGTGCCGTCGTCGGCGGCGCGGGTGCCCGCGAGGAGGTCGATGAGGGCGGAGGCGGCCTTGCCGTCGATGCGGGGGTCGTCGAGCGAGACCAGGCAGCCGGACTTGCCGAAGCCGAGGCCGGAGTAGGCGAGCGATACGTAGCCGCGCTGGGCGAAGGCCTTGGCGCTCGCATCGGTGGAGCCGTCGGCCTTGCTGCCGCCGAAGCCGTTCGTGGTGAGCACGGCGGGCGCGGGGTGCGCGGCGTCGACGCCTGCGGGGCGGTAGAGGTCGGCGTCGACGGTGCAGGTGCGGCCGCCGGCGTCGACGGTGAGCTTCAGGGGCGTGACCGTGACCTCGGGAGCGGGGGCCGCGGTGGCGGGTGCGGCCAGGATGGCTGCGGCGATGACGGACAGGGCGGCGGCGAGCGTGATGCGGGATCTGAGCACGGCGACCTCCACGGTGCGGGTGCCTTACCGGCGGGTAGCGGTGAGCGCGGAGCCATCGTGTGGCACGTGTCATCAAGGAGCAATGACCGTGCCGGGTGAATCTCCGCGTTTGGGCGGAGATTCCGTGAAGTGGGTGATCACGGTGGGGTGCGCCCCGGCCACGGGGCTCCGCCCCGGACCCCGCTGCTCAAGCGCCGCAGGGGCTTGATTTGGCACATCGGGTGGCCGCCACCGCCTTGGGCAATCTGCCGCCTTGGGCGGCAGGGTGGGCAAGGCGGCCCCCGGTGCCGCGCAACAGGTCCGAGGGCCTCAGCCACGGGTCAGGTCAACGCGGGCACGTCCAGCGTCAAGGTACCGGCGCCGGCGTCCAGTTCACCCGAAACCCCCAGCGGCAGCGTCAACGCCCCGTCGCAGTGGCCGAACCCGAACTCCTCCGCCACCGGAACCCCGAGCCCGCCCAACCGATCCGCGAGCAGCGCGCGCAGCGGGTCGCAGTCCGCCCAGGAACCGAGAAGGATCCCGGTCACACCGTCCAGCAGACCCCCACGCAGAAGTTGGGTGAGGTAGCGGTCGATCCGGTACGCCTCCTCGCCCACGTCCTCCAGACACAGCAACCCACCCCGCGCCGAGGCCCGCGCCCCCGCCGCACCGAGATCCGCCGCGAGCAACGAGAGACAGCCGCCCAGGGTGACCCCCCGCGCCGTACCGGGCACGAGCACACCCCGGGCCTCCCCCGCGGAGATCACCCGCACCGTCTCGGGCTCGAACAGCGTTGCCCGCAGATGCTCCTGCGCCCGCGCGTTCTTGAGGAAGTCGGCCGTGGCCACCATCGGCCCGTGCAACGTACTCACACCGAGCCGCACCGCGAACGCCTCGTGCAGCGCGGTGATGTCGCTGTAGCCGACGAACACCTTGGGCGGCACCGCCCGCATCGCGTCCCAGTCGAGGAGGTCGACCATCCGCTGCGCCCCGTAGCCGCCGCGGGCACAGAGGACGGCGTCCACGCCCGGGTCGCACCAGGCCCGCTGAAGATCGGCCGCCCGGTCGGCGTCCGTGCCGGCGAGGTAGTCGAACTCCTCGTGGGTGTCCAGGACATGAGGGGCCACGACCGGCTCCAGGTCCCAGCCGCGCAGAATGTCGAGGCCGGTCTGGAGCGCCTCCTCGGGCACCGGCCCGCTGGGCGCGACGACGGCGACCCGCGCGCCCGAAGCCAGCCGCCCCGGACGGCGCAGTGGCCTCACTTGGTCAGCTCAAGGGTGGGAACACCGGTCGCATGGAGCCCGAACGCCTGGGCGTACAGGGAGAGTTCCGACTCCAGGGCGCGGACCATCGTGTCCGCCCGGCGGAACCCGTGGCCCTCGCCCTCGAAGGCGATGTACGCGTGCGGCACCCGCCGCCCCTCGCTCTCCACCCGCTCCAGGAACCGCTCGCACTGGACCGGCGGGCAGATCACGTCGTCGAGGCCCTGGAGAAGCAGGAACGGGGCCGTCAGGCGGTCGGCGTGCTCGGCCGGTGAGCGCTCCGCGTAGCGCGCGGGCACCTCGGCGAGCGGGCCGACGAGCGACTCCAGGTACTGGGACTCGAAGTCGTGGGTCTCCCCCTCGGCCCAGCCGGCGAGGTCGAGGATGGGGTAGATGATCGTTCCGCAGGCGTAGACGTCCGTGCTGGTCAGGGATGCCGCGCTGGTCCAGCCTCCGGCGCTGCCGCCGCGGATGGCGAGCCGCTCGCGGTCGGCGGTGCCCTCCTCGGCGAGGGCGAGCGCGACGGCCGCGCAGTCCTCGACGTCGACCACGCCCCACTGCTCGCGCAGCCGGTTGCGGTACTCCCGCCCGTATCCGGTGGACCCGCCGTAGTTGACCTCCGCGACGCCGATGCCGCGCGACGTGAAGTAGGCGATCTCCAGGTCGAGTACGAGGGGTGCGTGGCTGGTGGGGCCGCCGTGCGCCCACACGACGTACGGCGGGAGCTCGTCGTCGGGGGCCACGTGGGTGGGGCTGTGCGGCGGGTAGATGTGGGCGTGGACGTCCCGCCCGTCGGGGCCGCTGAAGGTGCGGATCTGCGGTTCCGGGTAGTACGCGGGGTCGACCGGGTCGTCGTGCGCCGCGCCGATCACGCGCGTGTGCCCGGTGCCGGTGTCGAGCTCGACGACCTCGGGCGCGGTCCGCGGGCTCGCGGCGACGCCCACGACGCGGCTGCCGTGCACGGCGAGCGTGGACGACCACGCCGTCCAGGGCCCTGCCGTGTCGACGACCTCGCCGGTCTCCGGGTCGAGGATGCCGAGCGCGGTGGCTCCGACGCCGTGCACGACGGCGATGAGCCCGGCCTCGAGCGGCTTGAACCAGCTCAGGCCGAGCTTCCACATCGGCCCGCCGAACTCCTCGTCGCGGGCGCACAGCGGCCGTTCCCTGGTGAGCAGGCCCGGCAGGGCTCCGGGATCCGGCGGCCCACCCGGCGCGGGCGCCGACTGCACGTCGAGCCGGTACAGGTTCCACCAGCCGCTGCGGTCACTGGAGAACAGCAGCCCGCCGTCGAGCGCCCACTCGACCTGGCAGACGGACTCCTCGGCGCCGCCCGCCACGGTCCGCGCCGGGCCGAAGGAGCCGTCGCCGTCGACCTCCGCGAGCAGCAGTTCCGTACCGTCCCACGGCATCCGCGGGTGGTCCCAGGCGATCCACGCGGCGCGCCGCCCGTCGGGCGAGAGCCGCGCGGTCGTGACGAACCGGTGGGCGTCGTCGGTGAGTTCACGCACCGCGGCCCGGTCCTCGGCCGCCGAGCCGTCGAGCGGGACGGCCGCCACCAGGCGTCGCAGGTCGCCGGGGCCCTCGCCGGTGAACTCCTCCAGAACGCACCACACTTCGCCGCGCTCGACGTGCAGCTGCGGGTCGACCCAGCGCAGTCCGCCGCCGATGTCCGAGACGGGGGTGAGCGGACGCGGCCCGGCGCCGGGGGCGTCGGGTTCGTACGCGTACAGGCGCTGGTCGGCGAAGTTCACGAAGACCACGAGGGGGCCGCCCACGGGACGCTCGGCCCCGGTCCAGGGGCGGCCGCCGTACTCGATGACGCGGCTGCGCACGTTCCACGGCGCGGGCAGCACGGACTGCTCCGTGCCGTCGGCCAGACGGCGCACCAGGGCGCGGCGGCCCGCCTCGGTGGGCCGGGGCTCCGTCCACCAGGCCTCGGCGCCGACGAAGCCGACGTACTCGGGCTGCCCGTCGTGCGCCGCCGCCAGTGCGGCGTCGATCGGCGACGGCCAGGATCCGTACTCTCGGGTGTGCAGCATCTCGTCCCCGCCCCGCATTTGTCCGGTGGCCCCCATGTTCTTCGCGTCCGCCATCTTTTCCTAGTCCGTGTCCCTGCGGGTGTTTCTACTGATACGTG
Organism: Streptomyces sp. UC4497; assembly: GCF_054871485.1. Taxonomy (NCBI): domain Bacteria; kingdom Bacillati; phylum Actinomycetota; class Actinomycetes; order Kitasatosporales; family Streptomycetaceae; genus Streptomyces; species Streptomyces sp. UC4497. Next base: position 2,195 of record NZ_JBTYHB010000028.1, on the reverse strand, counting down.
TGCGGGCGCTCAGGCCGTGCGCAGGAATCTGTCGAGTACGCGTACCCCGAAGTGCAGCGCCTCCACCGGAACCCGCTCGTCCACGCCGTGGAACAGCGCCTGGTAGTCGAAGCCCTCGGGCAGCTTGAGCGGGGCGAAGCCGTAGCCGGTGATGCCGAGCCGGGAGAACTGCTTGGCGTCCGTGCCGCCCGACATGCAGTACGGGACGACGTGCCCCTCGGGCGCGAACTCCTCGACGGCCGCCCGCATCTTGGCGTAGGCGGGCGAGTCGACCGGCGCCTGCAGCGCGACCTCGCGGTGGTGGTACTCCCAGTCGACGTCGGGCCCGGTGAGCCGGTCGAGGGTGGCCTTGAACTCGTCCTCGCCGCCCGGCAGATAGCGCCCGTCGATGTGCGCCGTGGCCTCCCCCGGAATCACGTTGATCTTGTACCCGGCGGACAGCATCGTCGGGTTGGCGCTGTTGCGGACCGTCGGCTCGACCAGGGAGGCGGCCGGGCCGAGCGCCGCGAGCAGCGCGTCCACGTCGAAGTCCGGCGCGTCCACATCGGCCCGGATGCCGTACAGCGCGGCCATCTCGGTCAGCGCGGCACGCACCGTCGGCGTGAGCCGCACCGGCCACTCGTGCTCGTCGATCCGGGCGACCGCGGCGGCGAGCCGGCCCACCGCGTTGGCCTTGTTGACCTTGGAGCCGTGGCCCGCCCTGCCGCGCGCGGTGAGCTTCAGCCAGCCGGTGCCGCGCTCCCCCGCCGCGATCGGGTACAGCTGCTTGCCGCTGCCGTCGTGGAAGGTGAAGGCGCCGGACTCGCTGATGCCTTCCGTACAGCCCTCGAAGAGGTCGGGGTGCTGGTCGGTGAGGAAGCCGGAACCGTCCTCGGCGCTGGCCTCCTCGTCGGCGGTGAAGGCGATGACGATGTCCCGCCGCGGCCGGAAGCCGACGCGCGCCCACTGGCGTACGGTCGCCAGGATCATCGCGTCCATGTTCTTCATGTCGACCGCGCCGCGGCCCCACACGACGCCGTCGCGCACCTCGCCGGAGAACGGGTCCATGCTCCAGTCGGCCGCCTCTGCGGGCACGACGTCCAGGTGACCGTGGACGAGCAGGGCGTCGGCGGTGGGGTCGGTGCCCTCGATGCGGGCGACGACGTTGCCGCGGCCCGCGGTCCGCTCCAGGATCGTCGGCTTCAGGCCCGCCTCGGAGAGTTTCTCGGCCGCGTACTCGGCGGCGGGCCGCTCCTGGCAGTCGCCCCCGCCGCGGTTCGTGGTGTCGATGCGGATCAGCTCGGAGGTGAACGCGACGACCTCGTCCAGCGCCTGCTGGTCCACGCCCCCCAGGGATGCGACACCGGTTGCCACAGTCTGCTCAGCCATACTGTTCCTCCACCGCGGCCGAGGCGATCGTGGTGACCGCCTTGAAGGTGCGGATGCCCTCGTACATGGTCTCGTGGGTGTACGCGATCCTGCGCTCGCCGATCTGCTGGACGCCCGGTACGACGGTCGAGGCCATGGCGAGGTGCTCGGCGTCGAACTCCACCTGGATCGTGAACGGCCCGCCCTGCACCGGCTCGTGGCGCACCGCTATCGACGCGGCGTCCTTGGCGGCGGCCCGGATGTCGGCTGCGGTCCGCGCGGGGGTGCGGCAGACGGCCGCGTACCGGGAGACGTGGTCCTTGACGGCGACCTTGCGGGCCTCGGGCGCGTATCCGAGCGCGTCGTCGCACGCGTGGTCGTCGCCGGTGACGAGGACGACGGGCACCCCGTACTCGGCCACCACATGCGCGTTGAGCAGGCCTTCGCTCGCCCGCACATCGTTGACCCAGACGCCCGTGATCTGGTTCGCCAGGTAGGTGTGCGCGAGCACACCCTCCATGCCGGCGCCCGCGTGGTAGCCGATGAACGCGATGGCGTCGACGTCGCCGTGCTGGACGCCCTCCACCATGGACAGCGACTTGTGCCGCCCGGTGAGCATCTGCACCCGCTCGTCGAGCTGTTCGAGGAGCAGATTGCGCATCGTCCAGTGCGCCTCGTTGATCAGCACCTCGTCGGCTCCGCCGTCGAAGAAGCCGAGCGCCGCCGCGTTCACATCCGACGTGAACATGGAACGGCAGCGCTCCCACTGCGGTGTGCCGGGGAGGACGTCCGCGGGCCACGTGACGCCCGTGGCACCCTCCATGTCGGCGCTGATGAGGATCTTCATG
>NZ_JBTYHB010000027.1:0-117638 GCF_054871485.1 Streptomyces sp. UC4497 | reverse complement strand
GGGGGCCGGGCCCCCCCCCCCCCCCCCGCCCCCCCCCCGGGGGGGGGGGCGGGGGCCCCGGGGGGGGGGGGGGGGGGGGGGCGGGGGGGGGGGGGGGGGGGGGGGGGGGGCCCCCCCCCCCCCCCCCCCGCCTCAATCTCCCCCAGCTAACGCTGGGAGGTGCCCCCTGCGGGGCTGAAAATACCTACCGCAGCCGCGCCATCAGCGCATGCTCCACCAGCGTGATCAGCGTCGACTTGGCGTCCGCGCGGTGGCGGGCGTCCGTCGTGATGATCGGGGTGTCGGGGCCGATCTGCAGGGCCTCGCGGACCTCGTCCGGGTTGTAGGGCTGCGCGCCGTCGAAGCCGTTGAGGGCGATGACGAAGGGCAGGCCGGAGTTCTCGAAGTAGTCGACGGCGGGGAAGCAGTCGGCGAGGCGGCGGGTGTCGACGAGGACGACGGCGCCGATCGCGCCGCGCACCAGGTCGTCCCACATGAACCAGAAGCGGTCCTGGCCCGGTGTACCGAAGAGGTACAGGATCAGGTCCTGGTCGAGCGTGATGCGGCCGAAGTCCATGGCGACTGTGGTCGTCGTCTTGTCCCCGGTGTGGGTCAGGTCGTCGATGCCCGCGGACGCGGACGTCATGACGGCCTCGGTGCGCAGCGGGTTGATCTCGGAGACGGCGCCCACGAACGTCGTCTTGCCGACGCCGAAACCACCTGCCACCACGATCTTCGCCGATGTGGTGGAACGGCTTGGAGCAGCCGGCCCTCCGCTAGAGCTTGCGAAGTCCACTGAGCACCCTTTCGAGCAATGTCACGTCTGGCTGGCCGCCGGCGGTCTCGTCGCCGCCGGGCTGATGGATGGCGACCAGTCCCGCCTCCGCGAGGTCGGCGACGAGAATCCTGGCCACACCGAGGGGGATCGTCAGGAGGGCCGAGATCTCGGCCACCGACTTGATCTCTCGGCAGAGGTTGCAGATCCGCTGGTGCTCGGGCAGTTGGCCCTGCAACTGGTGCGGCTGCGCGGTGGTGTGCACCAGCGCCTCGATGGCGAGCTGGTACCGCGGCCTTGTGCGGCCGCCCGTCATGGCGTACGGGCGCACCAGCGGGTTGTTCTTGGCGGCGGGTGCGGGATTCGCGTCGGGACGCGGCTGCGGCTGCACGGGCTGGATGCGCGGCGCGGGCGGCTGGTCGTAGGGACCGGGCTGCCGGGTGGGCCGGGCGTGGTTCGCCGACGACGGGGAAGACGGGAAGTTGTACCGGTTCTGGGATCCGTCGTCACCCATACCCGCCTGGCCGCGCCCCTGGCCGTGGCCGTAGGGCGGCCACTGGGCCGACGAACCGCTCGGGGGTGTTGCTGAACCAGACACGAACTTCCTCCTCCGACTGCGCTGGGCACCATCACTGTGGAGCCGCGTCCCGAAACCTTACGGCCCCGGGACACGAATACGCACTGCCTGTTTGTTAGTTGAGAAGGCTTCCCTGAAGCTCCGCCCGCAGGTCCGGCGTGAGAACCGTGCCCGCCCGGTCGACAAGAAGGGCCATCTCGTACCCAACGAGACCAATGTCCGCCTCGGGGTGTGCAAGGACGGCGAGAGAAGAGCCGTCCGAGATGGACATGATGAAGAGGAATCCTCGCTCCATCTCCACAACTGTCTGGTTCACCGGGCCGCCTTCGAAGATGCGGGAGGCGCCCGCGGTCAACGAGGTCAGACCCGAGGCGACGGCCGCCAGCTGGTCGGCGCGGTCGCGGGGGAACCCTTCGGACATCGCCAGAAGGAGTCCGTCGGCGGAGACCACCACCGTGTGGGACACACCGGGGGTGTTGTCCACGAAGTTGGTGATCAACCAGTTCAGGTTCTGTGCCGCCTGGCTCATCGGGCTCACACTAACGCTCCTGGTTGTAGGTGCTGTCAGGACCGAAGCCCTGGCCGTTCGTATCACTGCTGCCTTCACTGCGTCCCCGCTGTACGCCGCGACGCAGGTTGCTGAGCCTGCCCCTGACGTCCTCGGGGGCGCGGGAGACCTGTGGGCCGCCCTGCGGCGTCGACTCCGCCGTGCCCTCGACCAGGTTGGCCTTGGGCACCCGGCGCGGCAGCCCGGACGCGGTGACCCCGCCCGCCTTCGGCTTCTTGAGCTGCTCCGCGCGCTCCCACCGGGCGTCGTTGGCCGAGCGCCAGGTGGTGTCGTCCTCGGAGCGGGTCTCGGGGGCCTGCTGGGGGGTCGGCGCCGGCTCCTGCGAGGCACCGCCACCGCGCCGCGGCAGACCGGCGTCGGTCAGCGCGTGGGGTGCGGAAGGGGCCGGTCCGGTCGAATCCGAGGGGGTGGCACCGTGTCCGTCGAAGCCTACGCGTTCCCGGTCCGCCGCGGCAGTGTCCGGAGCGGATTCCGCTTCGGGACCGAACGGGCCCTGGAAATCGGCCCGGTAGGGCTCCCGGTAGGAGTCCTGCGCCTGCCAGTCCGCCCGCTGCGATGACGCCTCGAAGGGGTTGTACGGCTCCCGCGGCGCTTCCGCATAACCGTCCTGGTACCCGTCCTGTGTGGGGTACCCGGAGGCGAACCCGTCCGGCTGTCCGGTGTCGTGGGTCGGCTGTACGGGGACGAACCCGTCGAATCCGCCCTGCTGCCGGCCGTCGTAGCCGCCCTGGTGCTCGTCGTAGACACCCTGCTGCGGATCGTCGTAGGCGAGCTGGCGACGGTTGTCGTACGGGGCCTGCCGGGTGTCGTACGCGTCCTGCTCCGCGAAGGGCGGACGGTCCTGCTGCGGCTGCTGTGGCTGGAACTCGTCGCGGAAGAGCGGGCGTTCCTGTTGCGGCTGCTGCTGGTCCTGGGCGGGGTCGTCCTGCTGCTGCGCCTCCAGGGCCGCACGGCGCTCCTCACGCATGAGGGAGCGGCCGACCGGGTCCAGCTCGCGGGCGTCGTCCGGGACGTCGTAACGGCTGTCGTCGAAGCCGAGTTCGGCGGCCGTGCGCAGCGGGGTGTGCTCGAACGCGGCCTGCTTCGGGATCATCGTCGAGACGGTGAACTCGGAGTCCTGCTGGATCCCGCCGCCACCACCGTGGGTGATGACCTCGGGCAGCATGACCAGCGACGTCGTGCCCGCCTGCTCGCCCGAGGGGCGCAGCTGCACGCGGATGCCGTGCCGGTCCGACAGGCGGCCGACCACGAACAGGCCCATGCGCTGGGAGATCGCGGCGTCCACCGTCGGCGGGTTGGCCAGCTTGTGGTTGATGTCCGCGAAGTCCTCGGCGGTGAGGCCGATGCCCTTGTCGTGGATCTCGATCATGACGCGGCCGTCCGGGAGACGGGTCGCGGTGACGCGGACCTTGGTCTGCGGCGAGGAGAACGTCGTGGCGTTCTCCAGAAGCTCGGCGAGCAGGTGCACGAGGTCGGTGACCGCGCGGCCGTGGATCTCGGCCTCGGGGACGCCGGCCAGCTCGATGCGCTCGTACTGCTCCACCTCGGAGGTCGCGGCGCGCAGCACGTCGACCAGCGGGACCGGCTGGTCCCAGCGGCGTCCGGGCTCCTCGCCGGCGAGCACCAGGAGGTTCTCGCCGTTGCGGCGCATACGGGTCGCGAGGTGGTCCAGGCGGAAGAGGTTCTCCAGCTGGTCCGGGTCGGCCTCGTTGTTCTCCAGGTCGGTGATGAGGGTCAGCTGGCCCTCGATCAGCGACTGGTTGCGGCGCGACAGGTTGGTGAAGATCGCGTTGATGTTGCCCCGGAGCAGCGCCTGCTCGGCGGCGAGCCGGACGGCCTCGCGGTGCACCTGGTCGAAGGCGCGGGCGACCTCGCCGATCTCGTCCGTCGTGACGATCGGGATCGGCTGTACGCGGGTGTCCACCCGGCCCGGCTCGGTGCGCGAGAGCTGGTCGACGAGCATCGGCAGGCGCTGCTCGGCCACGTCGAAGGCGGCGGTGCGCAGCCGGCGCATCGAGCGGGACATCTGCCGGGCCATCTGGCCGGCGATCAGGACGGCGACGAGCAGGGCGATCACGACGGCGGCACCGATGATGATCGCTTCGCGCTTGGCGTCGGCGGCGATCCCGGAGGCCTCGGTCACGGCCTTGTCCGCAAGATCCGACTCGATCGTGCGATAGGCGTCGAACTTCGCCGTGTTGACCGCCCACCAGTTCTCGGGCGTGACGCCCTTCTGGGCCAGCGCGAGCCGGGCGCTCGGCTGGGTGCTGGGCAGCGCCACCACGGCGGCCACCATCTTGGTGTTCTCCGGCGGCGGGACGTACGAGGGGTCCTTGGCCTTGGCCGCGGCTGCCTGCTTGGCGCCGTCGGTCTTCAGCCTCTTGATCGTGCCCTGGAGCTTCTGGAGGTCCTCGGCCGTACCGCCGCCCTTGTACTCCTCGATGGCGATGTTCTCGAGGTAGGCGTAGCTGCCGAGCGCGGTGCGCTGACGGGTCAGGTTCGTGGCGCCGGGGCCCGGCTTCACCAGGAGGTGCATGCCGATGGACCGCTCCAGCGAGAGCGCCGCCTTGGTCAGCGAGATCGCGTAGACGGTGCGGCCGTAGCTGGTGATGTTGCCGGTGCCGAGGCCGAGCTCGTTGGCGAACTCCATCAGCGGGTGCTGGATGGCGACGTAGCCCTCTTCGGTCTGCACACCGGGCAGCTTCGAGGTGTAGGCGGCCGCGCGCAGCTTCTTCAGCTGGGGCTCGACCTTGGTGAACTGCGCCATGCGGCGCTGGAGGCCTTCCTTCTGCGGCATGTTCTCGGCCGCGGCGTGGAACTTGTCGGCGGCGGCGTCCGTGGCCTGCCGGGCCTTGGCGACCTGGGGGTCGTCCGTCTTGCCCTGGAGGAGGGGCGCGGCGGTGCTGTCGCGCTCCTCGATGAGGCGGTTGCCGTACGTCAGGGAGGCCTGCACGAGACGTGCGGTGCTCTCGGCGTCCTCGGCCTCCTGCCAGGTGTCGATCGAGTTCGACACCTGGAAGCCACCCATGACGAGGCCGACGAGCACGGGTATCAGGAGGATGGCGTTCAGCTTGGTGGGTACACGCCAGTTACGGGGGGACATGCGTCCGCCCGACGATGCCGGCGCCGTGGCCTCGGCCGCCGGTGCGGTCCGCGCCGCGTCGCGCGGGGGCGGGGTGAAGTTGCCCCGCGCCGAGACCGGCTCGGGACTGTTCTTGCTTCGCCTCACTCGACCAACAACCTCTCGGCGTCGGCACCTACGTTGTGCCGCGGTATGTCTCCAGGCCCATTCCTACTGGGCAGTTCAGCGCATTCCAGCACGTCAGGAGGCGCACTTCCAAACAGTCGGAAGCGGAAGCTCCGGGTGACGCACACCCCAGATAAAACGGTCATAAAGAGCGAGCCCCGCCAAAAGGCGGGGCTCTTGTGAGCGCAGTGGAACCGGCTGTGCGCGACGTGTGTCGGTGCCCTGGGAATTCTCTTTCGAAACGTTATGAACACCAGGGCCCGGCGTGTCAAAGGCCACAGGCGGCGCCGAATGGGCTACGACAACTGCCGTATGGATCCAGCCACTTACTGACCGAGAACCGACCGATTTTGACCGGCGTCGCTACTTCAGGCGGGCCATGAGGGCGTGCTCCACCAGCGTGATCAGGCCGCTCTTCGCGTCGGCGCGGTGGCGGGCGTCCGTCGTGATGATCGGGGTGTCGGGGCCGATCTGCAGGGCCTCGCGCACCTCTTCGGGGGCGTACGGCTGGTGCCCGTCGAAGCCGTTGAGGGCGATGACGAAGGGCAGGCCGGAGTTCTCGAAGTAGTCGACCGCGGGGAAGCAGTCGGCGAGGCGGCGGGTGTCGACGAGGACGACGGCGCCGATCGCGCCGCGCACCAGGTCGTCCCACATGAACCAGAAGCGGTCCTGGCCCGGCGTACCGAAGAGGTACAGGATCAGGTCCTGGTCGAGCGTGATGCGGCCGAAGTCCATGGCGACGGTGGTCGTCGTCTTGTCCCCGGTGTGGGTCAGGTCGTCGATCCCCGCGCTCGCCGAGGTCATCACGGCCTCGGTGCGCAGCGGGTTGATCTCGGAGACCGCCCCGACGAACGTGGTCTTGCCGACGCCGAAGCCGCCCGCCACCACGATCTTCGCCGAGGTGGTGGCACGGGCGGTTCCCACGGAACCGTCAGAGCTTGCGAAGTCCACTGAGCACCCTTTCGAGCAGAGTCACGTCCGGCGCACCGCCGTTGGCCTCGTCGCCGCCCGGCTGGTGAATGGCGACGAGCCCGGCCTCGGCCAGGTCCGCGACGAGGATCCGGGCCACACCGAGCGGCATCGACAGCAGCGCCGAGACCTCGGCCACCGACTTCACCTCGCGGCACAGGTGGCAGATGCGCTGGTGCTCCGGCAGCAGCGTCACCAGGGCCGCGGGGTCGGCCGTCGTGCTCACCAGCGCCTCGATGGCGAGCTGGTAGCGCGGGCGGGTCCGGCCACCGGTCATCGCGTAGGGGCGGACCAGGGGCTGGTCGCCCTCGAAGCCGTACCCGGCGTGGGCGGTGGCGCCGTACGGGTCGTGTGAGTCGGTGGGCGGGGTCATGGATCCTCCGGGCGGGACGACAAGTGCGGGGGCCTGCCGTCTGAGGGTGGGCCGGTGGGGGGATTGTGACGGCGGAATATCGGGGTGTGCGGATTGCGTGAGCTGACTGGATTCCGGGGCTGCCGATGAAGCAGACTGCGGGGGTGGCCGGGGTTACCGGCCGTTACGGACCTCAGTGCAGCAGGCTGCCCTGGAGTTCGGCGCGCAGATCGGGCGTGAGCACCGAGCCCGCGCGGTCGACCATCAGAGCCATCTCGTAGCCGACGAGGCCGATGTCGCAGTCGGGGTGTGCGAGCACGGCGAGCGACGAGCCGTCCGAGATGGACATGATGAAGAGGAAGCCGCGCTCCATCTCCACGACCGTCTGGTTCACCGGGCCGCCCTCGAAGATCCGGGACGCGCCGGCCGTGAGCGAGGTGAGACCCGACGCCACGGCCGCCAACTGGTCCGCGCGGTCGCGCGGGAACCCCTCGGACATCGCGAGCAGCAGCCCGTCCGCGGACACCACGACCGTGTGAGAGACACCCGGTGTGTTGTCCACGAAGTTCGTGATCAACCAGTTCAGGTTCTGTGCCGCCTGGCTCATCTGGCTCAACTAACGCTCCTGCTGGTGAGTGGGGCGGGGGTAGCTGCCGGTGTTGCCGGCCTGCCGCCCCTGCTGAATGCCCCGACGGAGATTGGTCAGCCGACCGCGCACCTCGTCGGGCGCGCGCGAGACCTGAGGACCGGTCTGAGTCTGCTGCTCCTGAGCGGTGCCCGCCACAAGGTTCGCCCTCGGCACACGGCGGGGGAGACCGGAGTGGGTGACGCCGCCCGCGGCGGGCTTGCGCACCCGCTCGGCCTGGCGCATCAGGTCGTCGTTGGGGGACTGCCGCCAGTTGGCCTCGGCCGGGTCCGGGGACGCGGCGGGGCGCGAGGGGGCCTGGCCCTGCTGCCGCTGGGGGAGACCCTGGTCGGGACGCCCACCCGGCGACTGCATGCCCTGGCTGCGGCCCTGCCCGTTCTGGTTCCGACCGTTCTGGCTCTGGCCCTGGCCCTGGTTCTGACCCTGACCCTGGCTCTGGCCGTTCTGGCCGTGGAACCAGTTCGTCTCCAGCGTGTCGTACAGCGGCGTACGGCCGTCCCCGCCCGAGTTGTCGCCCGGCGGCAGGAAGTCCTCCTGCGAGGGCTGCGCCGGGATGCCCTGGTCCTGGGCGCCGTTGCGCTGCGGCGGCTTCGGGGGCGTGAACTCGAACTGGCCGGTGGCCGAGCGGCCCTGGGGCTGCGCGTACTGGCCGGTGTTCGCCGGGTCGCTCGGCGGGCGGTTGTACTGGCCGCTGCCGGACGAGGGGTCTTGCGGGCGCGGGAAGCCGCCGCTGTCGGACGGGTCCTGCGGCTGGTTGAACCGGCCGGTGGTGGACGGGTCCTGGACGCGCGGGAACTGAGCGGTGCTCGACGGCTCCTGCGGGTTCTGGAACTGACCGGTGGCCGACGGGTCGCCCTGTGCCTGGTTGTACTGACCGGTGTTCGCCGGGTCCTGGGAGCGCGGGAACTGGCCCGTGCCGGACGAGGGGTCCTGCGGGCGCGGGAAGCCGCCGCCGTCCGACGAGCCCTGCGGCTGCGCGAACCGGCCGGTGGCGGAGGGGCCGCCCTGCTGCTGGTCGTACTGACCGGTGGCGGACGGGTCCTGGACACGCGGGAACTGGGCGGTGCCCGGGTCCTGCGGACGCTGGTGCCGGCCGGTGCCCGACCGGCCGCCCTGCGGCTGCTCGAACTGGCCGGTGGCGGACGGGTCCTGACGGCCGGTCAGGCCGCCGTCCCGGAAGCCGTTCGCCGCGTCGGGACCGCCGGTGTTGCCGGTGTTGCCGTCACGCGGGCCGAAGACGTCCGAGCGGACGAACTGGCCGGAGTCCTGCGACGGGCCGCGGCCACCCTGCCGGGGCGGACCCTGGCGGTCGTCGTGGACGCGCGGGAACTGGGCCGTGGAGTCCGGCTCGTCGTGACCGCGCGGAGCGTCCAGGTTCGGCTGCGCGTTCTCGTCGCTCCAACTCGGCGTACGGGGCTGCGGGTTGCCACCGGGCAGCTCGGCACGCGGGCCACCGCGCGGGGGCAGCACCGGACGCCGGCCCCGCGGCTCGTTGGGGTCGCTGTGGGTGCGCTGCTGCGGCGGCACGGGGCCGCCGGGCGCCTGCCCCTTGCTGAACGCGTCGGGAGCGGAGGGGCCGGAAGGGTTGGAGGGACCCGAGGGGCCGTTGGCGCCGGAACCGGCCGGCGCCTGCGGGCCACCGCGCCCGGGCAGCGCCGCACGCGGCCCACCCGTACCGGCACCGACCTGCGGCCGCCCGCCGGGGGCACCGGAGCCACCGCCGAGGAGACCGGCAGGGCCACCGGCGTTGCCGGGCGCCTGGCCGCGCCGCGCGGCGGCGACACCGGCCGCGGCCTGCGCGGCGGCCGGACCACCGGAACCACCGGGGCCACCCTTGCCGGAAGGCTTCTTGCCGCCCTGCGCGACATCCACGGGCAGCATGACCAGCGCGGTCGTACCACCGGAGTCGGAGGGGCGGAGCTGTATGCGGATGCCGTGGCGCTGCGACAGACGACCGACCACGAACAGACCCATGCGACGCGACACGGAGACGTCCACGGTGGGCGGCGACGCGAGCCGCTCGTTGATCGCGGCGAGGTCCTCGGGGGAGAGGCCGATGCCGGTGTCGTGGATCTCGATCAGCACACGCCCGTCGGGCAGCGCGTGACCGGTCACCTTCACCTTGGTCTGCGGCGAGGAGAACGAGGTCGCGTTCTCAAGCAGCTCGGCGAGCAGGTGCACGAGGTCGTTGACCACGCGGCCGGCGACGTCGGTCGCGGGTACGGCGGCCAGCTCAATACGTTCGTACTGCTCCACCTCGGACGCGGCGGCACGCAGCACGTCGACGAGCGGCACGGGCCGGGTCCAGCGGCGACCGGGCTCCTCACCGGCGAGAACGAGGAGGTTCTCACCGTTACGGCGCATGCGGGTCGCGAGGTGGTCGAGCTTGAACAGCGACGACAGCTGGTCCGGGTCGGCCTCGCGGGACTCCAGCTCGGAGATGAGGGAGAGCTGACGCTGGATGAGGCCCTGCGAACGGCGCGAGAGGTTGGTGAACATCGCGTTGACGTTGCCTCGCAGGAGGGCCTGCTCGGCGGCGAGACGCACGGCCTCGCGGTGCACGTCGTCGAAGGCCGCGGCCACCTTGCCGATCTCGTCGCGCGAGTGCACGCCGACCGACTCCACGGACGTGTCGATGTCCTGCGGGTCGGACTCGGACAGCTCGCGGACCAGCTCGGGCAGGCGGTCCTGGGCGACCTTGGTCGCGGTGTCCTGGAGCCGGCGCAGCGAGCGGATCATGGAGCGGGCCACGACGAAGGCGCCGACGAGCGAGACGCCGAGCACGAGCAGGATCAGCGCACCGTTGATGATGGCCGAGCGCTCGGAGGCGTTGCGCAGCTCGCGGGCCTGCTGCTCCATCTGGTTGAGCAGCGTCAGCTCGATCTTGGACATTTCCTGGATGCGCGTGGTGTCCGCGTCGACCCAGTCCTTGTACGAGCGCTTGTCCTGCGTCTTGATGCCGTCGGGCTTCTGCAGCACGCGGTTCGCGTAGGTGTCCGCGGCCGTGATCGTGGAGTTGTTCTCCTCGATCGGCTTCAGCAGCTCCTGCGCGGGCACGGCGCCGTACACGGCCTTGAAGGACTGCAGCTGCGACTTCTGGTTCTCGGCCGCGGCGAGCCCGTACTGGCGGTCGGTCTCGGAGAGCTTGCCGAAGCGGGCGCTGTTCGGCGGCAGGGCGGCCGCGATGATGGCGCGCTGCTCCGAGGCGTACTCCTTGGCGGAGGAGAACGCCGCCAGCGCGCGCGTGCGCTGGATCATCTCGGGGCTGCTGGTCGCCTGCGCCATGTCCGTGGACAGGGAGAGTAGCTCGTCGATGATCCGGCTGTAGGAGTCGACGGTCTGCGAGGAGTTCGACTTGTCCTCGTACGCCCCCTGCCGGATCTTGCTGAGGGTGTTCAGCTCGCTGGCGATCTGCACCGCGTGCTCGCGCACACCGTTGAGGCTGCCGGTCTCGCCGTCGGCCTTGATGTCGGTGGTGCTCTGCAGGAACGTGGTCTGGGCGCGGTTGGTCTTCTCGCGCGTCGACTTGACGTTGAAGTCGCTCGTCGAGGAGCCGTTCGACAGCGGGCCCGCGGCCTGGTCGCGCTCCTCCTGGAGCGCCGACGCCAGCTCGGTCGCCTGCTTGGTCATCTCCGTCAGCAGCTTCATGTTGTCGAGCTGCTGGATGTCGTTCAGGGACTCGGCGATGCGCAGCGCGCCCAGCGAGGTCGCGGCGACCACGGGGAGCGCGAGCAGCGAGACGAGGCGCGTGGAGATGCGCCAGTTGCGCAGCGCCATTCGCGAACCGGGCCCCGTGGGGCCCTTGGGCTTCGCCGAGGACGGCGTGCCCGAGCCGGAAGCCCCGCTCCTGCCGTCGGCCTCCGAGGTGTCGACGGACGCGGTGCGTCCCGGGTTCTGGGCGTGCGGGGGCCGGGTGCCGCCGGCTGTCGGGCCGGTCCCGCCGCGCGGCTCCGGCTCCGCCGCAGCGCTGCCATCCCTGTTCTTACGTCCCTGCACTAGCGTCGCAACCTCTGGACCAGGCGCCCCGCCCGTAAGCACGGACAAGACGGTGTCGGCGTCGTTCGGGGGGCGACCTGAAACGTCCCCCTTGGTCGTGAGTGACCGGCGCTGGTTCCCCCTCTCCGCCGCTGCTCGGCGCTGCTGTGCGCCCGTGCGCGCCGGTTCTGTACCTGCGGCGGTCCACGCGATTCCAGCACAGTGCAGGATCTCCAACAAGGCCCGTGGGGACTGCCGCACCCTGTGTGACGCGACGTAAGAGGAGAGTCACGGGACGTGCAACTCGACCTGCTTCAACCCGGTCATTGCGGGACTTTCCGCGTACGCCAGGGGGGTGTCCCGGCCGCCGTGATCGGGAGCGGAATAGTGGCTTCAGTCGCGTAATGTCCGTTTCGCGGGCGGGAGTTGGCGGCCCGAAGTGCCCCATTTGCGAGGTACTCCGTGAGCAAACTCACATGCTGGTGATCGTAACTTCCCGGCTTTCGGCGGGAATCAGATGTTTAGCCTGACGTTGAAAAGGGATGGCCCACCAGACTGCACATCAGACTACGGAGAAGGTTCCCGAGCACAGTCATGACGAAGACGATGATGTTCCAGAACATTGCCAACCCGCGGCGCACGACGCTGGCGCACCTCGCGGACGCCGAGGAGATCCAGGCCGCGCCGGCCGTCCCGGAACACCCGGCGACGCTCCCCACGAACACGGCCAACCCCAAGCGCACGATCCTGATGAAGGCGCCGGAGACCGCCCCGGCGGCGTAACAACCGGGCCGACGGCGCAGGCCCCACCGCGTTAGCCTGGGTCGGTCACATCCCACCCGGATCAACGCCAGAAAAAGGGGCGCAGCAGACCGTGCGCATCGCCAGATTCTCCATCGACGGGAACGTCGCCTTCGGCGCGGTCGAGGGCGACAAGCCAGACGAGCTCGTCCTCGACATCATCAAGGGCATCCCGTTCGCGGACTACGAACTCTCCGGTACCAAGGTCCCGGTCAGCAAGGTCCGGCTGCTGCCCCCCGTGCTCCCGAACAAGGTGATCGCCTTCGGCCGCAACTACGCGGAGCACGCGAAGGAACTGGGCAACGAGGTCCCGGACACCCCCTTCGCCTTCTTCAAGCCGTCGACGTCGGTGATCGGCCCCGACGCCGAGATCCAGTACCCCGGCTTCTCCGAGGAACTGCACCACGAGGCGGAGCTCGCCGTCGTCATCGGCCGCATGTGCCGCGAGGTCCCGCGCGAGCGCGTCAAGGACGTCATCTTCGGCTACACCGCCGCCAACGACGTCACCGCACGCGACGTGCAGAAGCGCGAGAAGCAGTGGGCGCGGGCCAAGGGCTTCGACACGTCCTGCCCGCTGGGCCCCTGGGTCGAGACCGACCTCACCCTGGAGCAGGCCTCCGACCTCACGATCCAGTGCACGGTCAACGGCCAACAGCGTCAGCTCGGCCGCACGTCGCAGATGATCACGTCCATCGAGGACCTGGTCGTCAACATCTCCGAGGCCATGACGCTGCTCCCCGGCGACGTCATCCTCACGGGCACCCCGGAAGGGGTCGGCCCGCTCAGCGTCGGCGACGAGGTCGCCGTCAGCATCGAAGGCATCGGCACTCTCACCAACAAGGTTGTCAAGCGTGGCTAGCGCACCCGTACGCGTCCGTTTCTGCCCCTCGCCCACCGGTAACCCCCACGTGGGCCTGGTCCGCACCGCCCTGTTCAACTGGGCCTTCGCGCGCCACAACCAGGGCACCCTGGTCTTCCGCATCGAGGACACCGACGCGGCCCGCGACAGCGAGGAGTCGTACGAGCAGCTCCTCGACGCGATGCGCTGGCTCGGCTTCGACTGGGACGAGGGCCCCGAGGTCGGCGGCCCGCACGCGCCGTACCGCCAGTCCCAGCGGATGGACATCTACAAGGACGTCGCCGACAAGCTCCTCGCCGCCGGCAAGGCGTACCCCTGCTACTGCTCCACCGAGGAGCTGGACGAGCGCCGCGAGGCGGCCCGCGCCGCCGGCAAGCCCTCCGGCTACGACGGCCACTGCCGCGACCTCACCGCCGAGCAGAAGGCCGCGTACGAGGCCGAGGGCCGCAAGCCCATCGTCCGCTTCCGCATGCCCGACGAGCGGATCACGTTCAACGACCTGGTCCGCGGCGAGATCTCGTACGAGCCGGAGAACGTCCCGGACTACGGCATCGTCCGTGCCAACGGCGCCCCGCTCTACACGCTCGTCAACCCGGTCGACGACGCGCTGATGGAGATCACCCACGTCCTGCGCGGCGAGGACCTGCTCTCCTCCACTCCGCGCCAGATCGCCCTCTACTGGGCGCTCAAGGACCTGGGCATCGCCAAGCTGGTCCCCGAGTTCGGCCACCTCCCGTACGTCATGGGCGAGGGCAACAAGAAGCTGTCGAAGCGCGACCCGCAGAGCAGCCTCAACCTCTACCGCGAGCGCGGCTTCCTCCCGGAGGGCCTGCTCAACTACCTCTCGCTCCTCGGCTGGTCCCTCTCCGCGGACCGCGACATCTTCTCCATCGACGAGATGGTCGCGGCCTTCGACGTCAAGGACGTCCAGCCGAACCCGGCCCGCTTCGACCTCAAGAAGTGCGAGTCGATCAACGGCGACCACATCCGCCTGCTCGATCCGAAGGAGTTCGCGGAGCGCTGCGCCCCGTGGCTGAAGGCCCCCTTCGCTCCGTGGGCCCCGGAGGACTTCGACGAGGCGAAGTGGGCGGCGATCGCCCCCCACGCCCAGACCCGCCTCAAGGTCCTCTCCGAGATCACGGACAACGTGGACTTCCTCTTCCTCCCGGAGCCGGTCTTCGACGAGGCGAGCTGGACGAAGGCCATGAAGGAGGGCTCCGACGCGCTCCTGCGCACGGCCCGCGAGAAGCTGGACGCGGCCGACTGGAACTCGCCCGAGTCCCTCAAGGAGGCCGTCCTGGCCGCCGGCGAGGCCCACGGCCTCAAGCTCGGCAAGGCCCAGGCCCCGGTCCGGGTGGCCGTCACCGGCCGCACGATCGGCCTGCCCCTCTTCGAGTCCCTGGAGATCCTGGGCAAGGAGACGACCTTCGCCCGCATCGACGCGGCCCTGGCGAAGCTCACCGCGTAAGCACGCGCGCGTAGCCCTCTGAAAGACCCGGAAGCGGACGGCTTCCGGGTCTTTCGGCGTTACGGTCGTGACATGCCGCACAGCACTCCGATCAAGGCCATCGTCTGGGACATCGATGACACCCTCTTCGACTACGCGACGGCCGACACCGTCGGCATGCGGGCCCACCTCGACGCGGAGGGGCTGCTCGACGGCTTCGGGAGCGTCGAGGAGGCGCTCGTGCGGTGGCGGGCCGCGACGCGCGAGCACTGGGCCCGGTTCGAGGCGGGGGAGTCCGACTGGGAGGGGCAGCGCAGGGACCGCGTGCGCAGCTTCGTGGGGCGCGCCATGGAGGCCGAGGAGGCCGACGGCTGGTTCGCCCGCTATCTCGGCCACTACGAGGCCGCGTGGAGCCTCTTCCCCGACACTGTCCCGGCCCTCGACACCCTCGCCCACGGCTACCGGCACGCCGTGCTGTCCAACTCCTCGCTGCACAACCAGGACCGCAAGCTGCGCGTGCTCGGCGTGCGCGACCGCTTCGAGGCCGTCCTGTGCGCCGCCGAACTCGGCGTCGCCAAGCCCGAAGCGGCCGCCTTCCACGCCGTCTGCGAGGAGCTCTCCCTGGAGCCGCACGAGATCGCGTACGTCGGCGATCAGCCGGACACGGACGCCCGCGGAGCCGTCGACGCGGGCCTGAGCGGAATCTGGCTCGACCGCGCGGAACTGGGCGGAAGGCCCGAACTCGTACGCATCACAGGGCTCGAGCAACTGCCTGCGCTGTTGGCGGGGGATACCCGTTTTGGAGCGCAGTCCACCTTCGGGTAATGTTCTTTCTGCGCCAAGGGGAGCGGGCCGAAAAGCCCGGGTCCCGGAAGCGCAAGCCAAGCAAGATCCCCTCGGGGGTGGCGCTTCGGTGGCCTATGGTGTAATTGGCAGCACGACGGTTTCTGGTTCCGTTAGTCTAGGTTCGAGTCCTGGTAGGCCAGCTCGCAGAGCTCATCTGCAACCGTGGATATGGCATCCACAAAGCCCCCGTTGTGTAGCGGCCTAGCACGCCGCCCTCTCAAGGCGGTAGCGCCGGTTCGAATCCGGTCGGGGGTACAGATCCTTCCCGCGGGGACGGCCTGGGTAGCTCCCACCGACTCTGATGCAGGATCGCTAGGGCCCCCGTTGTGTAGCGGCCTAGCACGCCGCCCTCTCAAGGCGGTAGCGCCGGTTCGAATCCGGTCGGGGGTACGCATTGAGTTCGTGGGCCGCAAGGTCTTGAACTTCAGTGGTCTATGGTGTAATTGGCAACACTACGGTTTCTGGTACCGTCATTCTAGGTTCGAGTCCTGGTAGACCAGCTGATCACGCAAGTGGTCAAGGCCCCCGTTGTGTAGCGGCCTAGCACGCCGCCCTCTCAAGGCGGTAGCGCCGGTTCGAATCCGGTCGGGGGTACTCGCGAACGATCAAGGCCCTTCCCGAAGTCGGGAAGGGCCCTTTTCGTATGCCGTGACATGTGCTGCCGTGACATGTGCGGCCACACGTACGGGAGTTGAAGCCGGGAGTGGACAACTCCGGCCGGTCGCTGCGGCGTTGAAGCGACCGGCCGGGAACGGGCAGGGAACGTAAGGGGAGTTGGGGCAACCGGATCAACCGGTGCGGCGCAGGGCCTCGGAGAGGCGGCCCGCGGCGTCGATGATCGCCTGGGCGTGCATCCGGCCCGGGTGGCGCGTGAGGCGCTCGATCGGCCCGGAGACCGAGACCGCGGCCACGACGCGGTTGGAGGGGCCGCGCACGGGCGCGGAGACGGACGCGACGCCCGGCTCCCGCTCGCCGATCGACTGGGCCCAGCCGCGGCGCCTGACGCCCGACAGGGCCGTCGCCGTGAAGCGGGCGCCCTGGAGTCCCCGGTGCAGGCGCTCCGGCTCCTCCCAGGCCATCAGGATCTGCGCGGAGGAACCCGCCTTCATCGTGAGGGTGGAGCCCACCGGGACCGTGTCCCGCAGTCCGGAGAGCCGCTCCGCCGCGGCGACGCAGATGCGCATGTCGCCCTGGCGGCGGTAGAGCTGGGCGCTCTCGCCCGTGACGTCCCGAAGGTGCGTGAGCACCGGGCCCGCCGTCGCGAGGAGGCGGTCCTCGCCGGCCGCCGCCGAGAGTTCCGCGAGGCGCGGGCCGAGAATGAAACGGCCCTGCATGTCACGCGCCACCATGCGGTGGTGTTCAAGGGCCACCGCCAGGCGGTGGGCTGTGGGTCTTGCCAGTCCGGTGGCCGCGACAAGGCCTGCGAGGGTCGCGGGTCCGGACTCCAGAGCGCCCAGGACAAGGGCTGCCTTGTCCAGAACGCCGACGCCGCTACTGTTGTCCATGCGTCGATACTCCCGTCTCACTCTGTGAAACGCAAGTTCAATTTTCCGTGGAACTTGCCACCCTGTACGTCACACCGGCCCGTGGACCAAACGGGCCCGGCCGTTGACGTCCGGTACGAGGGGTACGGGCGACGGCGATCCGAAATCTCTAGTTGGGCCGGCGCACCTCAAGCCGGCCGGAGGGAAAGCGATGGGTAGGACACTCGCGGAGAAGGTCTGGGACGACCACGTCGTCCGGCGCGCCGAGGGCGAGCCCGACCTCCTCTTCATCGATCTGCACCTGCTGCACGAGGTGACCAGCCCGCAGGCCTTCGACGGCCTCCGCCAGGCGGGACGTCAGGTGCGGCGCACCGACCTCACCATCGCCACCGAGGACCACAACACCCCGACCCTCGACATCGACAAGCCGATCGCCGACCCGGTCTCGCGCGTGCAGCTGGAGACGCTGCGCAAGAACGCGGCCGAGTTCGGGGTCCGCCTGCACTCGCTGGGCGACGTCGAGCAGGGCGTCGTGCACGTCGTGGGCCCGCAGCTGGGCCTGACGCAGCCGGGCACCACCGTCGTCTGTGGCGACTCCCACACCTCGACGCACGGCGCCTTCGGTGGCCTGGCGTTCGGCATCGGCACCTCGCAGGTCGAGCACGTGCTGGCCACGCAGACGCTGCCGATGTGGCGGCCGAAGACGATGGCGATCACCGTCGACGGCGAACTGCCCGAGGGTGTCACCGCCAAGGACCTGATCCTCGCCATCATCGCGAAGATCGGCACCGGCGGCGGCCAGGGCTACATCCTGGAGTACCGCGGCTCGGCCATCGAGAAGCTGTCGATGGAAGCGCGGATGACCATCTGCAACATGTCCATCGAGGCCGGTGCCCGCGCGGGCATGGTCGCCCCCGACGAGACGACCTTCGCGTACCTGGAAGGCCGTCCGCACGCCCCCAAGGGCGCCGACTGGGACGCGGCCGTCGAGTACTGGAAGACGCTGAAGACGGACGACGACGCGGTCTTCGACGCCGAGGTCTTCATCAAGGCCGACGAGCTGTCGCCGTTCGTGACCTGGGGCACCAACCCCGGTCAGGGAGCGCCCCTTTCGGCGAACATCCCCGACCCGGCTTCGTACGAAGACGCTTCGGAGCGGTACGCCGCCGAAAAGGCCCTGGAGTACATGGGGTTGGAGGCCGGGCAGGCGCTGCGCGACGTCAAGGTCGACACCGTCTTCGTAGGCTCCTGCACCAACGGCCGCATGGAGGACCTGCGCGCCGTCGCCGAGATCCTCAAGGGCCGCAAAATCGCCGACGGGCTGCGGATGCTGGTCGTTCCCGGCTCCGCGCGGGTGGGCCTGCAGGCCGTCGAGGAGGGCCTGGACAAGGTCTTCAAGGAGGCCGGCGCCGAGTGGCGCTACGCGGGCTGCTCCATGTGCCTGGGCATGAACCCGGACCAACTCGCTCCCGGCGAGCGCTCCGCGTCCACCTCCAACCGCAACTTCGAGGGCCGGCAGGGCAAGGGTGGCCGCACCCACCTGGTCTCGCCCCAGGTCGCCGCGGCCACCGCCGTTCTGGGCCACCTGGCCTCGCCGGCCGACCTGTCCGACACCCCTGTCGCCGCTGGAGTCTGAGAGTCATGGAAGCATTCACCACGCACACCGGCCGGGCCGTCCCGCTGCGCCGCAGCAACGTCGACACCGACCAGATCATCCCCGCCCACTGGCTCAAGAAGGTGACGCGGGACGGGTTCGAGGACGGGCTGTTCGAGGCCTGGCGCAAGGACTCCGAGTTCGTGCTCAACAAGCCCGAGCGCGAGGGCGCCACCGTCCTGGTGGCCGGTCCCGACTTCGGCACCGGATCGTCCCGTGAGCACGCCGTCTGGGCCCTGCAGAACTACGGCTTCAAGGCCGTCATCTCCTCCCGCTTCGCGGACATCTTCCGCGGCAACTCCCTCAAGAACGGTCTGCTGACCGTGGTTCTCGACCAGAAGGTCGTGGACACGCTGTGGGAGCTGGTGGAGAACGACCCGCAGGCCGAGATCACGGTCGACCTCCAGGAGCGCGAAGTTCGGGCCGAGGGCGTCAC
Organism: Streptomyces sp. UC4497; assembly: GCF_054871485.1. NCBI lineage: Bacteria > Bacillati > Actinomycetota > Actinomycetes > Kitasatosporales > Streptomycetaceae > Streptomyces > Streptomyces sp. UC4497. The sequence goes on along the minus strand of NZ_JBTYHB010000027.1, from coordinate 99,023 downwards.
CGCGTCCTTCGAACTGGACGAGAACTCCCGCTGGCGGCTGCTGAACGGGCTCGACGACATCAGCATCACGCTGCGCAACGAGGAGGACATCGCCGCCTACGAGGCGAAGCGTCCGGTCTTCAAGCCGCAGACGGTCCAGGTCTGAGCCGACCGGACTCCTGGGGTTCCTCTCACGGATCCGTAGACCGGCAAGGCTTATTCAGGCCACATCCACAGGGCCTCGTACCCCCAATCGTGCACCGGTTGGGGGTACTTCTGTGTCCGGCTCCAAAGCCCCTCCGGGGCCCTGCGCGAGGGGGGGCCGGGGCCTCTCAACTCCCTTGAATACCAGGGGTGTTCCACGGGTACGCGTGTTTCGGAGGCACGCTGGGCGAGCACGTTGTGCGAGGCTCCAGAAGGGCCTTCTGGGGCGGGAGTTGCACCCTGCGGAGGCGACAACTCGCCCCAGATGGCACAATCTGTGCATGGAACACGACGGCCAACTCCAGCTGTACGCGGCGGTCGCGGACCAACTCAAGGAAGCGCACGCCAGAGTGCGCACACTGCAAGTCCCGGAGGGCGTACGGATGGCGCTGACCCGGAAGCTGCTGGCCGTCACGGCCGCGGCCAAACACGATCTCGCCGGTGCGGCAAGGCGTCTGGAGCGATTCATGGCGGACCTCGACGACTTCGAAGAGGGCTCGATCACTGAAGAGGAACTCTGAGACTGTCCAGTTCGTTGCGGCACAAGGGTGATTAGCCCGTTTCGCGTTTGATTTGCGGTATATATCTGCCTAACGTGCGAAAAGCCGGTGCGAAAAAGATTCGCTCCGGCAATGTCTCCGAAGGGGAAGACGTGAACAAGGCGCAGCTCGTAGAAGCCATTGCCGACAAGGTTGGTGGCCGTCAGCAGGCCGCTGACGCCGTCGACGCCGTACTCGACGCCATCGTCCGTTCCGTGGTCAGCGGTGACCGCGTCTCGGTCACGGGCTTCGGTTCGTTCGAGAAGGTCGACCGTCCGGCCCGTTACGCCCGCAACCCGCAGACGGGTGAGCGCGTCCGGGTCAAGAAGACCTCGGTGCCGCGTTTCCGCGCCGGCCAGGGCTTCAAGGACCTCGTCGCGGGCTCGAAGAAGCTCCCGAAGAACGACGTCGCGGTCAAGAAGGCGCCCAAGGGCAGCCTGAGCGGCGGCGCTTCGGCGACGGTCAAGAAGGCGGCCGCCAAGAAGGCGACCACCGCCAAGAAGGCCACCGCCAAGAAGACGACGGCGAAGAAGACCACCGCCGCCAAGAAGGCGACGCCGGCCAAGAAGGCGACCACCGCCAAGAAGGCCGCCACCGCCAAGAAGGCCACGGCGAAGAAGACCACCGCCAAGAAGGCGGCTCCGGCCAAGAAGGCCACCGCGAAGAAGGCGGCCCCGGCCAAGAAGGCCACCGCCAAGAAGACGGCGCCCGCCACGAAGGCCACGGCCAAGAAGGCGCCCGCCAAGAAGTCCACGGCGCGCAAGACCACCGCCAAGAAGGCCACCGCCCGCAAGAAGTAAGTCGCTTCTTGGGCGTACGCCACAAGGTTGCTCACGCGTCGGGCCGGGCTCCCTTCGGGGAGACCGGCCCGCGGTGTGTCCGAGGGCCCCACCGGGGCCCTACGGCGTTTTCAGAGGGTCAGAAGGTCTGCAGGGTCACCAGCGTGATCTGCCGCGCGTCACCCTCACCCTGTACCTCGATGCGCACCCGCTGCCCGGGTCGCAGCAGCCGCAGCCCGCCCGCGTCGAAGGCGGCGGCGTCGAAGGAGACGGGTGTGCCGTCGTCCAGGAGGACGCTGCCGGCACGGGTTTCGGAGTCGTACGTGTACGCGGTGGCCTGCATACGGGCAGCGTACTCAGTCCGGGATCAGGAGCCCCGCCGCGGCCCGCGCGGTGTGCGGGCCCACGCCGAGGGCGAGCGCCGCTCGCAGGTCGTCGCCGGTGTCGACGTCCTGGCGTACGGAGTGGACGCCTTCGAGGGGGAGTTCCGCGGCGCCGGACGCCGTGTGGCGGGCGCGCGATGCCCCGCCGAATGCGGGCAGCAATTCCGTGCCGGGGGCCGCGGACAAGAGCGTTGTGCCGATTCCGGCGGCATCGGGCAGAAATGCGCGGGGAAATGCGGATGCCGTCGCGAGAACGCGGGCCAATTCGGAGGGGCGCAGCGCCGGCAGGTCGGCGTTCAGGGCGGCTATGGCGGCGGTCCGGCGTTCGGAGCGTACGAACGCCTCTCCGTGGGCGAGAGCGGCGTTGAGGCCCGCCTGTGGGGCGTCCGGGACCACGTGGGCGCCCAGGGCCGCCAGTTCGCGCTCCGCGCGGGAATCGTCCGTGACGACCACCACATCCCGCACCGCCGTGCAGGCCCGCGCGGCGGCCACGGTGTCCTGGGCGAACGCCAGGGCGAGGCTTGGGCGCAGCGCGTCTCCCGCCGTCGGGGCCAGTCTGCTCTTGGCCCGCACCAGCGGTTTCAGCGGTATCACCAGGGTCCACTGCACGCGCCTATTGTGACCTGTGCATGAGGTGCGGCTGTCCGTGCGGGCGTACGGTGTTCTCGACAGGCCGGTGGGCCGGGCCGACACGTGTGCGGCCCAGGCCCCCCTAGAGGAAGGTGTCCGAGTGTCCCGCCGCAGAATCGGCTTCTGGTACCGCTTCGCCGCGGTCCTCTGCAAACCACCGCTGGTGGTTCTGTTCAAGCGGGACTGGCGTGGAATGGAGAACATTCCGGCCGACGGAGGCTTTATCACCGCGGTCAACCACAATTCGCATCTGGACCCGTTCCTCTACGCCCACTTTCAGTACAACACGGGACGGGTCCCGCGTTTCCTCGCCAAGCACGGCCTCTTCCGGAAGGGGTTCGTGGGCGCCGCGATGCGCGGCACCGGACAGATTCCCGTCTATCGCGAGTCCACGAACGCGCTGAGCGCCTTCCGTGCCGCGATCGACGCGGTGGAGCGCGGTGAGTGCGTGGCCTTCTATCCGGAAGGAACGCTCACCCGCGATCCCCAACTGTGGCCGATGACCGGAAAGACGGGCGTCGCGCGCGTGGCGCTTCAGACGAAGTGCCCGGTGATTCCGGTCGGCCAGTGGGGCGCCACCGAGGCGCTCGCTCCGTACTCCAAGAAGCCGCACTTCTTTCCGCGTAAAACGCACCATGTGCTCGCCGGTGAGCCCGTCGACCTCTCCGCGTTCTACGACAGGGAGATCACGCCCGACCTCCTGAAGGAGGTGACCGAGGTCATCATGACCGCGATCACCGCCGAGGTGGCGGAGCTGCGCGGCGAGAAGGCACCGCAGAAGCGTTACGACCCGCGTGAGGCGCGCATCCAGCAGCGGCGCAAGTTGCAGGGGGACAAGGGCAGTTCGGCCAGTTCGGCCAGCCCGGCCGCGAGCGGTACGACCGAGGAGAGCAGCAAGTGACCCGACCCGTGAAGGCCGCCGTCTTCGGCACCGGCTCCTGGGGCACCGCCTTCGCGATGGTGCTCGCGGACGCGGGCTGCGACGTCACCCTCTGGGCCCGCCGCGCCGAACTCGCCGAGGCCGTCAACTCCACGCGTACGAACCCCGATTACCTGCCCGGCGTCGAACTCCCTCAGAACGTGCGGGCCACCACCGACCCGGCCGAGGCCGCGGCGGACGCCGACTTCACGGTGCTCGCCGTGCCCTCACAGACGCTGCGCCAGAACCTGGGGGAGTGGGCGCCGCTGCTCGCCCCGGACACCGTCCTCGTCTCGCTCATGAAGGGCGTCGAGCTCGGTTCGGCGATGCGGATGAGCGAGGTCATCGAGGACGTCACGAAGGTCGGCGAGGACCGCATCGCGATCGTCACCGGCCCCAACCTCGCGCGCGAGATCGCCGCCCGGCAGCCCGCCGCCGCGGTCGTCGCCTGCCGCGACGAGTCCGTGGCCCAGCGGCTCCAAGTCGCCTGCCACACCCCGTACTTCAGGCCGTACACGAACACCGACGTGATCGGCTGCGAGCTCGGCGGCGCCGTCAAGAACGTCATCGGCCTCGCCGTCGGCATCGCGGACGGCATGGGGCTCGGCGACAACACGAAGGGCTCGCTCATCACGCGCGGGCTCGCGGAGACGACCCGGCTCGGGCTCGCCATGGGCGCGGACCCGCTGACGTTCTCCGGACTCGCGGGCCTCGGCGACCTGGTGGCCACCTGCTCCTCGCCGCTGTCGCGCAACCACACCTTCGGCACGAACCTCGGCAAGGGCATGACCCTCCAGGAGACCATCGCGGTCACCAAGCAGACCGCCGAGGGCGTCAAGTCCTGCGAGTCGGTGCTCGATCTGGCGCGCCGGCACGGCGTCGACATGCCGATCACGGAGACCGTCGTCGCGATCGTCCACGAGGGCAAGTCCCCGGTCGTCGCGGTGAAGGAGCTCATGTCGCGCTCCGCCAAGCCGGAACGACGCTGAGCGACAACTGTGCGACCGGGGCTCTGCGGGCGCTGACTCTCGTACTACCAGCAGGTACGCTCAACGCGATATGAGCAGCGAGAACCTCCCCCAGAGCCCTGCGTCCACCGCAGGTGGGCCCAAGCCGCGTGTGGCCGTCGTCTTCGGTGGCCGCAGCTCCGAGCACGGCGTCTCCGTGGTCACGGCGGGCGCCGTGCTGCGTGCCATCGACCGCTCCAAGTACGACGTGCTGCCGATCGGCATCACGCGCGAGGGGCGTTGGGCGCTGACGTCGGACGATCCCGAGCGGATGGCCATCACCGACCGCCAGGTGCCGGACGTCGCCGATCTCGCCGAGTCCCCCGAGGGCGGTGTGGTCCTCCCGGTCGACCCGGGCTCCCGCGAAGTCGTCTACAACGAGCCGGGATCGGTCCCCAAGGCCCTCGGCGAGGTCGACGTGGTCTTCCCCGTGCTGCACGGCCCGTACGGCGAGGACGGCACGATCCAGGGCCTCCTCGACCTCTCCGGAACCCCGTACGTCGGCTGCGGTGTGCTCTCCTCGGCCGTCGGCCAGGACAAGGAGTACATGAAGCGCATCTTCACGTCCTTCGGGCTGAAGGTGGGGCCCTACCTGGTCGTGCGTCCGCGCGAGTGGGAGCGGGACCAGGAGGGCGCCCGCCGCCGCGTCGCCGACTTCGTCGGGGACCACGGCTGGCCGCTGTTCATCAAGCCCGCGCGCGCGGGCTCGTCGATCGGCATCACGAAGGTCGACTCCTTCGACGGGCTCGACGAGGCGATCGAGACGGCCCGTGAGCACGACCCGAAGGTGATCATCGAGGCCGGCATCGTCGGGCGCGAGATCGAGTGCGGGGTCCTGGAGTTCGAGGACGGGCCGCGCGCCTCCGTCCCGGCCGAGATCCCGCCGGCCGACTCCCACGCGTTCTACGACTTCGAGGCGAAGTACATCGACTCCGCGGCCGGCATCGTGCCCGCGCCGCTGAGCGAGGAGCAGACCGCGGAGGTCCGCAGGCTCGCCGTCGACGCCTTCGAGGCCATGTCCTGCGAGGGCATCGTGCGGGCGGACTTCTTCCTCGACGAGGACGGGGAGTTCGTCATCAACGAGGTCAACACGCTGCCGGGCTTCACGCCGATCTCCATGTACCCGCGGATGTGGCAGGAGAGCGGAGTGAGCTACCCGGAGCTGGTGGACCGGCTCATCCAGGCGGCGCTTCGGCGGTCGACCGGACTGCGGTAATCACAGCCTTCATGACAGGCGGTCTAGGGTCCTTCTGACGGGTCAGGCTGGATGCGGGTGGCCGTGCATGTTCGGTGCTGGCGAGCGGGGTCTGGTGCGTGCAGCTGCAAGGCGGAGGAGGGCGTCAACGCGGAGCGTTGGCAACCGACGACAACGCCGCAGATGTGCGTGCCAGGGCCCGCGACTCCAGCAGGATCCGTCAGAAGGGCCCTAGTCGGCGATCCCCTTGGGGATCGCCTTCTTGATGGGGTCGGCGAGGTCGACCAGGGAGCCCGCGCCGTTCTTGGTGACCTCGTCCTTGGGGATCGTCACCTCGACGAAGGCGAGGCGTCCGCCCGTCGTCATGCGCTGTGCGCCGTCGTCGAGTTCGTCCGCCACCCAGCCGACGCCGTCGATCGTCGCCGTGTTGCTGCTCGTCTTCAACGCCGCGTCGGGCCACGGCACGCCGCAGCGCAGTATGATCGCGGGGCTTCCCCACGCCGCGGTGAGCTCCGAGCCCGGTTCGGGATCGTTGCGCTCGAGTCCGTCGACCTTCTCCGGCAGGACCTTGTCCAGGTTCCGGCACAGCTTGGCGGCCTTCGCGTCCGGAGTGGGAACCGCCGCCTTTGGCGCCTCGTCCGTCGAAGCGCAGCCCGCGGTGGCGATCAGCAAGGAGAGCGAGGGCACCGCGATGGACAGGCGGCTCAGTCGGCCGTGCCGGATCCGGTGACGATATGACTTCACCGGCACAGCGTAGACGGGGGCTACAGGTGGACGACCGGGCAGGTCAGAGTGCGCGTGATGCCGTCCACTTGCTGGACCTTGGCGACCACCATGCGGCCCAGCTCGTCGACCGTGTCGGCCTGCGCGCGGACGATCACGTCGTAGGGGCCGGTGACGTCCTCGGCCTGGATCACTCCTGGAATCTTCCCGATCAGCTCGGCGACGGTCGACGCCTTGCCTACTTCGGTCTGGATCAGGATGTACGCCTGTACCACGGAACCTCCAGGGCGGCCACGAGGATCATCACGAGGATCATGTGGGGAGAAGGGACGCCACGTTATCGCGTCACCGCTCGTCGCGGGGAGACCCGGTGGCGGCTGTGGCGCCCGACGGACGTGGAAGGCAGGCCCGTGACACAAACCGTACCCATGACAGAGTCGGCCCGCGACCGCAAGCGGGCCGGGGCATTCGGCCCAGGCGGCCGGCAGCGGACCGGGGCAGAAAGGGCAGCACGCGCATGAAGGGCACCGTCGGCGAGTTGGGGGAGTTCGGCCTCATCCGAGAGCTGACCTCTCGGCTCACCACCACCCCGGCCGTACGCATCGGTCCCGGCGACGACGCCGCCGTGATCGCGGCACCGGACCGCAGGGTCGTCGCCAGCACGGACGTCCTGCTGGAGAACCGGCACTTCAGGCGCGACTGGTCCACCGCGTACGACGTCGGGCGCAAGGCCGCCGCGCAGAACCTCGCCGACATCGCGGCCATGGGCGCCGTGCCCACCGCGCTGCTGCTCGGCCTCGTCGTACCCGCCGAACTGCCCGCGTCCTGGCCCTCGGAGCTGATGGACGGGCTGCGCGACGAGTGTCAGGTGGCGGGCGCCGCCGTCGTCGGCGGCGATGTCGTACGCGGCGACACGATCACCGTGGCGATCACCGCGCTCGGCGACATGCAGGGCCACGAGCCGGTGACCCGGTCCGGCGCGCAGCCCGGCGACGTCGTGGCCGTGACCGGCTGGCTGGGCTGGTCCGCCGCCGGATACGCGGTGCTCTCGCGCGGCTTCCGCTCGCCCCGCGCCTTCGTGGAGGCGCACCGCCGTCCCGAGCCCCCGTACGAGGCGGGTCCCGCCGCGGCCGGGCTCGGCGCGACCGCCATGTGTGACGTGAGCGACGGGCTGATCGCCGACCTGGGCCACATCGCCGAGTCGAGCAAGGTCCGCATCGACATCAAGTCGGGGCAGGTGGACGTGCCCACGCAGATGAGCGACATCGGCCAGGCCGTCGGCGTCGACCCGCTGCAGTGGGTGCTGAGCGGGGGCGAGGACCACGCGATCGTGGCCACCTTCCCGCCGTCGGTGAAGCTGCCCGCCCGCTGGAAGGTGATCGGCGAGGTGCTCGGCCCCTCGGCGCTGTCCCAGGTGACCGTGGACGGGGCGCCCTGGACGAGTCAGAGCGGCTGGGACCACTTCGGAGGCGAGATCGAGTCGTGAGCCCCGCCCGGGGCCTGTCGTTCGGACCAGGCCCCAGGGCACGAACCAGGGCACAAAAAAGAGCCGGTCCCCGAGGGGACCGGCTCTTTAAAGCAACCAGCTAGGTGGCCGCGCTACGCGAAACGTCAGCGCGAGACCTTGCCGGCCTTGATGCACGAGGTGCAGGCGTTGAGGCGCTTCGGCGTCCCACTGATCACGGCACGCACACGCTGGATGTTCGGGTTCCAGCGACGGGGCGTACGGCGGTGCGAGTGGGAGATGCTGTTGCCGAAGCCCGGCCCCTTGCCACAGACGTCGCAGTTGGCAGCCACGGGTCACTCCAAAGACTTCAGATGCTCTTACGGTTGATCCCGGCATGCCGGGATCAGGATCGGAGGACTCTGAGTGGCGGTGCCAGGGGATGGCCCGATGAATATCGGGCAACCCGAGCAGCATACAACGGCTGCGTCGGTACAACGAAACTACCATGGCTGGTAGGGCAGCCCGCCCGGGCTCCGGACCAGGTCGGGACCGGCTCGTGGGCCGGGCCCTCTTTCCGGACGCTCACCTTCCGCGGTCTACTCTGCGGTGCCAGTCCAGCTGCTCGAGGAGGCGCAGGTGCCGCAGGTGCTCGACGTGATCGCGGTGCGCGCCTGGTGCTCACTCGCCCTGGAGGCGCTCGGCCGCGACCGCGCGGAGATAGACGCGATCAACGTCTATCCGGTCGCCGACGGGGACACCGGCACCAATCTCTATCTGACCCTCGAGTCCGCGCACCAAGCGGTCGAGGCGGTCTTCGCCGGTCTTGAGGCGGGGCCCGAGCCGGCCGCTCCCGCGCTCCCCGAAGTGATGCGCGCCATGGCGCACGGTGCCCTCATAGGTGCCCGGGGCAACTCCGGGACGATCCTCGCGCAGCTGCTGCGGGGCATGGCGCAGGTCCTCGCCGGCGGCGGGGACGGTGAGGGAGATCACGTCACGGGGGCCGACGCCGACGCCCTGCGCCTTGCGCTGGGCCGGGCCGCCGAGTCCGCGCGCGAGGCGGTCGCCCACCCCGTGGAGGGCACCGTCCTGACCGTGGCGACGGCCGCCGCGGCGGCCGCCTCCGGGGCCGAAGGGGACTGCCGGGACGTCGTCCGTGCCGCCTACGAAGGCGCGTGCGTGGCGCTCGACGCGACGCCGGGGCAGCTCGCCGCCCTCGGCAGCGCCGGGGTCGTGGACGCGGGTGGGCGGGGGCTCGTGGCCGTCCTGGGGGCGCTGAGCGAGGCGGTCTCGGGGGAGGCGCCGCTGGTGCGCCGGGGTGGAGCGGGCGCCCACGCGCGCGTGGATGCCGTCCCCGACGGTGTGCTGCTCGAATGCCCCGAGGACGAGGGCGCTGCGGGCCCCGCCTTCGAGGTCATCTACCTGCTCGAAGCGGACGACGGGGCGGTGGCCCGGCTGCGGACGCGGCTCGACGCCCTCGGGGACTCGCTGGTCGTCGTCGGCGGGGACGGCCTGTGGAACGTCCACGTACATGTGGACGACGCGGGCGCGGCCGTGGAGGCGGGCGTCGAGGCCGGGCGCCCGTACCGCATCCGCATCACGCACTTCGGGCTCGGCGATGTGCACGCGACGCACGACTCGGCGCCGCGGGAGCGCGCGCAGCGGGCCGTGGTGGCGGTCGTGCCGGGCGACGGGCTCGCCGGGCTCTACCGGGAGGCGGGCGCCACGACCGTGCCCGACCGGCCCGGTGAACCGCCCGCCAGCGGGGAGCTCGTCGACGCGATACGGCGGGCCCACGCGCGCGAGGTGGTGCTGCTGCCGAACGACGCCGAGCTGCGGCACACCGCCGCGGCGGCGGCCGAGCAGGCCCGCTCCGAGGGCATCCGGATCGCGCTCATCCCGACCCGCTCGGCGGTCCAGGGCATCGCCGCGCTCGCCGTCCACGAGCCCGACCGGCGCTTCGACGAGGACGTCGTGGCGATGACCTCGGCCGCGGGGGCGACCCGGTACGGCGAACTGGCCGTCGCCGAGCGGCAGTCGTGGACCATGGCAGGCATCTGCCAGGCCGGGGACGTCCTCGGCCTGATCGACGGCGACGTGGCGGTCATCGGCGGCGAGGTCCCCGTGACGGCCCGCACGGTCCTCGACCGGATGCTGGCGGCGGGCGGCGAACTCGTCACGCTCGTCCTCGGCGAGGAGGTCTCGGACGAGGTCGCGGCCGGGCTCGAACAGCATGTGCGCGAGTCCTACCTGGCCGTGGACACGGTGGTGTACCGCGGCGGGCGGCAGTCGGCGCTGATGCTGATCGGCGTCGAGTAGGGCGAGCGCGGCCGGGTGACTAGCGGATGCCCTTGCGGCGCAGGGTTCCCGCCAGTTCGTCCGCGTGCCGGCGCAGCGCCTCCGTGACGCGGGCGAGCTCCCTGTCGGAGGCGCGGGACAGCGGCATCGAGCAGCTGATCGCGTCGGTCGCCGGGATGCGGTAACCGACGCAGGCGGCCACGCAGCACAGCCCCGCGGTGTTCTGCTCCCGCTCGATCGACCAGCCCCGCACCCGGCCCGCCTCCAGCTCACCGTGGAGCGCCGCGCGGGTGGCCACCGTGTGCTCGGTCAACTGCCGCAGCCCGTCCTCGGGCAGGATCGCGTCGACTTCGGCCGAGGTCCGCTCGGCGAGCAGGGCCTTGCCCAACGAGGTGGCGTGGGCGGGTAGTTGACGGCCCACGCGGGACACGAGGCGCTTGGGCTCCGTGACCTCGCGGCTGGCCAGGTAGATGACGTTGGGGGCGTCGAGGCGCGCGTAGTGCACGGTGTAGCCGGTCTCGGCCCGCAGGCTCTCGAGCTGCTGGACGGCGAAGGGCAGCGCCGGGTCGCGGTCGAGGTAGGCGGTGCCCGCGAGCAGCGCGCGCGGTCCGATGCCGTACGTCTGCTCGCCGTCGGAGGTCTCGATCCACTTCAGCGTCGTCAGCGTGCGCAGCAGGGCGTACAGGCTGGAGCGGGGATAGCCGGTCCGCTCCTGAAGTCCGCTCAGGCTGAGGCCGTCCGCGGACTCGGCGAGCGTTTCCATGATCCGTGCGGTGCGCTCGGCGGACTTGACCAGGCCGCGGCCCGACTCGGTGTCCGCCGCGCCCAACGAGGCGTTCTTCGCTGCCACTTCTACCCCCTGAAGGTCCGGCACATCGTAGGGGACGGGATGGCGGAGGCAGCCGGCCCGGAGCTCCGAAATCACATACGCAAGCCTTGTCTACGTACGTAGACGCGTGTCAGGATCCGGTCATGTCTGACACTGAGAAGCACGGGACCGCTGAGAAGCACCGGATCTCCGAGGTGCGCGTGACGCCGGTGGCCTTCCGCGACCTTCCGCTGCTCAACTCCGTAGGCGTGCACGAACCGTTCGCGCTGCGCTCGGTCGTCGAGGTCGTGACCGACAGCGGCCTGTGCGGGCTCGGTGAGTCCTACGGGGACCTGCCGCATCTGGGCCGCCTTGAGCGGGCCGCGCAGCACCTGGTCGGCACCGACGTCTTCGACCTGAACGGCGTCTGGCGTGCGGTCAATGAGTCGCTGGCCGCCGACAGCGGCGTGGGCGGGCACGGGATGAGCGGGATGGTGACCGACAGCTCCCTCGCCGACCGGGTCGTCTCGCCCTTCGAGGTCGCCGCGCTCGACCTTCAGGGCAAGGTCGTCGGCCGCCCGGTGAGCGACCTGCTCGGCGGCGCCGTGCGCGACCGCGTCGCCTACAGCGCGTACCTCTTCTACAAGTGGGCCGGCCACCCCGGGCAGGACGACGACGAGTGGGGCGCCGCCCTCGACCCGGAGGGTCTGGTACGGCAGGCCCACCGCATCATCGACGCGTACGGGTTCGGCGCGATCAAGCTGAAGGGCGGCGTCTTCGCGCCCGAGGAGGAGATCGAGGCGGTCCGGGCGCTGCGCGCGGCCTTCCCCGAGCTGCCGCTCCGCCTCGACCCCAACGGGGCCTGGAACGTGGCCAGTTCCATCAAGGTCGGGCAGGAGCTCGACGGTGTCGTCGAATACCTGGAGGACCCGACGCCCGGCATCGAGGGCATGGCCCGCGTCGCGCGCGAGGTGTCGATGCCGCTCGCCACCAACATGTGCGTCGTCGCCTTCAAGCACCTGCCGCCCGCCGTCCGTCAGGACGCCGTTCAAGTGGTGCTGTCCGACCACCACTTCTGGGGCGGGCTCCGGCGGTCCCAGCGGCTCGGCGCGATCTGCGAGACGTTCGGCATGGGCCTGTCCATGCACTCCAACTCGCATCTGGGCATCAGCCTCGCGGCCATGACCCACCTCGCCTCCGCCACCCCCAACCTCGACTACGCCTGCGACACGCACTGGCCGTGGAAGGACCCCGCCGAGGACGTCGTCGTGCCGGGCGCGCTCACGTTCAAGGACGGCGCCGTCGCCGTGCCCACCTCCCCCGGGCTCGGCGTCGAGCTCGACCGTGACGCGCTCGCCCGGCTGCACGAGCAGTACCTCGACTGCGGCATCCGTGAGCGCGACGACACCTCCTACATGCGCCGCTTCCAGCCGGAGTTCGACCCGACGGTGCCGCGGTGGTGAGCGGGGGAGCGGGGCGGCCGCTGGAGGTCCTGGTCACCGAACCGGTCATGGGGCGGTTCAGGGACGTACTCACGGAAGGCGGTGCGCACCGCTGGACCTTCGCGTACGGGGACGATCCCGGGGCCAGGGACGCCGCCGCGGCCACCGCCGATGTACTCGTGTGCTCCGCGGCCGACCGCGAGCTGCTGGCCCGGATGGAGCGGCTGCGGCTGCTGCACGTCACCGGGGCCGGCTACGACAAGATCCCGCTGGACGCGCTGCGGCCCGGGGTGCGGGTGGCGAACACCTTCCACCACGGCCGCTCCATCGCCGAGCACGTGGTGATGGTGGCGATGATGCTCCTGCGCGACGTCGCGCGCGGCGAGCGGGACATGCGGGCCGGCGTCTGGCGCAACGCGGTCGTCGACCCGTCCTACGCCTTCGGTGGCGTCCTCGCCGGGCGGGTGCTCGGCGTCCTCGGCATGGGCGAGATCGGGGGCGAAGTGGCCCGGCTGGCGGGCGCGTTGGGCATGCGGGTACGCGCCGTGCGCCGCGACCCGGGCGCGCCGCCGCCCGCCGGGGTGGACCTGGAGTGGGTGGGCGGGCAGGACCGGCTGCACGAGATGCTCGGCGCCTGCGACGTGGTCGTGGTGACGGTGCCGCTGAGCGAGGAGACGCGCGGGCTCGTGGACGCCGCCGCGCTCGCCGCGATGAAACCGTCCGCCGTGCTCGTCAACGTGGCCCGCGGCCCGGTCGTCGACGAGAAGGCGCTGCACTCCGCGCTGAGCGACGGCACCATCGCGGGGGCGGGCCTCGACGTCTGGTGGCGCAACCCGCGCGAGCCCGCGGCGCCGCCGCCCTCGCACCTGGACTTCACCGGGTTCGACAACGTGGTGCTCACGCCGCACCAGTCGGGGCACACGGAGGAGACCTTCCGCGGGCGGGCCGAGGACATCAGGGCGAACGTGGAGGCGCTCGCGGAGGGACGGCCGTTGCGCAACCTCGTGGTCGGGTGAGGGCGCAACCTCGGGTTCGGGTGACGCTCACACCAACTGCTCGCCGATCAGCAGCACCGCCCCCAGCGCCGACACCCCGATCGCGGCCCAGCGCAGCCGGCGGGCGTCCATGAAGCGGTTCACGTAACGCGAGAGCGCGTAGCCGATGACCGGCGCGGGGGCCAGCACGGCCGACATCAGGAGCGTGTGCGTACCGATGGCGCCCGTCGACGCGAGCGTCGCGAGGGAGAGCACCGAGCCGATGAGGAAGAACCCGCTCATGGTGCCGCGCAGCACCGGGGCGTCCTTGCCCTGCCAGACCAGGGCCATCGGCGGACCGCCGATCGAGGTCGCGGTGCCGAGCAGCCCGGACGCGGACCCGGCGAGGACCAGGACAGGACGGTGCGGCTGCGGGGCCCAGCCGAAGCAGGTCAGCACGACGCCCAGGAGCACCACGCCGGACAGCATCAGGGCGAGGCCCTGCGGCGGGAGCGCGGCCACGAGCAGCGCTCCCGCGATGGTGCCGGGCACCCGGCCGACCAGCGCCCAGCCGGTGCCCCGCAGATCGATGTGCTGCCGCTCGGCCACCGTCACGAGGAGGGTGAGCACGCCCGCCTGAATGATCAGCGTTCCGGGGACGAGGGTCGGGTCGACGACGGCGACCACCGGCGCGGCGAGCATCCCCATGCCGAAGCCGATGGACGCCTGGAGACAGGAGGCGATCACCACCGCGACCGCGACGACGAGATAGCCGGTGACCGTCACAGACCGCCCCCACCCGCGGCCACCAGGCCGGAGGTGTCCTCCAGCGGATGGAAGCAGGCCGCCGTGTGCCCCGGATCCCGTGCGTCGACGGCCGGGTCGGGCGCGGCCGAGGCGCACGCGTCGGTCGCCTTCCAGCAGCGGGTGCGGAAGCGGCAGCCGGACGGCGGCGATAGCGGGGAAGGCAACTCGCCCTGGAGGACGATCTGTTCGCGGCGCGCGTCGGCGTCGAGCGACGGCGCGGCCGACATCAGCGCCGAACTGTATGGGTGCAGGGCGCGGCCGAAGACGGACTCCGTGTCGCCCTGTTCCACGATGCCGCCCAGGTACATCACCAGCACGCGGTCCGCGACGTGCCGGACCACCGACAGGTCGTGGGAGATGAAGAGATAGCTGACACCGAGCTGTCGTTGCAGGTCGTTGAGGAGGTTGAGCACCTGGGCTTGCACGGACAGGTCGAGCGCGGAGACCGGCTCGTCGCAGATGATCACGTCGGGGGAGAGGGCGAGCGCGCGGGCGATGCCGATGCGCTGACGCTGGCCGCCGGAGAACTCCTGCGGATAGCGGTGCTCGTCGCCCTTGCGCAGCCCGACGAGATCGAGCAACTCCCGTACGCGGGCGTCCCGTTCGCTCGCCGTGCGGTGCAGGGACTTGTGGGTGCGCCACGGTTCGCCGATGATCTCGCCGGCCGTCATCCGGGCGTTGAGCGAGGCGAACGGGTCCTGGAAGACCATCTGCACCCGGCGCCGCCACGCCAGCAGCTCCGCCCCCTTGAGGGCGAAGGGGTCCACGCCGTCGAAGCGGACCTCGCCGCCGTCGGGCCGCTCCAGCATGAGCAGCGTCCGGGCGAGCGTGGACTTGCCGCAGCCCGACTCCCCGACGAGGCCGAGGGTCTCGCCGCGCCGCAGATCGAAGGAGATGCCGTTCAGGGCGCGCAGCCGGCGCCCCTTGCCGGCGCCCTGGACCTGGAACGTCTTGGTGAGCTCGCGTACCTGGAGAAGCGGGTTGTCGCTTACTTGGAGGAGCGGGTTGTCGCTCATCGGGTCACCTCGTCGGAGAAGTGGCAGGCGGCCGTGCGGCCCGGCGCGACCTCGGACGGTTCGGGGCGCCGCGCGCGGCACAGATCGCGCGCCAGCGGGCAGCGGTCCTGGTAGACGCAGCCGGACGGGATCGAGTGCAGGTCCGGCGGGGAGCCGCCGATGGACCGCAGCTCCTCACCGCGCGCGGCGTGCACCGGCACCGAGTCCAACAGGCCCTTGGTGTAAGGGTGTTGTGGCGCCCCGAACACCTCGCGCACGGGGCCCGACTCGACGACCGTGCCCGCGTACATCACCACGACCTCGTCGGCCTGCTCGGAGACGAGGGCCAGGTCGTGGGTGATCAGTACGACGCTCATGTCCCGCTCCGAGCGCAGATCATGCAGCAGCTGCATGATCTGCGCCTGCACGGTCACGTCGAGCGCGGTCGTCGGCTCGTCGGCGAGGAGCACGGAGGGGGAGAGGGCGACGGCGATGGCGATCAGGAGACGCTGGCGCATACCGCCGGAGAACTGGTGCGGATAGGCGTCCACCCGGCTCTCCGGCTCCGGGATGCCGACCCGCGCCATCAGCTCGATCGCTTCCTTGCGGGCCTGTTTGCGGGACATCCCGCGGTGGATCCGGAACGGCTCGGCGAGCTGGGTGCCCACCGTGTAGACCGGGTTGAGGGCGGTGAGCGCGTCCTGGAAGACGATGGCGAGTTCGGGTCCCGCGAGCGCGCGCCGGGTCCGCTCGTCGGCGGCGACCAGATCGGTGCCGTCGAGCAGCACCCGGCCCGCGCTCACCTCGGCGGCCGGGTCGAGCAGCGACACGATGGCCTGCGCCGTCATCGACTTGCCGCAGCCGGACTCGCCGAGCAGGGCCAGCGTCCGGCCGCGCCGGGCGCTGAAGGTGACCTTGTCGACGGCCCGTACGGTGCCGGTCGGGGTGCGGATGTCGACGCTGAGGCCGTCCACTTCGAGGGCGGTACGCGTAGCGGTGGCGGTCACGACTGGGCCTCCTGGGGAGCCGGGACGGTGCGGGCGGCGCGGCCCGCGCGGCGCCGCGCCTTGCGGGGCAGCGTGAGGCGCCAGCGCTGCGCGGGGTCGGTGGCGAGCCGCGCCCAGGAGGCGAGCACGGTCGCGGAGACGGTCGTGACGACGATGGCGAGCCCGGGGAAGAAGGTCAGCCACCACGCGCTCTGCAGGTACGTCCGGCCCTGCGAGACCATCAACCCCCAGCTCACATCGGGTGGTTGGATGCCGATGCCGAGGAAGCTCAGCGAGGACTCCGCGAGCATCACGTAACAGAATTCGAGCGTGGCGAGCGTCAGCAGCGTCGGCAGCACGATCGGGAACACGTGCCGGCGGATGATCGCCCCGCTGGACGTGCCGAAGGTCCGCGCCGCGTCCACGAAAAGGCGGCTCTGCAGCTCGGAGGATTCGGACCGGGCGGTGCGCAGATAGACCGGGAGCCGGGTGACGGTCAGCACCAGGACGAGGTTGGCGATGCTCGGCGAGAAGACGTACAGCACGACGACCGCCATGAGCAGAGAAGGGAAGCTCATGATGACGTCGGCGACGCGCATCGCGACCGTCTCGCGGCGGCCGCGGTGGTAGCCGGCCCACATGCCGATCAGTGAGCCGACGGCCAGCGCGAGCAGCACCGCGGGCACGGCCACGCTGAACGTGGTGCGGGCGGCGACGATCAGCCGGGCCAGCACGCTCTGGCCGAGCGGATCGGTACCGAGGACGCCGAGCCAGCCGTGGTCGAGGGAGAACGGTGCCTGGTTGGCGTTCTTCAGGTCCTGCTCGGTGGCGGAGTCGCCGAGCAGCGGCGGGCCGAGGAGCGCGGTGAGCGCGATCAGGACGAGCAGCACGGCCGCCACGGTGGCGACGCGGTCGCGCAACAGCATGCGCCACAGGGGGACTTGGCTGCCGCGGGGTGCGGAGGCGCCTTTCGTGGGGACCGGGGTGTCGGACGCGGAGTCCACCGGCTTGTCGGTCGAGTCGGTCGAAATGCTCACGGCGTCCTCCTCAGGCCGTCGCCGTCTCGCGCACGCGCGCGTCGAGCAGCGCGTAGCAGACGTCGATGACGATGTTGAGCGCGAAGATGGTGATCGCGGTGATCAGCACGGCGGCCTGCAGCACCGCGAAGTCGCGGCCCAGGATGGAGTCGATCATCAGCTTCCCGATGCCGGGCCAGCCGAAGATCGTCTCCACCACCACGGCCCCGTTGACCAGCGAGACGGCGAGATCGCCCGCCACGGTGAGCGCGGGCGCGGCGGCGTTGCGCAGCGCGTGATGACTGACCACGCGGACGCTGCCGGCCCCCTTGCTGCGCGCGAGGCGGACGTACGGGGCGGAGAGCGCGGAGACCATCGCGCCGCGCACCACCTGGGTGAGCACGCCGAGCGGCCGGATCACCAGCGTCGCCACCGGCAGCACCCACGAGAGCATGCCGTCGGTGACGCCCGAGGTGGGCAGCACGCCGAGCGTCACGGAGAAGATCCATACGCCGGTGATCGCGAACCAGAAGTCGGGGACGCTCGCGGCGGTCATGGACAGGAACGAACAGACGCGGTCGGCAAGGGAGTTGGGCCGGTAGGCGGCCCAGCTGCCGATGATCACCGCGCCGATGACGGCGATCAGCATGGTCGCGAAGGCGAGCTGCAACGTGGCGGGAAAGGCCCGCAGCGCCATCGTCGCCGCGGACTCGCCGGTGCGGAGCGACTCGCCGAAGTCGAGCTGGAAGACGCCGCCGAAGTAGTCGGCGATCTGCTGCCAGATCGAGTCGTCGAACCCGTTGCGCGCGGCGAACGCGGCGCGCTGGGCCGGGGTGGCGGATTCGGGCAGGTACAAGGACGAGGGATCGCCGGTGAGCCGCGCGAGGACGAAGACCCCGAGAAGCACCGCGAGCAGCGGCAGGATGCTGGTCAGCGTGCGACGGCGGAGGAATTGGAACATCGCTGTCCCTTGGTCGGAGGAAGTTCGCATTTTCAGCCCCGCTCTTGGACGGGAGCCCGCGGGGTCCGGGGCGGAGCCCCGTGAGCGGGGTGGACGTGCCGCGCTGTCAGTCGGCGTGCGTGAACTCGGCGAGGCGCATCTCGTCGCCGGTCGCGGAGTTGGGCTCGTAACGGACGCCCGGAGCGAGCGCGATGATCCCGTACATGTGCGCGATGTACGCGTACTGGGCGATCTCGGTCGGCTCCTCGGAGAAGATCCGGGCCAGCGCCTTCTGCCGCGCGTCCCCGGTGAGGGCTTCGGCGGCGCGGATCTTCTTGTCGAACGCGGCGGTGCCACCGGAGCTCTGGAACCCCTTGCTCAGCAGGTACTGGTCCATGGTGAAGGCGGCGTCACCGGCCTGGTTGCCGTGCTGGATCAGCATCAGGTACGGCCCCGGGTTGTTGGGGAAGGGGCGTTCCTGGAACTCGGAGCTGCCCGCCGTGTCCGTCATCTGGATCCTGACGTTCAGACCGAGCCGGGCGAGTTCGTGCTGGATCACCTGCACGGTCTCGTCGATCTTCGGGAACTGGGCGGTGCGCGCGACCAGCCGGATCCGCTTGCCCACGTCGACCCCGTCGGCCTTCGCCTCGGCCAGCAGCTTCTTCGCCTTCGCGAGGTCGGTCGGCCATGGCTTCAGGTTCGTGTCGTATCCGGTGACCCCGGAGCGGACGAGCTGCGCGGCGACCTTCGCGTCGCCCCGGTAGAGGGAGTCGACGATGCCCTTGCGGTCGATCGCGTAGTTGATCGCCTGGCGCACGCGCTTGTCGTTCAGAGGCGCCTCCGTGTACTGCATGCGCAGGGCGGTGGTCTCGTTGTTGCGATACGGGACCGCGGTGTCGCCCCCGCCGTCCTGCGGGCCGATCGACGTGGCCACGTCCGCCTCGCCGTTGGTGACCATGGAGGCGCGCACGCTGCCTTCGGGACGCCATTGGTAGAGGGCGTTGCGGTAGTCGGGGGTCTTGCCCCAGTACTTCTTGTTCGCCGCGAGGGAGAGCCGCAGGCCCGGCTCCCAGTCGGAGATCCGGTACGGGCCCGTGCCGACGGGCTCGCGCACCTTCTTCTTCGCGTCGGTGGACGTCGGCACCATCTCGATGAAGGAGAGCCGCAGCGGCAGGATCGGGTCCGCCTGGGGGGTCCTCACCTTCAGCGTGTAGGCGTCGGGCGTCGCCACTTTCACGTCCATGTCCCCGAAGACGTAGCCCTCGACGTCGCAGCCGAAGTTGGAGTTGACCGCCCGGTCGATGGAGAACGCGGCGTCCTTCGCGTCGAAGCGGGAGCCGTCGCTGAACCTGACGCCCTTGCGGATGGTGTACGTCCACTCGGTGCCGGAGGTGCGCTTCCAGCCGGTCGCCAGCTTCGCCGTCAGCTTTCCGGAGCGCGGATCGCGTTCGGTCAGCGGTTCGGTGATGTTGGAGCGCACCACGACGCCGGTGGTGGTCTGCGAGCCGTCGCAGGGCTCCAGGGTGTTCGGTTCCTCCGGCAGCACCACACGGAGCGTGTCCTTGCCCGCCGTCACCGACGCACTGTTGGCCACGGTGCAGCCGCTTGCGGCGAGCGTGCAGACGAGCGCCAGAGCGAGAGCCCGACCGGGGATGAGAACAGGGGACATGGGGCTTCCTCCACCGTGACAGGCGCGAGCTTGTCCACGGATGTAGACGCCGTTTCAATTTGTGGACGCACGGTAAGTGGGGGTTCTCGGGCACGTCAATAGATCGCGCAAGCAAGGAAGTTGGGCGCGCCCCACGTGTGCGCCGGGAAGGGCGTACCCATATGCGTACTCATATGTGGACGCCATTCCTATCCGTGATCAACGTCTGCTAGCTTGCGGCCAGCCGGCCTCATCCGCCCGACGACCCTGGAGCTGCCCCCATGGCCCGTTTCTCGCCCGATGATCTGCGCCGCGTCCTGGGCTCCGGCCTGCTGTCCTTCCCCGTCACCCACACCACGCCCGATCACGCCTTCGACGAGCCGGCCTACCGCGCGCACCTGCAGCGTCTGGCCGGGTACGACGTGGCGGGCCTCTTCGCCCCGGGCGGCACCGGCGAGTTCTTCTCGCTCAGCCACACCGACGTCGACGCGGTGCTGCGGGCGACCGTCGCGGAGGCGCACGACGGGCTGCCGGTCATCGGGGCGGCCGGATACGGCACGGCGACCGCGGTGGAGATGGCCCGGCGGGCGGAGGAGGGCGGGGCCGACGGCCTCCTGCTGCTGCCGCCCTACCTCACCGAGGTCGGACAGGAGGGGCTCTACGACCACGTGGCACGGGTCTGCGCGGCCACGTCCCTCGGCGTGATCGTCTACCACCGCGCCAACGCCCGCTTCAAGGCGGCGACCGTGGACCGGCTCGTCGCCCGCTTCCCCAACTTCATCGGGTTCAAGGACGGTGTCTGCGACATCGACCTCATGGCCCGGCTGCACGCCGAACACGACGGGCGGCTCGTCCTCATCGGCGGCCTCCCGACGGCCGAGACGTACGCCCTGCCGTACCTCGAACTCGGCGCCACCACCTACTCGTCGGCCATCTTCAACTTCGCCCCGCAGTGGGCCTGCGACTTCTACGCGGCCGTGCGCGCCCACGACAAGGCGCAGGTCTACGACCGGCTGCGCGAGTTCGTTCTGCCCTATATCGCCATCCGCGACCGGCAGCCCGGCTACGCGGTCTCGATCGTGAAGGCGGGCCTCACCGTCTCCGGCCACGGCGCGGGACCGGTGCGCCCGCCGCTGACCGACCTCACCGAGGCCGAGCACGCCGAACTCGCCGTGCTCGTCAAGAAAGTGATCTGAACCGGCCCCCGGACCATGAACCGGCTCCGGACCGTGAACCCGGACCATGAACCGGCCCGGGGCCACGAGCCGGTCCAGGAAGGAGTCCCCGCATGACCACGTCCACCGCCTCCGCCACCGCCTCCGCCTCTGTCGGCCGCGTCCTCGCCGTCGGCTCGCTCAAGCCCTCGCTCGCCCGGACGCTGAACACCACGTACGACGCTCTCGTCCTTCCGAAGGAAGGACCCGAACGCGACGGTTTCCTCGCGGAGTACGGGGGTGAGGTCGGCGTCGTCGTCACCTCCGGCCGCGCGGGCGTCGGCACCGAACTCATGGCCGCGCTGCCGCGCCTCGGCGCCGTCGTCAACTTCGGGGTCGGCTACGACACCACCGACGTCGCCCTCGCCCTGGAGCGCGGCATCGTGGTCAGCAACACCCCCGACGTGCTCACCGACTGCGTCGCGGACACCGCGCTCGGGCTCACGCTCGACGTGCTGCGGGGGCTCTCCGCCGCCGACCGTTACGTACGGGCCGGCCGCTGGCCGAGCGAGGGCCCCGTCCCGTTGGCGCGGCGGGTCAGCGGCGCCCGGATCGGCGTGCTCGGGCTCGGCCGGATCGGGCGGGCCATCGCCACCCGGTTCGCCGCCATGGGCTGCCCGATCAGCTACCACAGCCGCCGCGAGGTCCCCGGCGTCGACTACACGTACGCGGCCTCGCCCGCGGAACTGGCCGCGTCCGTCGACGTGTTGGTGGTCGCCACCTCCGGCGGCGCCGCCACCAGCGGTCTCGTCTCCCGGGAGGTCCTGGAGGCGCTCGGCCCCGAGGGTTACCTCGTCAACATCGCGCGCGGCAGCGTGGTCGACGAGGAGGCGCTGGTCGACCTCCTGACCACCGGCGGCCTCGCCGGCGCGGGACTCGACGTCTTCGCCGCCGAACCGGACGTGCCGGAGCCGCTCCTCGCCCTGGACAGCGTGGTCCTCACGCCGCACCTGGCCAGCGGCACCGTCGAGACCCGTGACGAGATGGAACGGCTGACGCTGGACAACCTGACGGCGTACCTGTCGCACGGGAAGCTGGTGACGCCGGTGCCCGAGATGGGCTGAGGCGCGTTTCGGGGCCGCCCTCGGACTCGTTTCAGGGCCGCCCCGAGCCTCGTTTCCGGGCAGTGTTCGGCCATTGTCAGTGGCGTGGTGTGCAATGGATCTCGTGCCCGCGCTCGAAGAACCACTGAAGAAGGTGCTCGGCCCCGCCACCGCGAAGGTGATGGCCGAGCATCTAGGCCTGCACACGGTCGGGGATCTGCTCCACCACTACCCGCGCAGATACGCGGAGCGGGGCGAGCTCACCCGCCTCGCGGAGCTGCCGCTCGACGAGCACGTGACGGTCGTCGCGCAGGTCGCCACCGCCCGCATCCTGAAGTTCAACGGCGGCAGGGGCCAGCGCCTCGAAGTCACCATCACCGACGGCAGCGGCCAGCTCCAGCTCGTCTTCTTCGGCCGCGGCATCCACAAGCCGCACAAGGACCTGCTGCCCGGCACGCGCGCGATGTTCGCCGGCAAGGCCTCGGTCTTCAACCGGAAGATGCAACTGGCGCACCCCGCCTACCAGTTGCTCAACGCCGAGTCCTCCGACGAGGCCGAGGAGGCCGTCGGCTCCTGGGCCGGCGCCCTGCTGCCGATCTACCCGGCCACGGCCAAGCTGGAGTCCTGGAAGATCGCCAAGGCCGTCGACCTGGTGCTGCCCAGCGCGCGCGAGGCCGAGGACCCGCTGCCCGAATCGCTGCGCGAGGGCCGCGGCCTGGTCCCGCTGCCCGAGGCCCTGCTCAAGATCCACCGGCCGCAGACGAAGGACGACGTCGCAGGCGCCCGGGACCGCCTCAAGTGGGATGAGGCGTTCGTCCTCCAAGTGGCCCTCGCCCGGCGCCGCTTCGCGGAGACGCAGCTGACGGCGGTCGCCCGCGTCCCGAAGGAGGACGGCCTGCTGACCGCCTTCGACGCGAAGCTCCCCTTCACGCTCACCGACGGCCAGCAGAAGGTCTCCAAGGAGATCTTCGACGACCTGGCCACGGAGCACCCGATGCACCGGCTGCTCCAGGGAGAGGTGGGATCGGGCAAGACGATGGTCGCGCTGCGCGCCATGCTCGCCGTCGTCGACGCGGGTGGTCAGGCCGCGATGCTCGCGCCCACCGAGGTCCTCGCGCAGCAGCACCACCGGTCCATCACCGAGATGATGGGCGAACTGGCGCAGGGCGGGATGCTGGGCGGGGCCGAGCACGCCACCAAGGTCGTCCTGCTCACCGGCTCGATGGGCATGCCCGCCCGCCGCCAGGCGCTGCTCGACCTGGCCACGGCCGAGGCGGGCATCGTCATCGGCACGCACGCGCTGATCGAGGACAAGGTGCAGTTCGACGACCTGGGCCTGGTCGTCGTGGACGAGCAGCACCGCTTCGGTGTGGAACAGCGCGACGCTCTGCGTTCGAAGGGCAAGCAGCCGCCGCACCTCCTGGTCATGACGGCGACGCCGATTCCGCGCACGGTCGCGATGACGGTCTTCGGTGACCTGGAGACGTCCGTCCTCGACCAGTTGCCGGCCGGCCGCTCGCCGATCGCCAGCCATGTCGTACCGGCGGCCGACAAGCCGCACTTCCTGGCGCGTGCCTGGGAGCGCGTACGCGAGGAAGTGAGCAACGGACACCAGGCGTACGTCGTCTGCCCGCGCATCGGTGACGACGAGGACGAGAAGCCCAAGAAGGGCGCCGCCAAGAAGCAGTCCGCCGAGGACGAGGCGGAGAAGCGGCCGCCGCTCGCCGTGCTCGACGTCGCGGAGGAGCTGGCGCGCGGCCCGCTCCAGGGGCTCAAGGTCGAGGTGCTGCACGGGCGGATGCAGCCCGACGACAAGGACGCCGTGATGCGTCGCTTCGCCGCGGGGGAGACGGACGTCCTGGTGGCGACGACCGTCATCGAGGTCGGGGTGAACGTTCCGAACGCGACGGCGATGGTGATCATGGACGCCGATCGGTTCGGGGTCTCGCAGCTCCACCAGCTGCGTGGTCGCGTCGGCCGTGGCTCGGCGGCCGGCCTTTGCCTGCTGGTCACCGAGATGCCGGAGGCCGCACCCGCGCGCGCCCGCCTCGGCGCCGTCGCCGCCACGCTCGACGGGTTCGAGCTGTCCCGCATCGACCTCGAACAGCGCCGAGAGGGCGACGTCCTCGGCCAGGCCCAGTCCGGCGTCCGCTCGTCCCTGCGGATGCTCGCCGTGATCGAGGACGAGGAGATCATCGCTGAGGCGCGGGAGGAGGCGACGAAGGTGGTCTCGGCGGACCCGGAGCTTGCTGCATTGCCTGCCCTACGAGTGGCGCTGGACGCCCTCCTCGACGAGGAACGGGAACAGTACCTGGACAAGGGCTGACCCGTGCCGGGCCCTGGTCGCGCGACGGTGCCGTGGCCGAGGCCTCCCGTCCTGGTTGCGCGGCGCTGGGGTCTCACGGTGCCGGGGTCGGCGTCTCCGGTCTTGTTTGCGCGGCACCGGGGTCTCACGGTGCCGTGGTGGACGCCTCCCGCCCTGGTTGCGTGGCACTGTGCCGGGGGTGGGCGCCCTTGCACCCGGCGCACGGCACCGGCCCCTGTCCGGCTGCGCCGGTGCCCGCTCATCTCCCACCCGCCCGCCCCCTCCGGGGGCTTCGGCCCGTCCGGGGGCCCGGTCGCTGTGCCGGGGTCGGCGCCCGTCGTGAGGGGAGCGCGGCACCGGTTCTTGGTGCTTAGCCGGGGCGGGCGCCCTTGCACTCAGAGCACGGCACTGGTCCTTGCTCGGCTGTGCCGGCGCCCGGTCGTCTCCCACCTGCCCGCCCCCCTCCAGGGGCCGGGTTGCTGTGCCGGGGATGGGGCCCGTTGTGAGGGTGCGCTGCACCGGGGTGCCGTCTTGCCCACCCTGCCGCCCCAGGCGGCAGATTGCCCAAGGCGCGTGCGGTGGACCGCAGCGGGTGGGGAGCCGTGCTTGCGGCGGATTGCCCATAGCGGTGGCGATCGACCGCAATGGGTGGGGAAGCGTGCCAGGGCGGCAGGGTGCCCAAGGGCGCGTGCGGTCGACCGCCTCGGGTGGGGAGTCGTGGTTGGCGTTGCCCAAGGCGGGGCGGCGTCGACGGCAACGGGTGGGGAGCCGCAGTTGGCGGAGGTTGCCCGAGGCGTGGTGCGGCGTCGACCGCTGCGCGTGGGGAGCCGCGGCTGCCGCCGGGTCGCCCAAGGCGTGGTGCGGCACCCCATCGGGCCGATGCCCCCGGAGGGGGCGGGCGGGTGGGAGATGGGCGGGAGGACCCGGGCGATCGCCTGCGGGCAGGACAATTCGAGCCCGGCGGCGGGTGGGCATCTCCAGCCCCGCTCTTGGACGAGAGCCCGAGGGCGCCGGGGCGGAGCCCCGATCTTTCAGACCGGCCGGCATTTGGGGCCCGGGGCCCGGGCTGGAGCCCCGATCTCTTCAGCCCCGCCGGCGTTTGAGGCGCTGGGTCCGGGGCGGAGCCCCGAGGCCGTGACGCCGGTTCGGCGAAATCAGCCCCGGCGGTGTTCGCGGCCCGGGTTGGAGCCGGCCCCGCCGGCGTTCGCGGCGCTGGTCCGGGGCGGAGCCCCGACTTCTCCCAGCCCCGCCGGCGTTTGAGGTGCGGGGTCCGGGGCAGCGCCCCGTGGCGTAGGCACGGTCGGCCGCCCGCTGCCCGGCAGGCGCACCGCCTCGACGTGCTGACAAACTGGACCCGCACCAGTCACACGGAAGACAAGGACGTAGCGCGATGACCCGCGTGATCGCCGGAACCGCCGGCGGACGCCGCCTCGCCGTGCCCCCGGGCAACGGCACCCGGCCCACCTCCGACCGAGCACGCGAGGCCCTCTTCTCCACGTGGCAGGCGCTCCTCGGCGGCAGCCTCGACGGCACCCGCGTCGCCGACCTGTACGCGGGCTCCGGCGCCGTCGCCCTGGAGGCCCTCTCCCGCGGCGCCGCCCACGCACTCCTCGTCGAGGCCGACACCCGCGCCGCCCGCACGATCCGCGAGAACATCCGCTCGATCGGCCTGCCGGGAGCCGAGGCACGTACCGGAAAAGCGGAGCAAATCGTCGCGGGCCCGCCCCCAACTGCCCCCTACGACCTGGTCTTTCTCGACCCCCCGTACGCCGTCTCCGACGACGATCTTCGCGAGATTCTGCTCACACTCCGTACGCGGGGCTGGCTCGCGGACGAAGCGCTCGTCACCGTGGAACGCAGCACCAGAGGCGGCGAATTCCGGTGGCCGGACGGCTTCGAGAGCCTGAGGTCCCGTCGCTACGGCGAGGGCACGTTTTGGTACGGTCGCGCCGCCTTGAACACCACCCTCACGTGCGACGACGCACGATGACCGGACCGGAGAGCGAGGGACATCCCGTGCGCCGCGCAGTCTGTCCGGGGTCGTTCGACCCCATCACCAACGGCCACCTCGACATCATTGCCCGAGCCTCCAAGCTCTACGACGTCGTGCACGTCGCGGTGATGATCAACCAGTCCAAGAAGGGACTGTTCGAGGTCGAGGAGCGGATCGAGCTGATCCGCGAGGTCACGGCCGAGTTCGGCAACGTGGAGGTGGAGGCCTTCCACGGCCTCCTCGTCGACTTCTGCAAGCAGCGCGACATCCCGGCCATCGTCAAGGGCCTGCGCGCCGTCAGCGACTTCGACTACGAGCTGCAGATGGCCCAGATGAACATCGGCCTCTCCGGCGTGGAGACCCTCTTCGTCCCCACCAACCCGACGTACAGCTTCCTGTCGTCCTCCCTGGTCAAGGAGGTCGCCGCCTGGGGCGGCGACGTCTCGCACCTGGTTCCGCCGCAGGTCCACGAGGCATTGACGGAGCGCCTTCCCAAGAAGTGACGCGCACGCGCACGTTGGGCTTACAGTCGTCTCGTCCGTCTCCAACACCCCAGCCTTACCGGCGTCTAGACGAGAGAGTGGCGAGCACACGGTGGACGTGCAGAAGAAGCTCGACGACATCGTCAGCACGGTCGGCGGCGCGCGCTCGATGCCGATGTCGGCCTCGTGCGTGATCAACCGCGCCGACCTGCTGGCGATGCTCGAAGAGGTGCGCCAGGCGCTGCCCGGCTCCCTCGCTCAGGCCCAGGAGCTCATCGGCGGCCGCGAGCAGATGGTCGAGCAGGCCCACGCGGAGGCCGAGCGGATCATCGAGAGCGCGCGGGCCGAGCGCGGCACCCTGATCTCCGACACGGAGATCGCCCAGCGCGCCCAGGCCGAGGCCGACCGGATCCTCGCCGAGGCCCGCCAAGAGGCCGAGGAGGTCCGCGCGGAGGCCGACGACTACGTCGACTCCAAGCTGGCCAACTTCGAGGTCGTCCTCAACAAGACGCTCGGCTCGGTCGGCCGCGGCCGCGAGAAGCTGCTCGGCACCGGACCCGGCGTCGACGAGGCGGGCTACGAGGACGAGGACGCCCCCGAGCGCAGCCACGACCCGGAGACGCTGCGGCGCGACGCCGACGCGTACGTGGACACCAAGCTCGGCGCCTTCGAGGCGGTGCTCGCCAAGACCCTGGACGCCGTCGGCAAGGGCCGGCAGAAGCTGCACGGCCGCATCGCCAGCGACGACCTCGGCACGCTCGACGTGGACGGCGAGGGGCAGGCGCACACCAGCGACGCCGACTACCTCGCGGGCCTCGCCGAGATCGGCGGCACCCAGACCCAGCAGCCGGCCGCCCAGCAGCCCCCGCACATGCCGGCGCCCCCGCAGGTCCCCCAGATCCCCGCCCAGGCCCCCGAGCCCGCGCCCGCGTACGCGCAGCAGGGCCAGGACCCGTACGGCGGCTACCAGCAGCAGCCCTATGGCCAGCAGGACGCCTACGGCACCTATCAGCAGGACCCGTACGCGGCGTACCAGCAGGACCCGTACGCGTATCAGCAGCAACAGCAGCAGGACCCGTACGCGTACCAGCAGCACCAGCAGGAACCGCAGCAGCACCAGCCGCAGCAGGCCCAGGACAGCGCGCTCGACGAGACGAGTCTCTTCGACACGAGCATGATCAGCCTGGAGCAGATGCGGCAGTACGAGCAGGGTCGCTGAGCCGGTCCCAGGGGCAGATTGGGCCGTGAGCGAAAGGTCCAGTACCCTGGTTCTTCGGTCGCGCGTAGCACGTGCGTTCCGAGCTGCCCGGAAATTCGGGGCGGCGATCCCCACATGAGTTTCGAAGATCGAAAGCAGGACCAGCCCTGAACACCCACCTCGACCACCGCAACCCGTTCGTGTTCGATACGCACGAGCTGGGTCGGCGTCCTGGTGCCATGCAGCGGCTGTCCCGCACGATCGACGCTCCCAAGGAGTTCGGCCTCCTGGGAGTCATCGAGGTGCCGGAAGGCGCCCCGGTGGAGCTCGACCTCCGTCTGGAGTCGGTCATGGAAGGGGTGCTTGTCACAGGCACCGCCCGTGCATCGGCGAAGGGGGAGTGCGTAAGGTGTCTGGAGCCGCTCGTCCAAGAGGTCGACGCGGACTTCCAGGAGATGTTCTCGTACCCTGACGCCGACGACCGGGGCCGTGTGAAAGCGGAGTCGGCCGACGACGCCGAGGAAGACGAGGACAGGCTCTTTCTCGAGGACGGCCTGTTCGACCTCGAGCCGGTGCTGCGTGATGCGGTGGTGCTCGCACTGCCGATGCAGCCGGTGTGCCAGGAAGACTGTGAAGGTCTGTGCTCCGAGTGCGGAGTGCGACTTTCGGACGAGCCGGGCCACCACCACGACGCCGTCGACATCCGTTGGGCGGCTTTGCAGGGACTCGCTGAATCCATCCAGGACGGCGAGAAGGACGAGATGAGCGGCGCCGAAGCGCAAGCGGGCGTCGACGAGAAGCAGGAGAAGTAGCCGTGGCTGTTCCGAAGCGGAAGATGTCGCGCAGCAACACGCGCCACCGCCGGTCGCAGTGGAAGGCTGCGGTCCCCACCCTGGTTTCGTGTGAGCGTTGCCAGGAGCCCAAGCTGCAGCACATCGCGTGCCCGGCTTGCGGCACCTACAACAAGCGCCAGGTCCTCGAGGTCTGAGCGGCTGGTGAGAGGCACAGTGTCGAGCCCCAAGAAGGCGGATGACGCCAAGAAAAAGGTGGACACCACAGCCTCGTCCCACACGCTTCTGGAAGGGCGGCTCGGGTACAAGCTCGAGTCCGCCCTTCTGGTGCGCGCGCTGACGCATCGCTCGTACGCGTATGAGAACGGCGGCCTGCCGACGAACGAGCGCCTGGAATTCCTGGGCGACTCGGTCCTCGGCCTCGTGGTCACCGACACCCTCTACCGAACCCACCCCGACCTGCCGGAAGGCCAACTGGCCAAGCTGCGGGCCGCGGTGGTCAATTCGCGTGCACTTGCGGAGGTCAGCCGCGGGCTCGACCTGGGCTCCTTCATCCGGCTCGGCCGGGGCGAAGAGGGCACGGGCGGCCGGGACAAGGCGTCGATTCTCGCCGACACCCTTGAAGCGGTGATCGGTGCGGTGTACCTGGACCAGGGTCTGGACGCGGCGGGCGAACTCGTCCACCGGCTGTTCGACCCGCTCATCGAGAAGTCCTCGAATCTCGGTGCCGGCCTGGACTGGAAGACCAGTCTCCAGGAGCTGACGGCGACGGAGGGACTCGGCGTGCCCGAGTACCTGGTCACCGAAACCGGCCCGGATCATGAGAAGACCTTCACTGCTGCCGCCCGCGTCGGAGGCGTCTCGTACGGCACCGGCACCGGCCGCAGCAAGAAGGAAGCGGAGCAGCAGGCCGCTGAGTCCGCGTGGCGTGCGATTCGCGCTGCCGCGGACGAGCGGGCCGCTGCCGCGGATGCCGCGGTGGTCGATACGCCCTCCGGGACGTAACCGCTCCGCTTCCTACGCCCGCCCCACCGGTCAGCCGGAGGGGCGGGCGTTGTATTTTGCCTACGCCTCGGGGCTCCGCCCCGGACCCCGCGCCTCAAACGCCGGCGGGGCTGAAAAGATCGGGGCTGCGCCCCGGACCCCGCGCTTCGATCGTCGGCGGGGCTTGAATAGGGAGGACCCCTGTGCCAGAGCTGCCCGAAGTTGAGGTCGTCCGGCGTGGGCTGGAGCGGTGGGTGGCGCGTCGGACCGTTGCCGAGGTCGAGGTGTTGCATCCGCGGTCCGTGCGGCGGCACATCGCGGGTGGCGAGGACTTCGCGTCGCGGCTCAAGGGGCAGACGATCGGCGAGCCGAGCCGGCGCGGCAAGTATCTGTGGCTGCCGCTGGAGGGCTCGGGCCTCTCCGTCCTCGCCCACCTCGGCATGAGCGGCCAGCTCCTGGTGCAGCCGCACGACGCCCCCGACGAGAAGCACCTGCGCATCCGCGTCCGCTTCGCCGACGACCTTGCGACGGAGCTGCGCTTCGTCGACCAGCGCACCTTCGGCGGGCTCTCGCTGCACGACACCGACGACAGCGGCCTGCCCGACGTCATCGCGCACATCGCCCGCGACCCCCTCGACGCGCTCTTCGACGACGCCGCGTTCCACACCGCGCTGCGCGCGAAGCGCAGCACCATCAAGCGGGCCCTGCTCGACCAGTCCCTCATCAGCGGCGTCGGCAACATCTACGCGGACGAGGCACTGTGGCGCGCGAAGCTGCACTACGAGCGCCCCACGGGCACGTTCACGCGCCCGCGCACGGCCGAACTCCTCGGCCACGTAAGGGATGTGATGAACGCGGCGCTGAGCGTCGGCGGGACGAGCTTCGACTCCCTGTACGTGAATGTGAACGGGGAGTCGGGCTACTTCGACCGCTCCCTCGACGCGTACGGGCGTGAGGGGCTGCCGTGCCGGCGCTGTTCGACGCCCATGCGCCGGCGCCCCTGGATGAACCGGTCCAGCTACTACTGCCCGCGCTGCCAGCGCCCGCCGCGCACGCCGGCGTAGGACGTCAGTAGCCGAAGTCCTGCGTCCACCACGGCCCGCCCGAGCCGAAGTGCACGCCGACGCCCAAGGTCTTGAAGTCGCAGTTCAGGATGTTCGCCTTGTGGCCGGGGCTGTTCATCCAGGAGTCCATGACGGACTGGGCGTTGGCCTGACCGCGGGCGATGTTCTCGCCGCCGAGATCCGTGATGCCCGCCGCCTTGGCGCGGTCCCAGGGCGTCGCCCCGTCCGGGTCCGTGTGGTCGAAGAAGTCCCGCGCGGCCATGTCGTCGCTGAACGCCGTGGCGAGCGAGGCGAGGCCGCTGTCCGCCGTCACCGGGGAGCAACCCACCTTGGAGCGCTCCTGGTTGACGAGGGAGAGGACCTGCGCCGACGCCGCCTTCTCCGACGTGGTCGCCGCGCCGCCGCCCGCAGCGGAGGGCGCCTTCGTCCGCGCGGGCGACGACGGGGCGGACGTCGACGGGCTCGCGCTCTTCGTCCTCGTACCGCTGTCGTCGGCGGACCGGGACTGCTGCTCACGCTTCGACGGTTCGGAGGACCGCGGCGCGGCGCTCGAAGCGGACCGTGACGGCGTCGCGGACGGCGTGGCCCGCTCGGTGTCGCGGCTCGCCGCGGAGGGCGCCCGGTCGTCGACCGCACCGTCCGTGCTGCCCTGCGCCGTGACGTCGGGGGAGTCGGCGGCCTGCACCCTGCTGCCGTCACCGCCGCCGAACTTGAAGCCCCCGCCGCCGGGAATCAGTCCCGTGGTCACCGCGACCGCGCCCATCGCGACCGCGGCCGAGGCACCGAGCAGACCGGTGCGCAGCGGCACGCCGTCGCGCCGCTTCTTGCGGTGGTGGGAGGTGCCGGGTTCTGCGGGAGGCGTGGGGCGCGGTGGGTACTCCGCGTAGCCCTGCGCAAAGTCGCTCGCGTGCGGGCGGCCGGCGGCGGAGCGTCGGTGGCGTCCCATGTCCTGTGCCTTCCTGGTCCTCTGGTCCTCGCGGTCGTCACTGTGGTGCGTGCTTCTCACCCGTACGAGTGAGGCTCGATGGTCGGGGACGCTACCCCAACTCCCCAGTGGGCGAAGTGCTCCGAGTGCTTTTGGCCGGTTAGCGTGCACCCATGAACGAAGAAGTACGGCTCACCGCCTGGGTGCGAGGGCGTGTCCAACGTGTGGGTTTTCGGTGGTTCACCCGTGCACGCGCACTGGAGATCGGCGCCCTGAGTGGTTTTGCTCTCAATCTGGACGACGGGCGTGTCCAAGTGGTCGCCGAGGGACCGCGCGACGCGTGTCAGCAACTGCTCGACTGGCTCCATGGCGACGGCACACCCGGCCGGGTCGAGGGAGTGACTGAGATCTGGGACACGCCCCGCGGCGGTTACGACGGGTTTGCCATCCGCTGAGTCGTTACCGCAGGCGGGCCCGGGTGAGGGGGCGCGGGACGTGCCGCAGGCACCTGCGTGCGGCAGAAACTCCCTGGTGGTTGCCAAGAACGGGCACTCGTGGCAGGCTCCCCGGGAACGGATGATCTCTACGCCCCCGGGCCCCGAACGTGAGGCCGCACCGCAGGTTCTGCGGCGCGAAGCCCCCGGTTTGCCCGCCAATACGGGGCGTGATCGTGTTGACCGTCAAACTTTTTGGTGAGACTCTGGAAGTCCCCGCGCACCTTAGCTGTTTGGCATGTGAGAACGGCAGCAAAACAAGAAGTGCCAAGCACCGCGGGTGCGAATCCCTCACGACCCACACCGCTTCGGTCGGTCACTCATTGTGGAGGACCATCCATCATGGCAAAGGCGCTTCTCGGTTACGTCGGCGGCAGCGACCCGCGACTTCTCGCCGAGATGCGACGGCTCCAGCAGCGCGTCCAAGACCTCGAATCCGAGCTCGGCCGTATTCAGGCCGAGAACGACGCGCTCGCGGCTGCCGCTTCTCACGACTCTCTCATCGAGGGTATCGACGTACCCCAGGCGGAGCCTGCGCTCACCTGACCACCCCCAGCGACCCAGGTGGTCGGGCATCGCCCGTAACCAGCCGCTATCACCCGCTCCACCGAGTTATCCAAGGGACGCTTCGGCGTCCCTTTTTCCTCTCGGCACTCCTCCCGGTGCCCCCGCGCACCGTCATTCCTTGACGTTCTATACGTCTGATGTGCCCTGCACGTTCACGCGTGAAACCGTGGGTTCATGGAGTGAGACAGGGGTGCCGGGTAGAGTCCGACGGCGTGCACCTCAAGGCCCTGACCCTGCGCGGGTTCAAATCGTTCGCCTCGGCCACCACATTGCGGTTCGAGCCGGGCATCACTTGTGTCGTGGGCCCCAACGGTTCGGGCAAGTCCAATGTCGTGGACGCCTTGAGCTGGGTCATGGGCGAGCAGGGTGCCAAGTCGCTGCGCGGCGGCAAGATGGAGGACGTCATCTTCGCCGGCACGACCGGGCGGCCCCCGCTCGGCCGCGCCGAGGTCTCGCTGACCATCGACAACTCCGACGGCGCGCTGCCCATCGAGTACGCCGAGGTCACCATCACGCGGATCATGTTCCGCAATGGCGGCAGCGAGTACCAGATCAACGGCGACACGTGTCGACTCCTCGACATCCAGGAGCTGTTGTCGGACTCCGGCATCGGCCGCGAGATGCACGTCATCGTCGGGCAGGGCCAGCTCGACGGCGTGCTGCACGCCGATCCCATGGGCCGTCGCGCCTTTATCGAGGAGGCCGCGGGTGTCCTCAAGCACCGCAAGCGCAAGGAGAAGGCGCTGCGGAAGCTGGACGCGATGCAGGCCAACCTCTCGCGCGTACAGGACCTCACCGAAGAGCTGAGGCGGCAGTTGAAGCCGCTGGGCAGACAGGCCGCCGTCGCGCGCCGGGCCGCCGTCATCCAGGCCGACCTGCGCGACGCGCGGCTGCGGCTGCTCGCGGACGATCTCGTACGGCACCGTGAAGCGCTCAGCACCGAGGTCGCCGACGAGGCGGAGCTGAAGCGGCGCAAGGGCGCGGCCGAGGAGGAGCTGAAGAAGGCGCAGCTGCGCGAGGGGCACCTGGAGGACGCGGTCCGGCAGTTGACGCCCCGGCTGCAGCGGGCGCAGCAGTCCTGGTACGAGCTGTCCCAGCTGGCCGAGCGGGTGCGCGGGACGGTGTCGCTCGCCGACGCGCGGGTCAAGAGCGCCACGGCGGCGCCCACGGAGGAGCGGCGCGGGCGTGAGCCCGAGGATCTCGAGCGCGAGGCCGCGCGGGTGCGTGAGCAGGAGGCCGAGCTGGAGGCCGCCCTCGAAGCGGCGCAGGTCGCCCTGGACGAGACGGTCTCCCACCGGGCGGACCTGGAGCGGGAGTTGGCGGTCGAGGAGCGCCGGCTCAAGGACGTCGCGCGGGCCATCGCCGACCGGCGCGAGGGCCTCGCCCGGCTTCAGGGCCAGGTCAACGCCGCCCGCTCCCGGGCCGCTTCCGCGCAGTCCGAGATCGACCGGCTCGCCGCTTCCCGCGACGAGGCGCAGCAGCGGGCGGTCGCCGCGCAGGAGGAGTACGAGCAGCTGCAGGCCGAGGTCGACGGGCTCGACGCCGGTGACGAGGAGCTCTCCGCGCGGCACGAGGCGGCCAAGGCCGCGCTCGCCGAGGCGGAGGCCGCGCTGAGCGCCGCGCGGGAGGCCGCCACGTCCGGGGAGCGCAAGCGCGCGGCGCTCGCGGCCCGCCACGAGGCGCTCGCGCTCGGACTGCGGCGCAAGGACGGCACGGGTGCGCTGCTCGGCGCGAAGGACCGGTTGACCGGGCTGCTCGGCCCCGCCGCCGAGCTGCTGTCGGTGGCGCCTGGGTACGAGGTGCCGGTGGCGGCGGCGTTCGGCGCGGCGGCCGACGCGATCGCGGTGACCACCCCCACGGCCGCGGCCGACGCGATCCGCCTGCTGCGCAAGCAGGACGGGGGACGGGCGTCGCTGCTGCTCGCCAATGAAGCCCCTGCGGCGATTGAGCAGCGGGGTCTGGGGCAGAGCCCCAGCGGTTCCGCGCACCCTGCGGCTCAGGGCGAACCCCGGCCCACCCCGGACCCTCCACACGCAGCGGAGCTGGTCCGCGGGCCAGATGAGTTGATGCCCGCCGTGCGCCGGCTCCTGCGCGGAATCGTCGTCGTAGGGACGCTCGAGGACGCCGAGGATCTGGTGTACGCGCGGCCCGACGTGACCGCGGTGACCGCCGAAGGCGACCTGCTCGGCGCGCACTTCGCGCACGGTGGATCCGCCGGGGCGCCGAGCCTCCTGGAGGTGCAGGCGTCCGTCGACGAGGCCGCCGCCGAGCTGGAGGAGCTGGCGGCCCAGTGCGAGCAGTGGGCCGAGGCGCAGCACGCCGCGGCCGAGCGGCGCACCGAGTGTGCCGCGCTCGTCGAGGAGTTGGGGCAGCAGCAGCGGGTCATAGAGCGCGAGCGTTCGGGTCGGGCGCAGCAGCTCGGCCGGCTCGCCGGGCAGGCGCGCGGCGCCGCGGGCGAGGCCGAGCGCAGCGCCGCCGCCGCGACCAAGGCACAGGACGCGCTGGAGAACGCCGTACAGGACGCCGAGGAGCTGGCCGAGCGCCTCGCCGTGGCCGAGGAACAGCCCGCCGACGAGGAACCCGACACCTCCGTGCGCGACCGCCTCTCCGCCGACGGGGCCAACGCCCGGCAGACGGAGATGGAGGCGCGCCTCCAGGTGCGTACCCACGAGGAGCGCGTCAAGGGGCTCGCGGGCCGCGCCGACTCGCTCGACCGGGCCGCCCGCGCCGAGCGCGACGCACGCGCGCGTGCCGAGCGGCAGCGCGCCCGCCGCCAGTACGAGGCCTCCGTCGCCGAGGCCGTCGCCTCCGGCGCCCGCCAGCTGCTCGCGCACGTCGAGGTCTCCATCACCCGGGCCGACGAGGAGCGGACCCTCGCCGAGCAGGCCAAGGCGGCGCGGGAGCAGGAGCTCGGAGCCGAGCGGGCGCGCGGCCGCGAGCTCAAGGAAGAACTCGACAAGCTGACGGATTCGGTCCACAAGGGCGAGGTACTCGGCGCCGAGAAGCGGCTGCGGATCGAGCAGCTGGAGACCAAGGCGCTGGAGGAACTCGGTGTCGAACCGGCCGGACTTGTCGCGGACTACGGTCCCGACCAGCTCGTGCCGCCCTCGCTCCCCGCCGAGGGCGAGGAGCTGCCCGAGGACCCGGAGCACCCGCGCAACAGGCCCCGCCCGTTCGTCCGTTCGGAGCAGGAGAAGCGGCTGAAGTCCGCGGAGCGCGCGTACCAGCAGCTCGGCAAGGTCAACCCGCTTGCTCTGGAGGAGTTCGCGGCGCTGGAGGAGCGCCACCAGTTCCTCAGCGAGCAGCTGGACGACCTGCGGAAGACCCGCGCGGACCTGCTTCAAGTGGTGAAGGAGGTCGACGAGCGTGTCGAGCAGGTCTTCACCGAGGCCTACCGGGACACGGCGCGCGAGTTCGAGGGCGTCTTCAGCCGGCTGTTCCCGGGCGGTGAGGGACGGCTCGTCCTGACCGACCCCGAGAACATGCTCACGACAGGTGTCGATGTCGAGGCCCGACCGCCGGGCAAGAAGGTCAAGCGGCTCAGCCTGCTCTCGGGCGGCGAGCGGTCCCTGACCGCGGTGGCGCTCCTCGTGGCCATCTTCAAGGCGCGGCCGAGCCCGTTCTATGTGATGGACGAGGTGGAGGCGGCGCTCGACGACACCAACCTGCAGCGCCTCATCCGCATCATGCGGGAGCTGCAGGAGGCCTCGCAGCTCATCGTGATCACGCACCAGAAGCGCACGATGGAGGTCGCCGACGCGCTGTACGGCGTGTCCATGCAGGGCGACGGGGTGTCGAAGGTCATCAGCCAGCGGCTGAGCTAGGCCCCGGGCGTACCGGCCCCTACCAGTGTTCAAGCCTTGAACGCAGCACGACACACCCATGCCTGAAATTCACAGGACCCGAAGTATTGACTTCAAAACATGAAGGCATAGTCTCTGCAACGTTGCTTTTACCTTCAGGTGGTGGGTGGCGCGAAGTTATGCGCCACTGGAATCGCATCTGAAGGGCTCGCCCCCACCCCCGGCAGCGAGGCCGGTGGCCCGAGGAGTACATGTGACCAGCAGTGCGGCACCAGTAGCGGGAGCCCGGCAGGAAGAGCCGGGCAATCTCCGACGTGTCACCTTGATCGCGGCCGGTGCCGCCATGGGTGGCTTCCTTTTCGGCTACGACAGCTCAGTCATCAACGGAGCCGTCGAAGCCATCCGTGACCGATGGGACATCGGCTCCGGGACCCTCGCTCAGGTCATCGCCATCGCGCTGCTCGGCTCAGCCATCGGCGCGGCGACCGCCGGACGGATCGCCGACCGGATCGGCCGCGTGCGGTGCATGCAGATCGCGTCCGTGCTGTTCATCATCAGCGCCCTCGGCTCGTCGATGCCGTTCGCGCTGTGGGACCTGATGCTGTGGCGCGTCATCGGTGGCTTCGCCATCGGTATGGCCTCGGTGCTCGGCCCGACGTACATCGCCGAGGTGGCGCCGCCGGCCTACCGCGGCCGGCTCGGCTCCTTCCAGCAGGCCGCCATCGTGCTCGGCATCGCCATCTCGCAGCTGGTCAACTACGGCCTGCTGAACGCCGCGGGCGGCGACCAGCGCGGTGAGCTGCTCGGCCTGGAGGCCTGGCAGGTCATGCTCGGCATCATGGTGATCCCCGCCGCCCTGTACGGCGTGTTCACGTTCATGATCCCGGAGTCGCCGCGCTACCTGCTCGGCAAGGGCCGCCCCGACGAGGCCCGCAAGGTCATCCGGCAGGTCGAGGGCGACGGCGCGGACGCGGACGTCCGCATCGCCGAGATCGAGCACGGCATGAAGAACGAGCGCCTGTCGACCTTCCGGGACCTCAAGGGCAGCTTCATCTTCAAGCCGATCGTCTGGGTCGGTATCGGCCTCGCGGTCTTCCAGCAGTTCGTCGGCATCAACGTCGCGTTCTACTACTCCTCGACGCTGTGGCAGTCGGTCGGTGTCGACCCGACGGACTCGTTCTTCTACTCGTTCACGACGTCGATCATCAACATCATCGGCACCGTCGTGGCGATGCTCCTGATCGACCGCGTCGGCCGCAGGCCGCTCGCCCTCATCGGCTCCGTCGGCATGGTCATCGGTCTCGCGCTGGAGGCCTGGGCGTTCTCGTACGACCTGGTCGGCGGCAAGCTGCCGAACACGCAGGGCTGGGTCGCCCTGATCGCCGCGCACTGGTTCGTCTTCTTCTTCGCGATGAGCTGGGGCGTCATCCTCTGGGTCATGGTCGGTGAGATGTTCCCGCCGAAGATCCGGGCCACCGCCATCGGTGTCGCGTCGATGTTCAACTGGCTGGCGAACTAC
The DNA here is from genome assembly GCF_054871485.1 of Streptomyces sp. UC4497. Lineage (NCBI taxonomy): Bacteria > Bacillati > Actinomycetota > Actinomycetes > Kitasatosporales > Streptomycetaceae > Streptomyces > Streptomyces sp. UC4497. The sequence continues at coordinate 60,925 of NZ_JBTYHB010000027.1, read as the reverse complement.
ACCATCACCGCGACGTTCCCGTCCCTGTCCGACTGGAACCTGAGCGGCACGTACGTGATCTACACGATCTTCGCGGCGCTCTCCATCCCCTTCACCCTGAAGTTCGTGAAGGAGTACAAGGGCAAGACACTGGAGGAAGCGGAAACGGTCGTCTGACCTCCGCCTTCCCCTCCCCAGACCGGGGAGATGGATTCAAGTCCCCGCTGCCATCTCCCCGCTTCCGTGACTGCCCCGGCCGAAGGACCTACGACTGGTCCTTCAGCCGGGGCAGTACGTTTTCGCAGTACAGCTGCAGGCTGCGGCGGCCCTCGTCCAGGGGCATGCCGCCGGAGAGCGGATGCAGGATGTAGTTGTCGAGCCCCTGCGCCAGACACTCGTCGGGCGTGAGGACCCGGTAGACGCCCTCGGCGCGCAGTTCCTCGACCGTCGCCGCGCCCGACTTCACCGCCGACTTGATGTCCTGCGACTGCCAGGACGCGTACGTCCGCGCCTCGTGCAGGAAGTGTTCGCCGTGCTCGGCCCAGGTGCGGTCCGGGTCGTCGGACAGGTGCAGGAGCGGGGTCACCTTCCCCGGCATCATGGTCCAGCCCTCGGTCCCGTACTCCTCCAGGAGCTCCTTGTAGTACGCCTCGATCTCCGGCAGGTGCGCGCTCGGGAAGAACGGGAGACCGAGCCGGGCCGCCCGGCGCGCGGCCGCCTTCGAGGAGCCGCCGACCAGGAGCAGCGGGTGCGGCTGGGTGAAGGGGCGCGGGGTGACGCGGACCCGGCGGCCGCGGAACTCGAACTCCTCGCCGGTCCACGCCTTGAGCAGCGTTTCGAGCAGCTCGTCCTGGAGCTTGCCGCGCCGCTTCCACTCCACGTCGAATTGCGCGTACTCCTCGGGCCGGTAGCCGATCCCGGAGACCGTCACCAGGCGGCCGCCGCTGAGCAGGTCGAGCACGGCGATGTCCTCGGCGAGGCGGAGCGGGTCGTGCAGCGGGCCGATGATCGCGGAGACGGTGACCGCGATGCGCTCCGTGGCCCCGAGGACCGCGCCCGCGAAGGTGAAGGGCGAGGGCAGCCAGTTGTTGGCGACGCCGTGGTGCTCCTCGGTCTGCACCGTGTCGATGCCCTGCTCGTCGGCGTAGCGGGCCATCTCGACGGCCGCCTGGTAGCGGGCGGCGAGCGTCTCGGGCGTGCCGGCGGGGTCGACGAGGTTGAACCGTACGACGGACACGGGCATGGAAAAGTCCCCCTCCGCGAGGCGTGGAGCCGGATGCGTGGAGGGGGACGTTAGCTGACGGAGCGTCAGGAGGCCATGGCCTCGACGGCGTCGGACTCGTCCGGGTCCTTCGTGATGTCGGCCGGCTTGGGCAGCGCCAGGTAGAGCAGGCCGGAAACGACGATCGTGACGACCCAGCCGAGGCCGTACTCACCGATGAAGTTGTTCGTGGCGAGCGGGCCCGAGAACCAGGTCGACGACGTGAACAGCAGGCCGACGACCAGGCCGATCGCCCAGGCGACGCACGCGGCGGGGGAGAAGCCGCCCTTGTACCAGTAGGCGCTGGTGCGGGTGGTGTCGATCAGCGCGGCGGCGTCGTAGTGCTTGCGCTTGAACATGTCCGCGCCGAAGACGCCGACCCAGGCGGAGAAGGCCACGGCGAGCAGCGAGAGGAAGGAGATGAACGAGCTCATGAAGCTCGTCGCGACCAGCATCAGGATGGCGCCGAAGACCAGCGAGATCACCGCGTTGATGGAGACGGCCCAGTGGCGCGGCACCTTGAAGCCGAGGGTCTGCGCGGTGAAGCCGGCCGAGTACATCGACATGGCGTTGATCAGCAGCATGCCGACCAGGGCGATCAGCAGGTACGGCACCGCGATCCACAGCGGCAGGATCTCGCCGAGGAAGGAGACCGGGTCCTGGGCGGAGGCCAGGTCGGGGGTGGAGACCGCCATCACGGCGCCCATCAGGACCATCGGCAGCACGACGATGCCGGCGCCGCCGATCGAGTTCCCGATGATGCCCTTCGTGGAGGCCGTGCGCGGCAGGTAGCGGGTGAAGTCGGGGGAGGACGGGATCCAGCTGACGCCACCGGCGGCGATCATGCCGATGCCCGCGACCATCAGGGACGTCTTCCCGGTGGGCTGCCCGAAGACCTCGGACCAGTCGGTGTTGATGATCAGGTAGACCAGCACCAGGACCGAGAAGATCCCGAAGAGGTACGTCGCGTACTTGTTGCACATCTGCACGACGTTGATCCCGAGGCCCGAGATCGCGAACGTGGCGCACACGAACAGGAACAGGGTGAGGATCACCAGGAAGTTGTTCTGCTTGATGCCGAACAGGATGTCCAGGACGGTGAGCACGGCGTACGCGCCGGTCACCGCGTTGATCGTCTCCCAGCCCCAGCGCGCCACCCAGATCAGCGAGCCGGGCAGCAGATTGCCGCGCTGCCCGAACACCGCGCGGGAGAGCGCCATGCCGGGCGCGCCACCGCGCTTGCCCGCGATGCCGATCAGACCCACGAGGCCGTACGACACGATGGGCGCCGCGATGGCGACGACGATGGCCTGCCAGAAGTTCAGCTTGTACGTCACGACGAGGCTCGCGCCCATCGTGAGCAACAGCACGCTGATATTGGCGGCGACCCAGGTGGGGAAGAGCTCGCGGGTCTTGGCGGTGCGCTCGGCGTCGGGGACGGGCTCGATGCCGCGTGTCTCCAGCGCGCCTTCGGCTTCGGCGGTCTTGCTCATGCGGTGGGGTTCCGTGCCTCTCGCTCGGCTCCGTCGTGGGGGACGGGGAGCCGGTGGGGGGTGACGGGCCCGCAGGGCCCTTGTGGGTGGTGTCGAGATCTGGGCGTGGTGTCCGGATCGCGTTGGACTCTACGCGCGTTGATGCGACGACTGCCATCGTACTTTAGTCCGAGTCGAACCCGTCAGAGCCCTTTGTCCTTTGGAGGAAGGCACGAACAAGGCTTGGGCGGGGTCCATGACTGATACTGGACGGGTTATGGAAACCGTCATCCTTGCTGTAGTCATCGCCGTGGTCGTGATCGGCGCGCTCGGCGGGCTCGTGATCGGCAGCCGCAAGAAGAAGCAGCTGCCCCCGTCCCCGCCGTCGGCGCCCGACATCACCACCGCCCCGCCCGCCGAGCCGCACGTCGGCGAAGAGGCCGAGACGCCGCGCGACGAAGCGCGGCGCACGATCGAAGAGGTCGATCTCCCCACCGCCGAGCCGGCGGTGGAGGAGGAACCCGAGGCCCCGGCCGTCGAGGAGCCCGCCGCTCCCGAGGTCGAGGTTCCGGAGCCGACCGCGGGCCGCCTCGTGCGGCTGCGCGCCCGCCTTTCCCGGTCGCAGAACGCGCTCGGCAAGGGCCTGCTCACCCTTCTGTCCCGCGAGCACCTCGACGAGGACACGTGGGAGGAGATCGAGGACACGCTGCTCACCGCCGATGTCGGCGTGCAGCCCACCCAGGAACTGGTCGAGAACCTGCGCGAGCGCGTCAAGGTGCTCGGTACCCGCACGCCGGACGAGCTGCGCGCGCTGCTGCGCGAGGAGCTCCTCAAGCTGCTGGTCCCCGAGTTCGACCGCACCGTGAAGACCGAGGGCTTCGCCACCGAGGGCGCGACGCCCGGCATCGTGATGGTCGTCGGCGTCAACGGCACCGGCAAGACCACCACCACCGGCAAGCTCGCGCGCGTGCTCGTCGCCGACGGCAAGAACGTGGTGCTCGGCGCCGCGGACACCTTCCGTGCCGCCGCCGCCGACCAGCTGCAGACGTGGGGCGAGCGGGTCGGTGCGCGCACCGTGCGCGGCCCCGAGGGCGGCGACCCGGCCTCCATCGCCTTCGACTCCGTCAAGGAGGGCATCGAGGAGGGCGCCGACGTCGTCCTCATCGACACCGCGGGGCGCCTGCACACCAAGACCGGGCTCATGGACGAGCTCGGCAAGGTCAAGCGGGTCGTGGAGAAGCACGCGCCGCTCGACGAGGTGCTGCTCGTGCTCGACGCGACGACGGGGCAGAACGGTCTGGTCCAGGCCCGCGTGTTCGCCGAGGTCGTCGACATCACTGGCATCGTGCTGACCAAGCTGGACGGTACGGCCAAGGGTGGCATCGTCGTGGCCGTGCAGCGGGAGCTGGGTGTGCCGGTCAAGCTCGTGGGTCTCGGCGAGGGCCCCGACGACCTGGCGCCGTTCGAGCCGGAGGCGTTCGTGGATGCGCTTATCGGCGAGTAGCGGAGCTTCTCTTCGCATCTTGCGGGGAACTGCGGACCGGCTTCACCCGGTCACGTGGTTCCCCGCTTTCGTTCATGCGCAGGGCGAGCGGTGCGCCACGTACGCCAGCGTGCCCAGGAGCAGCCGTGCCTGCGGTGGTTGGGTCGCCGTGTCCAGGGACGGCGCGCGCAGCCACGTCGTCGGGCCGAGGCCGCCGCGGTCCGAGGGCGGCGCCGTGACGTAGGACCCCGCGCCCAGCGCGTGCAGGTCGAGGTCGGCGTCGTCCCAGCCCATCCGGTAGAGCAGCGTGGGGAGTTCGACCGCGGCGCCCGGTGCCACGAAGAAGTGGGCGCGGCCCTGCGGGGTGGCGACGACCGGGCCGAGCGGGAGGCCCATGCGCTCCAGGCGGATCAGGGCGCGGCGCCCCGCGGCCTCCGGCACATCGATCACGTCGAAGGCCCGGCCGACCGGCAGCAGCACCGCGGCGCCGGGGAACCGGCCCCAGAACTCGGTCACTTCGTCGAGCGTGGCCCCCGCCGGCACCACCGCGGCCGGGTCGAGGGGGTGGGCGCCGGGGGCCGGGCAGCCGGCCTTTCCGCAGGAGCACTCGGAGCCGGCGGCGCGGGCGCCGGGCGCCACGTCCCAGCCCCAGAGGCCGGTGAACTCCGCCACCGTGGTGCAGTCCGAAGCGCGGCCGGACGTGCGGCCGCGGCGCCGTGAGCCGGTGCGCATCTCGCGCATGCCGCCGATCGTGAAGCCCATGCCCCCTCCAACCCATCCCGTGCGCCAGTGGTTACGTGGTGGAATCGGATCGTTACCCAATGCGCACGCCGTCCCGGTCGAGCCGGAGCCGATTCGCATTCGGGGTGGTGCGCCCGGTGTCGCGCGCCCCCGTCCACCCTGGTTCGCCTACTTCCAGCTGTCCTATGTCAAGTGAATCGTGTGGGGCCACTGCTGAGTTCATTCGAAGGGGTGGCGAATGGTGGCGTTTCCGTGTTCGCCCTCGCCGGAGGGGTGATCGTAGGATTACTTTCAGTGCACGAGCCCTGAGGGTGAGTGCACCCGTGGGTATGCCGGAGGCAAGTCGGTTTCCTGTTCGAGGAGTGACAACTGCCGGACGGGGAGCCTGGTTTGACGGCATCCTGGTAGGGCTTGCGGGCAAGAGCGTGAAGGCCGACGGTCGACTGGTCGACGGGACTTCGCACACAGCGGCTTAGATGGCTTTCAGGGATGGGGGCGTTCCAGTGGGCGGCAGCGGCGGTGGCGTCACGAACGCCGAGAAGCGCCCGAACGAGCTGCTCGGTTCGTGGTTCGTGCGCAGCGGCTGGTCCAAGGGCGAGCTGGCGCGCCAAGTGAACCGACGGGCCCGGCAGTTGGGTGCGAACCACATCTCCACGGACACCTCGCGCGTGCGCCGATGGCTCGACGGGGAGAACCCGCGCGAGCCGATCCCGAGGATCCTCAGCGAGCTGTTCTCCGAGCGCTTCGGCTGTGTCGTCGCCGTCGAGGACCTCGGCCTGCGCGCCGCGCACCAGGCGCCCTCGGTGTCCGGCGTCGACCTGCCCTGGACCGCTCCCCAGACCGTGGCGCTCATCGGCGAGTTCTCGCGCAGCGACCTGATGCTCGCGCGCCGCGGCTTCCTCGGCAGCTCGCTCGCGCTCGCCGCGGGCCCCTCGCTGATCGAGCCGATGCAGCGCTGGCTGGTGCCGACCCCGGGGGCTTCGGCCAGGCCGGAGCCGGAGCAGGCCACGCAGCGTCGCGGGAACCGGCTCTCGAAGCCGGAGCTCGACCTCCTGGAGTCGACCACGGTGATGTTCCGCCAGTGGGACGCCCAGTGCGGCGGCGGCCTGCGCCGCAAAGCAGTCGTCGGCCAGCTCCACGAGGTGACCGACCTGCTTCAGGAGCCGCAGCCCGAGGGGACGACGCGCCGCCTGTTCAAGGTCGCCGCCGAACTCGCCGAGCTGGCGGGCTGGATGAGCTACGACGTGGGCCTTCAGCCCACCGCCCAGAAGTACTTCGTGCTCGCCCTGCACGCCTCCAAGGAAGCGGGCGACAAGCCGCTGGGCTCGTACGTGCTCAGCAGCATGAGCCGGCAGATGATCCACCTCGGCCGCCCCGACGACGCCCTGGAACTCATCCACCTCGCCCAGTACGGCAGTCGCGACTGCGCCAGCCCTCGCACCCAGTCCATGCTGTATGCGATGGAGGCCCGCGCGTACGCGAACATGGGGCAGCCCGGCAAGTGCAAGCGCGCCGTTCGGATGGCCGAGGACACCTTCACGGACGCCGACGACTGGGACGACCCGGATCCCGACTGGATCCGCTTCTTCTCCGAGGCCGAACTGCACGGCGAGAACAGCCACTCGTACCGGGATCTCGCCTACGTGGCGGGTCGCAGCCCCACGTACGCGTCGATGGCCGGGCCCGTGATGAAGCGCGCCGTCGAGCTGTTCGGGAAGGACGCCGAGCACCAGCGTTCGTACGCGCTGAACCTGATCGGGATGGCCACGGTGCACCTCCTGCAGAAGGAGCCCGAGCAGTCCACGGTGCTCGCGGGGCAGGCCCTGGAGATCGCCAGGAAGGTGCGCTCCGAGCGGGTCAACACCCGGATCCGTAAGACGGTCGCCACCGCGGTACGGGACTTCGGCGAGGTCGCCGAGGTCATCGATCTCACCGAACAGCTCGCGCTCCACCTGCCCGAGACCGCCGAAGCGGCGGTCTGACGGCGGGGGAGCACCCCCACAAACGCCGGCCACGGCCATCCGTCCCGAAACAGCCCGACTCGGCTCCCCTACGCCAGGTCATCGCGGACGGAGACCGTGGCCGGTCTCTTTTCCCGTCCGGTCGCGTCACCGTAACGAGCGGCCCGGACACAATCCGGCATTTCATCCACCCGTAACACCCACGACCTCTTCGTCACTGCGGCGAAACACCGAGGGGCCCGAACGGAAACGGCGCTGCGCCAATCTCATGGCGCATAACCGGCCCACCCCTCATGACCGCTCAGGCTTCGCCCGCACGGGGCCGTACCAACGACGAGGAGACGCCGATGGCACCAGCCATCACGCTGGCGGCAGACGCACCCACACTGTCGCCCGCCAACACAGGTTTCATGCTGATCTGTTCCGCCCTGGTGATGCTGATGACCCCGGGCCTGGCCTTCTTCTACGGAGGCATGGTCCGCGTCAAGAGCACCCTGAACATGCTGATGATGAGCTTCATCAGCCTCGGGATCGTCACGATCCTGTGGGTCCTCTACGGCTTCTCCGTCGCGTTCGGCACCGACAAGGGGTCGATCATCGGCTGGGACGGCGACTTCGTCGGGCTCAGCGGGATCGGCATCACCGAGCTCTGGGACGGCTACACGATCCCGATCTACGTATTCGCGGTCTTCCAGCTGATGTTCGCGGTGCTCACGCCCGCGCTGATCAGTGGCGCGCTCGCGGACCGCGTGAAGTTCAGCGCCTGGGCGCTGTTCATCGCGCTGTGGGTCACGATCGTGTACTTCCCGGTCGCGCACTGGGTGTGGGGGACCGGCGGCTGGGCCTTCGAGCTCGGTGTGATCGACTTCGCCGGTGGTACGGCCGTGCACATCAACGCCGGTGCCGCGGCGCTCGGCGTGATCCTCGTCATCGGCAAGCGCGTCGGCTTCAAGAAGGACCCGATGCGGCCGCACTCGCTGCCGTGGACGATGCTCGGCGCCGGTCTGCTGTGGTTCGGCTGGTTCGGCTTCAACGCCGGCTCGTGGCTGGGCAACGACGACGGCGTGGGCGCGCTGATGTTCATCAACACGCAGGTCGCGACCGCCGCCGCCATGCTGGCCTGGCTGGTCTACGAGAAGATCCGGCACGGCGCGTTCACCTCGCTCGGCGCCGCGTCCGGTGCCGTCGCCGGTCTGGTCGCCATCACTCCTTCCGGTGGTTCCTGCTCGCCGCTCGGCGCGATCGCCATCGGCGCCATCGCCGGTGTGCTCTGCGCCATGGCCGTGGGCCTCAAGTACAAGTTCGGCTACGACGACTCGCTCGACGTCGTCGGCGTCCACCTGGTCGGCGGCGTCGTCGGCTCCGTGCTGGTCGGCTTCTTCGCCACGGGCGGCGGTCAGTCCGACGTGGCGGGCCTGTTCTACGGTGGCGGACTGTCCCAGCTGTGGAAGCAGCTCGCGGGTGTCGGCGGCGTCCTCGCCTACTCGCTGATCGTCTCCGCGGTCCTCGCCTTCGCCCTCGACAAGACGATGGGTATGCGGGTTCCCGAGGACGACGAGGTCTCCGGCATCGACCAGGCCGAGCACGCCGAGACGGCGTACGACTACAGCGGAGCGGGCGGCGGAGCCCTGGCCCGCCAGGCCGTTCCCGCCCCGGCCGCCACCCCGAAGGACCCGCAGAACACGAAGAAGGTCGACGCATGAAGCTGATCACCGCCGTCGTCAAGCCGCACCGGCTCGACGAGATCAAGGAAGCCCTCCAGGCCTTCGGTGTCCAGGGGCTTACCGTGACAGAGGCCAGCGGATACGGCCGTCAGCGCGGGCACACCGAGGTCTACCGCGGCGCCGAGTACACCGTCGACCTGGTACCCAAGATCCGGATAGAGGTCCTGGTCGAGGACGACGACGCCGAGCAGCTGCTCGATGTCGTGGTGAAGGCCGCGCGGACCGGCAAGATCGGCGACGGCAAGGTCTGGGCGGTCCCCGTCGAGACCGCCGTGCGGGTCCGCACCGGCGAGCGCGGGCCGGACGCGCTGTAACGGATCATTCATGGACGGAACGGGAGTCGCCGGGTGACGAGCGTGAACGACGTACGTGCTGAATCAGAGGATTCCGGACCCAGCGGCTATGCGGCGGCCCGGCTGCGCCTCCTCCAGGGGGAGGCGCGGTCCGGGCCGCCGCGCCGTGCCGCGCTCGCGGAGCTGACCGACGACTGGCTCGCGGGGCTCTTCGGCAGTGGGGCGGCAGGGGTCTCGCTCGTGGCGGTCGGCGGCTACGGCCGCGGTGAGCTGTCCCCGCGCAGCGACCTCGACCTGCTCCTGCTGCACGACGGCTCGGCGGACTCCGGGGAGGTCGCGGCGCTCGCCGACCGCATCTGGTACCCGGTGTGGGACCTGGGCCTCGCCCTCGACCACTCCGTCCGTACGCCGGCGGAGGCGCGCAAGACCGCGGGCGACGACCTCAAGGTGCAGCTCGGCCTGCTCGACGCCCGGCACCTCGCGGGTGACCTCGGGCTGACGGCGGGGCTGCGCACCGCCGTGCTCGCGGACTGGCGCAACCAGGCGCTGCGGCGGCTTCCCGAACTGCGCGAGCTGTGCGAGGAACGGGCCGAGCGCCAGGGCGAGTTGCAGTTCCTGCTCGAACCGGACCTGAAGGAGGCGCGGGGCGGCCTGCGGGACGCCACCGCGCTGCGCGCCGTCGCCGCCTCATGGCTCGCGGACGCGCCCCGCGAGGGCCTCGCCGACGCGCGGCGCCGACTCCTCGACGTACGGGACGCCCTGCATCTGGCCACCGGGCGGGCCACCGACCGGCTCGCGCTCCAGGAGCAGGACCAGGTCGCCGCGGAACTGGGCCTGTTGGATGCCGATACGTTGCTGCGGCAGGTGTACGAGGCCGCGCGCACGGTGTCGTACGCCAGCGATGTCACCTGGCGGGAGGTGGGCCGGGTGCTCAAGTCCCGGTCCGCCAAGCCGCGGCTGCGGTCCCTGCTCGGCGGCGGGAAGGCCGCGCCGGTCGAGCGGTCGCCGCTCGCCGAGGGCGTCGTCGAGATGGAGGGGGAGGTGGTGCTGGCCCGTGCCGCCAAGCCCGACCGGGACCCGGTCCTGCCGCTGCGCGCCGCCGCCGCTGCCGCCCAGGCGGGCCTGCCGCTGTCGCTGCACGCGGTGCGCCGGATGGCGGCCGCCGCCCGCCCGCTGCCCGCGCCCTGGCCCGCCGAGGCCCGCGAACAGCTGGTCACGCTGCTCGGCGCGGGGCGACCGACCGTCGAGGTGTGGGAGGCCCTGGAGGCCGAGGGGCTGATCACTCGGCTGATCCCGGACTGGGAGCGGGTGCGGTGCAGGCCGCAGCGCAACGCCGTGCACACGTGGACGGTCGACCGACACCTCGTCGAAACCGCCGTGCAGGCCTCCGAGTTGACGCGGCGCGTGCACCGGCCCGACCTGCTGCTCGTGGCGGCGCTGCTGCACGACATCGGCAAGGGCTGGCCGGGGGACCACTCGGTCGCCGGCGAGATCATCGCGCGGGACGTCGCCGCGCGGATCGGCTTCGACCGGGCCGATGTCGCCGTGCTCGCCTCCCTCGTACGGCACCACCTGCTGCTCATCGAGACCGCCACGCGGCGTGACCTGGAGGACCCTGCGACCGTACGGTCCGTCGCGGACGCGGTCGGCTCGACCGGGACGCTGGAACTGCTGCACGCGCTGACCGAGGCCGACGCGCTGGCCACCGGGCCCGCCGCCTGGTCGTCCTGGCGGGGATCGCTCGTCACCGACCTGGTCAAGCGGGTCTCGGCGGTGCTCGCGGGGGACGAGCCGGTCGACCCGGACGATGCCGAGCCGACGGCCGAGCAGGAGCGGCTCGCGGTGGAGGCGCTGCGCACCGGCGGGCCCGTCCTCGCGCTGCGGGCGCAGACGGACGCGGTGCCGACCGAGGGCGACGGGGCCGAGGAACCGGAGCCGCTGGGCGTCGAGTTGGTGATCGCGGTGCCGGAGCAGGACGGGGTGCTTCCGGCCGTCGCCGGGGTGCTGGCGATGCACCGGCTGACCGTGCGGACGGCGGAGCTGCGGGCGCTGACACCGCCGGAGGGTGTGGAAGGGGTCGCCCTGCTGCTGGACTGGCGGGTCGCCGCCGAGTACGGCTCGCTGCCGCAGGCCGCGCGGCTGCGCGCCGATCTCGTACGGGCCCTCGACGGCTCGCTCGACATCGCGGCGCGGCTGGCCGAGCGGGACGCCGCGTATCCGCGCAGGCGCGGGGTGGTGGCGCCGGCGGCCCGGGTGACGGTGGCGTCGGCGGGCTCGCGGCGGGCGACGGTGATCGAGGTGCGGGCGCACGACGCGCCGGGTCTGCTGCACCGCATCGGGCGGGCGCTCGAGGCGTCCGGGGTGCGGGTGCGCTCGGCGCATGTGTCGACGCTGGGCGCCAACGCGGTCGACGCGTTCTACGTGGCCGGGGGCGACGGGGGACCGCTGCCTTCGCAGGAGGCGGTGTCCGTGGCGCGGGGCGTGGAGGAGGCGCTGCGGGGGTGAGCCGCCCGCGCGCGGGGGTTGCGCGGGGCGGGGCCGGGGTGGGTGAACCCCGGCCCCTGCCGCGTCACTTGCCGATGAAGCCGTTCGTCCGCAGGAAGTACAGCGCGGCCTGATCCGCGCTCTTGCCCTCCAGGTCGACCATCCCGTTGAGCTTGATGACGGTCTTCTCGGTGAGCTTGTCGCCCAGCTTCTTCGCCAGCTTCGCGAGCTGCGGGTACTTCTTTGCGGTCTCGTCGCGCACGGTCAGCGCGGCCAGCTCCGTGGTGAAGTGCCCCTTGTCGTCGTCCAGGACCTTGAGGTTCAGGGACTCCAGGCGGGCGTCCGTCGTGAACACCTCGGCGAACTTGCAGGGGCTGCCCTTCGCCACGTTCACGAAGTCCAGCGCGAACGCGTTCTGGTAGACCTGCGGCGCCTGGAACTTGAGCTTGTACGAGCTCTTCTCCAGCCCCGCCAGCTCACGGTCCAAGAACTCCGAGGCCCCGCACAGCGTCGCGTCCTCGGGGTGCTCCTTCGCCAGCTTCGCCAGGTCGCTGATCGAGTCGACCTCGCCCGCGCGGCCGGAGGCGTCGGAGGCGCGGGCCAACGCGTACTGGTTGCCGAACTTCGCCGGGCCCAGCCACTTGATCTTGTGCTTCTTCAGGTCCTCGCCCGACGTGGCCCTGAACTGCGCGGCGCTGCCCTGCACGGGCGTGTCGTGCTGCAGGAACAGGGTCCAGCCGGTGCCGGAGTAGTCCCAGTACATGTCGATGTCGCCGCTCTGCAGCGCGCTGCGGGCGATCGTGGTGCCCTGCAGGCCCGTCTGGTCCTTCGTCCGCGCCCCGGCGGCCTCGAGCGCGTACTTCGTGATCTTGCCGAGGATCTGCTGCTCGGTGAACTCCTTGGAGCCGACCGTGAAGTGCGCGCCCTTCAGGTCGACGTCCTTGGCGATCGAGCCGCCTTCGAGCTGCTTCTGGCTCGCGGTGCGCGGCAGGTTGTCGGAGGAACCGGCGGACGCGCCGGAGCAGCCCGTCAGGGCCGCGCCGAGCAGCGCGACGCACAGCGCCGTGGCCGGTCCGAATCGCATGCGTGTCTTCACTTCTCTCACAGGCCCCTTCTCACAGACCGCGCGGGCGCAGCAGGTTCTCGACGATCCCGGCGACCCAGTCCACGAGCAGCGCGAGGACGGCCACGAGCACACTTCCGGTGATCAGGACCAGGTTCCGGCTGGAGTTGATCCCGTTCGAGATCACATCGCCGAGGCCGCCGGCCCCGATGAACGTCGCGAGCGCGACCGTGCCCACCGTGATCACCAGTGCCGTACGGATACCGGCGAGCATCACCGGCACCGCGAGCGGCAGTTCGATCCGGCGCAGCACCTCCCACCGGGTCATGCCCATGCCCTGCGCGGACTCCAGGATCGACGGATCGACCTGCTGGAGGCCCGCGATGGTGTTGCGCAGCACCGGAAGGACGCCGTACGCGACGAACGCGATCAGCGCGATCTGCGTCACCCCGAGGCTGACGAAGGCCACCGCGAGCAGCACGATCAGGCCGAGCGAGGGCAGCGCCTGCCCGATGCTGGCGATCGCGAGGACCGGCCCGGCGAGGGGGCGGGCCCAGCGGCGGGTGAGCAGCACGCCGAGCGGGATGGCGATCACGAGGATCAACACCGTTGCGGCCGCGGTCAGTTCGAGGTGCGTGAGGGTGCGGCTGAGCAGGTAGTCCGCGTTCAGGCTGCGCAGCTCGATCTGGTCCTTCTCCTGCCCGGAGACGTACCAGGCGAGCAGCGCGAGGACCACGGCGAGGGCGAGCGGGGTGAGGGCGAGGCGCCACAGCGGCGGCAGGACGCGGGTGCGTTCGGTGGCCTTCGCTGCGGCCGGGAGCTCGTCGACGAGTGCCTGGGTCACGGCCGCGCCCCCTGCAGCAGACCGGCGGCGCCGTCGGAGTGGATCAGCGTCCGCAGGGTGTCCAGGGTGACGACCCCGCGGTAGCGGCCCGCGTCGTCGACGACCGTCAGCGCGGACGCGTTCACGGCGAGCAGCTCGTCGAGCGCGTCGTACAGGCTCGTGCCCGGGCCGAGCGGGGAGATCAGCGGCAGCCGTGCGCCACCGTCGGCGGGCAGCCAGCCGACGGGGCGGCGGTCCTCGTCCAGGACAACCACGGACTCCCGCTCGCTGTCGGCGGCGGCGTCCCGCTGCTCCTCGGCGCTCGCCGAATCGGCGACCGTGGGCCACAGCGGTACGTCGACGTTCCCGAGCCGGGTCAGCGAGAGGCGGCGGACCGCCGCGCCGGACCCGATGAAGTCGGTGACGAACTCGCTGGCGGGCTCGGCGAGGATCTTCTCCGGGGTGTCGTACTGGACAACGTTGCCGTGCTCGGCGAAGACGGCGATCTTGTCGCCCATCTTCACGGCCTCGTCGATGTCGTGGGTGACGAAGACGATCGTCTTGCGCAGCTTCGACTGGATCTTGAGGAACTCGTTCTGCAGCGCCTCGCGGTTGAGCGGGTCGATGGCGCCGAACGGCTCGTCCATCAGCATCACCTGCGGGTCGCCGCCGAGCGCGCGGGCGACGCCGACGCGCTGCTGCTGGCCGCCGGAGAGCTGCTTCGGGTAGCGGCCGCGGTACGTGTCCGGGTCCAGGCCCACCATGTCGAGCAGCTCGTCCACGCGCGCGTGGGTGCGCTTCTTGTCCCAGCCGAGCAGGCCGGGCACGGTGGCTATGTTCTGGGCGACCGTCTGGTGCGGGAAGAGGCCGGACTGCTGGATCGCGTAGCCGATGCGGCGGCGCAGCTCGTGCACCGGGATCTTCGTGACGTCCTCGTCGGCCAGGTGGATGCGGCCCGACGTCGGCTCGATCAGCCGGTTGATCAGCTTCATCGTCGTGGTCTTGCCGCAGCCGGAGGGCCCGACGAAGACCACGATCTTGCCTTCGGGGATCTCCAACGTCAGGTCGTCCACGGCCGGACGCTCCTGCCCTGCGTAGGACTTGGTCAGCCGGTCGAGCCGGATCATCGGGTGACCCCCTTCGGAGTGGTCAGACGGTTGAGCAGGGCGAAGAGCAGATCGAAGAGCAGCGCGAGGACGACGATGGCGAGCGCGCCCTCGAGCGTCAGATAGACGGCGAACGGGGTGCCCGCGCTGGCGAGTCCGTCGAGGATGAGCTTGCCGAGCCCCGGCCCGTTCACGGCGGCGGCGATCGCGGCGATGCCGAGCAGCATCTGCGTCGCGACCCGCAGGCCGGTGAGGACCACGGGCCAGGCCAGCGGGAACTCGATGGTGGCGAGCACCTTGAGGCGGGTCATGCCCATCGCGTTCGCCGACTCGATGACGGCCGGGTCCAACTCGCGCAGGCCGACGACCGTGTTACGTATGACGGGCAGCAGCGCGTACAGCGTCAGGGCCACGATCGAGGGCCCGGTGCCCAGGCCGAGCGGCGTGATGAGCAGGCCGAACAGCGCGTACGACGGGATCGTCAGCAGCAGCCCGGCCGCCCCGAGCACGGCGGCGCGCGGCGCCTTCGTCCGGTACGTCAGGATCGCCACCGGCACGCCGATGAGCACCGCGAGGGCCAGTCCTTCGAGGACCAGCAGGATGTGCGCGAGCGTGGCGTCGAGCACGTCGGGCCAGTTGCCCTGGAAGTAGTCGAAGAAGTTCACGCCGGCCTCCCTCGGGGTGCCGGCGGCCTACGGACCGGCCGTGGGGGCCGGTACGTGGAAAGGGAGGTCATCGGTGAACTCCTGTTCAGCTCATAGGTGCGTACGGCGGTTCGCCGCACGGCTGCTTGTGGTGGTTCCGGGCACGACCGGGCACGCCCCGGCCCGGGGAGAAGGAGAGGGGTGGTGTCGAAACCTGGAGGCGCCTACCCAGTCGGGCGGCACTGATGTGCACGGATTTACGGAACCGTCGGGGCCGTAATTATGGCGAACTTCCTGGTCACGCCGGGGTGCCTGCGAGGGATATGGAGGCGTATGCGCGGTTATTTCGTACGTGGGTGCGACCCATGGGACCCATCGGGACCGGGCCACTGACCACCGCGCCGCGGGCGGATACCCTGGAGGGCGACCTGTCCGTAAAGCCACCCGACCTGAGGATTCGCGACCGCCGTGTTCGACACTCTCTCCGATCGCCTCGCAGCGACATTCAAGAACCTCCGCGGCAAGGGGCGCCTCAGTGAGGCGGACATCGACGCCACGGCGCGCGAGATCCGGATCGCCCTCCTTGAAGCCGACGTGGCCCTGCCCGTCGTCCGCGCCTTCATCAAGCAGGTGAAGGAACGGGCCACCGGCGTCGAGGTCTCCCAGGCGCTGAACCCCGCCCAGCAGGTCATCAAGATCGTCAACGAGGAGCTCATCGGCATCCTCGGCGGCGAGACCCGCCGGCTGCGCTTCGCCAAGACCGGCCCGACCGTGATCATGCTCGCGGGTCTGCAGGGTGCGGGCAAGACGACCCTCGCGGGCAAGCTCGGCGCCTGGCTCAAGGGCCAGGGCCACTCCCCGCTGCTCGTCGCCTGTGACCTCCAGCGCCCGAACGCCGTGAACCAGCTGAGCGTCGTCGCCGAGCGCGCCGGCGTCGGCATCTACGCGCCCGAGCCGGGCAACGGTGTGGGCGACCCGGTCAAGGTCGCCAAGGACTCCATCGAGCACGCCAAGGCCAAGGTCTACGACGTCGTCATCGTCGACACCGCCGGCCGCCTCGGTATCGACCAGGAGCTGATGCAGCAGGCCGCGGACATCCGCGACGCCGTCAGCCCGGACGAGGTCCTCTTCGTCGTCGACGCCATGATCGGTCAGGACGCGGTCAACACGGCCGAGGCCTTCCGTGACGGTGTCGGCTTCGACGGCGTGGTGCTCTCCAAGCTCGACGGTGACGCCCGCGGTGGTGCCGCCCTGTCGATCGCGCACGTCACCGGCAAGCAGATCATGTTCGCCTCCAACGGCGAGAAGCTGGACGACTTCGACGCGTTCCACCCGGACCGCATGGCGTCCCGCATCCTCGGCATGGGCGACATGCTCACGCTGATCGAGAAGGCCGAGCAGACCTTCTCGCAGCAAGAGGCCGAGAAGATGGCCTCCAAGCTGGCCTCCAAGAAGGGCCAGGACTTCACGCTCGACGACTTCCTGGCACAGATGGAGCAGGTCAGGAAGATGGGCTCCATGTCCAAGCTGCTCGGCATGCTGCCGGGCATGGGGCAGATGAAGGACCAGATCGCGAACCTCGACGAGCGCGACGTCGACCGCACGGCCGCGATCATCAAGTCGATGACCCCGGCCGAGCGCCAGGAGCCGACGATCATCAACGGCTCGCGCCGTGCCCGTATCGCCAAGGGTTCCGGTGTCGAGGTCAGCGCGGTCAAGAACCTGGTCGAGCGGTTCTTCGAGGCCCGCAAGATGATGTCCCGCATGGCCCAGGGCGGCGGCATGCCCGGGATGCCGGGCATGCCGGGCTCGGGCGGTGGCCCCGGCAGGCAGAAGAAGCAGCCGAAGAAGGCCAAGGGCAAGCAGCGCTCCGGCAACCCCATGAAGCGCAAGCAGCAGGAGCAGGAGGAGGCCGCCCGGCGTGCGGCCGCCGCCGAGGCGGGCGGCGCGCTCGGGCTGCCGGGCGCGGGCCAGCAGGACCCCAAGGACTTCGAGCTCCCGGACGAGTTCAAGAAGTTCATGGGCTGAGCGAGGCCGAGGCTGAGTTCGCGGTTCTTTGATTGTGTAAGGGGCGTCCACCCATGGTGGGCGCCCCTTACACATGTCCTTTGGGCGGCTACGTAGACACGTCTTTTAGGCGGCTACGTAGACGGGTCCTTGTACGCGGCTACGGAGTCGGTCAGGCCGCCCGTGTCGCGGCCTCGCGGATCTCCGTGCCGTTGGCGAGGCCCGCCGGATCGAGCCCGAGGGCGGCCGCCGCGGTCGCGCCCACGTCCGCCAGGCTCGACGCGTCCGGCAGCAGCTCCACGCCCGGCGCCCCGGGCCGGTGGATCAGCACCGGCACGTACTCGCGCGTGTGGTACGCGTGGCCGATCGTCGGGTCGTTGCCGTGGTCGCCCGTGACGATCAGCCGGTCGCCGGGCCCGGTCAGCAGGGACAGCAGCGCCGCGAGCCCCGCGTCGACCTGCTCCAGGATGCGGCCGTACCGCTGGACGTCCTGCTGGTGCCCGGCGAGGTCCGACTCCTGGACGTTGGCCACCACCAGCGCGTCGCCGCCGGCCCGCGCCGCCTCCAGGGTGTGCGCGAGCACCTCGGCCGTGGCCACGGCGGGCCGCCGCACCGCCGCCTCGCAGGCGAGGATGTCCGCGGCCTTGCCGACGAGCGTCACCGGGATCCCGGCCCGGGCGGCCAGGTCGGGGAGCTGCCGGGTGTGGTCCAACTCGGCGCCCAGGTGCTGCACTTGGAGCCCGCCGTTGCGGTAGAAACCCGTCGCCGGGGTGTCCAGGCCGACCGTGCCGCCGTCCCCGTCCCGTACGAACTCCGGCAGCGGGCTGTCCGCGTGCCCGCCCACCGCGATGACCCGGGCCACGGGTGCGACGGCCCGTACCGTACGGGCGACCGAGAGGATGCCGTCGAAGTCGAGGCCGAAGTCGTCGTCGAGGCTGTCCAGGCGGCCCGAGGCGTTCCAGTTGATCCCGGGGTCCGCCTCCAGGTTGTCGTGGACCAGGACGGCGCCGTCGACCACCAACAGGGGCTTGCCGTCGAGGCGTTCGACCCGGTGGCCCGCGTCCGTCAGGGCCCGCGTCACGCCGTCCAGGTGGTCCGCGAGCCGGGCCACCGTCACCCTGCTGAAGTCGGCGCCCATCATCGTCTGGTGCCCGGCGAACGTGTCCGCCCCCGGGTAGCCGAGCGCCGAGCGGCCGACCGCGACCGGCAGATGCGTGCGTCGGGCCAGGTCCGGGTGCGGGTGCACGAGGCCGAGGCCGAGCGCGCCGAGCGTCGGCAGCCGCAGCGGTCGGCCGAACGCCTCCCGGCACCGGTCGAGCACGTGGCCGCAGGTGTCCGCCGCCAGATCGCCGGGGCGCAGCGCCCCGGCGTCCGGCATCGCGCCGACCCCGAATCCGTCCACTACCACGATCACGGTCTTGCCCATCGCGGGCTTCCCGGGCTTCCCGGGCATCACAGGACCCTTCTCTTGCTCGTTCATCACAGGGCCCTTCCTTGTGCGTCGTACAGGCCGAGGAGGCGTGGCGCCCCGGCGGCGAGGCCCCCGACCACCGCGACCGTCGAGCGCGTCACGAAGATCTGCGTACGGAACGCCAGCAACGCCGTGTCGCCCACCCGGACGTCCGCTCCGGGCGCGGGGGCCTCGAGCAGCCGGTAGTAGTCGATGTTCTCGGCGGGCGCGCCCTGGACCCGCAGCCGCTCGCCGGTGCGGGGCAGCAGCGCCGTCTTGATCCCCGAGCGCGGGTAGAAGCCGCCGCCGTACACGGCGGGCCTGCCGTCCGCGAGGGTGTGCGCGACCTCGGTGACGTACACGTAGGCGGGCTTCTCGGGCTGGGTGAGGTCGTGGGCGTGCAGCGGTGTCGTACCGGTCAGGGAGTGGCCGGGTTCGCCGTGCGTGGCGCCGAGTTCGGCCAGCAGCGGGAGCGTCGCCATGGACGTCGCGCTGGGGGCGCTGAGCTTGAGATCCGTGTGGCCGCGCGCGGCCAGCGCCTGGCGTGCCTTGAGGGCGAGTTCGAAGTTCGGCGTGGCGGCCGGCGCGCCCGTGGCCGGGTCGCACAGCACGCACGGGAACGCCGTGACGCCCGCGATCCGCACGCCCGGGAGCCGCTCGACCTCCTCCGCGAAGGCGTCGATCCCGGCGAGCGGTACGCCGCCCTCCTGCCCGGGGTACACCGAACCCGCTGCGCCCTCCAGGCGGATCAACACGTCCTGGGCGAAGCCCAGTTCGCGGGCCGCTTCCGATACGGCGCGGGCGTTGGCCAGGTCGTACACGGTGACCGTCTCCGGCCGCCAGGCCAGCATCTCGGGCAGGGCACGGCGCGGGATCTGCACCAGGTGGCCCAGGTTCCCGGCCTGCGCGCCCGCCGCGTGCAGGGTGCGGGCCTCGGGCGGGTCGATGGCGGCGTAGCGGGGGATGTGCCGGGCGATGGCCCTGATCAGCTCGGGGTTGCGGCCGAGCTGCTTGACGACGAACCACAGGCTCAGGCCGAGCCGGTCCGCCTCGGCGGCGAGCAGTGCGGCGTTCGCCTCGATGGCGTCGAGGTCCATGACGTACGTGTCCGGGGGGATCTCGCCCCGTCGGTGCAGGTCCGCCGCGGCGTCGGCCAGCTCGGGGTTGCGGGTGAGCAGACTGTCGAGGAACACGGCGGTCAGTCCTTGCTGGGTTCGTTCGGTTCGTTCGGTTGGTTGGGTTGGCTCAGTTCGTTCAGTGAGCGGCGCAGGATGTCGACGACGAGGTCGGCGCCCGCGCGCATCGGGTTGATCCGGACCGTCCAGTCGGCGAGCGCGGGCGCGTCGTCGAGGGCCGAACTGGACATCCGGTAGAAGAGCGGCGCGATCTCGTACCGGGAGTTGGAGCCCACCGGGTAGGGCGCCGCCCCGAAGCGCGCGGCCACGTCCGGGAGTTCGCGCGCCACGGGCCGCTCCAGGCGCACCAGCAGGCAGCGGTCCTGCGCGTTGGCGATCCGTACCTCGGCGACGCCCTGCACCTCACCGGCCGCGAGCCGCTCCGCGACCTCGGCGCCCACCCGCGACTGCAACGCCCACATCACCGGTACGTGGGTCAGGGCGCGCAGCGCGTCGAGCGCCTGGTGGCCCTGGACCTGGCCGCCGCCCGAGTAGTTGTCCGCGCGGACGTGCTCGACGAGGGCACGGGCGCCGACGACGGCGCCGACGCCTTCCGGGCCGTGCAGCTTGAACAGGGAGAAGCAGGAGGCGTCGGCGCCCAGTTCGACCCCGGAGGCCGGCACCCGCATGACGGCGTAGTTGTCGTCGACGATCGTGCGCACCCCGGCCTCCCGGCAGGCGGCGAGCACCGCGGCGGGGTCGTAGGAGTCGCCGAGCCGCTGCCGTGTGTGCTGCACGTACGCCCAGCGGAACCGTCCGGAGGCCAGCGCGGCGCGCAGCGCGTCGAGGTCGTTGAAGTCGACCTCATGGGTGCGGACGCCGATGCCGCGCAGCGTGACCTCGGTGGTGCGGTAGACCGGCGCGCGGTGGATGAGCAGCGGATCGCCCGCGCTCACTGCCGCGTTCAGCGCGGCCCGGATGGCGCCCGTGCCCGCGCCCTGGACGAGGGCCGCGTCCTCGGCGCCGAAGAAGTCGGCGAGCACGGCCTCCACCTGGGCGGTGGTCCGCGGCCTTCCGAGGCCGGGCACCACGCCCGCGTCGGCGGCGAACAGCTCGGGCCCCTCGAAGTGCGCCGCCGTGCACTCCAGAAGCCGGAACTGCCGCGCGGCGGCGTCCTCCACGGAGACGGTCGCCAGGGGATGAGTGGTGGGCAGCGAAGGGGAATTCACAGCGGTCATGGTCAGATCTCCTCCACGCTCGCGCCGGTCAGGAAGCGCAGCGGATTGCGCCGTGTCAGCAGGTCGACGAGGTCGTCGTCCACCCCGGCGGCGCGCAGCCTCGGCAGGAACGAGCGGAACAGGTGTCCGTAGCCCTGGCCGCCCTCCGTCAGCAGATAGCCGTGCCGGGAGATGTCGCAGCTGAGCAGCGCCCGGTCGGCGTGCCCGGCCTCGATCAGGCCCAGCAGCAGCCGGAGTCGGGCGTCGTCGCTCTGGTAGCTCTCCTTGCCGACCGTGTCGAACGCGACGTATGCGCCGCTCGCCGCCAGTTCCTTGTGCACGCCCGGATCGTCGAGCAGGTCCTGGTGACCGATGGAGACGCGCTGCGGGGGCAGCCCCTCGGCCGTCAGCAGCTCCAGCTGGGCGAGGCCGCCGCGCCCGAGCTGGGCGTGCGTCGCGACGGAGAGCCCGGTGGCGCTCGCGGCCCGCGCGGCGGCCCGCAGCGAGCGGCTCTCGGGCTCGCTCGGCAGGTCGCCGTGGCTGCCGATCTCGCCGAGGACGCCGGGCCGGATGCCCGTACCGCCGATGCCGTCCTCGATCTCGCGTACGAGGGTCTCGGTGAGCCGCTCGACGCTCGCGTCGGCCAGCTCCGGGGTGTGGAACGGCTCGTAGTACCAGCCGGTCGCCGCGACGACCGCGACCCCGCTCTCGCGGGAGAGCGCGGCGAGCGCGCCCGGATCGCGGCCCATGCCGCGGCAGGTCAGCTCCACGACGAGCGAGAGATCGAACTCGTCGCGCAGCGCCGCCAGTTCGGCGGCGACCGAGGGGCCGTGCCGCCGCGGGTCGAGGACGGCGGCGCCGTCGCCCTTGAGGTCCAGGTCCAGGGCGAGGTGCTCGTGGGCGAGAGCGGGGCCGCGGACGGCTTCGTAGGAAAGGGGGCCCGTGACGGTGTGGAGGGTGGTGGTGTGCATGGTGGGGGGTGTCCTCTCCTGCGTACTGGATGTACAGGTCCGTCAGGGGCTCACCCCTTGATGGGCGTGAACAGATCCAGCCAGTACAGGATGTTGAGCACGATGCCGCCGACGATCACGGCGGCGGGCGCCGCCGCCATCCGTACGACGGGGCGGCCCATCGCCTCGTTGAGCAGGTAGAGCCCGCCCACGATGAGGATGCCGAGCCCCGCGCCCATCGTGTTCGCGGCCATCAACGAGCCGAACAGGATGGCCAGTTGCAGCGCATCGGTGATCGCGCTGCGCAGGTGCTCCGAGGAGTCCCGCACGCTCGGCAGCTTGCCGAGGAACTTGCCGATGTACGACAGGGCGAGCACCTCGACCGCGAAGACGAGCGCGCCGACGACCGCCGCGAGGATCGGGTTCGGCATCAGGTAGCCGATGGGGTAGACGAGCGTGAAGCCCGCGATGCCGTACGCGCCGGAGGCCAGGGCCGTCGTCGCGATCAGCGGGATGAAGCCGAAGACGCGGTAGAAGTCGACCTGCGCGGCCTCGCTGTAGTTCCCCTTGGCGATCAGGAAGCTGGTGGCCTCGCCGCCGCCGAAGACGTGCATCTGCGCCAGGAGACAGACGCCCGCGCCGAGCACCATGAACAGCGGCAGGTACTTTCTGAGCCGAGCCGCGCTGGCGCTGAACAGGGAGGCCATCGGATCGTCGGCGGGAGCGACCTCCTCGGCCTTCTCGGCCCCCTCGGCCTCCTCGGTCTCGTTCGCCCGGTCCGCCTTGCGCTGCTTGAGGTCCTTGTTGATCGCGAGCCCGATCAGCATCAGGACGCCGACGGCCATGGCGATGGCGCCCGCGAAGACGGTCGGCCACAGCTTCATCGTCATGACGACGAGCGCGAGTTCGACGACGCCGGCGATCCCGCCCCACTTGCGCCCGAACTGCTTGGTGATGGCGAGCACCGGGAACAGCGTGAACAGGAACAGGATCGGCGTCGACATCGCCTGCATCGCGGTCAGGAAGTCGACGGGCAGGTCGTGCGCCAGGTTGTTGGCGCCGCTGAGGCCGAAGACGACGACCGCGCCCCAGGCGCCGCCCAGGATCGGGGCGAGCCACTTCTTGGGCGACAGGATGCCGAGGATGTCGGTCGGCAGGAACAGCAGCCACGGGTTGAGGACGCCCGAGGACAGGGCCATCGGGGCGCCGAGCCCGAAGATGAACCCGGCGGAGAGCCCGAAGGAGACCGCCGTGGTGGCGCTGCGGGTGGTCCGCCCCTGGATGAAGTCCAGCATGAAGGGGCGTACGCCGTCGTTGAAGACGGCCAGGGCCATGTGCGAGATGAACGCGGTCAGGGCGCACAGGGCGATCACGGTGAGCTGCTGCGCGAGCGTGAAGTCGAGGTTCGCGCCGGCGGCGAGGACTGGGCCGGGGGAGGTGATCATGGCATTCCCTGGGCTTACGAGCGGTCGGCGATCGCGCGGGCGATGAGCGGCGCGATCCGGTCGATCTGGTCCATGGAGAAGCCGAACACCTTCTTGCCGTCCGCCAGCAGGGAGGTGACCTCCTCCGCCGTGGGCACGCCGCGGCCGAAGGTGTGGCAGGCGGGCTGCCCCATCAGGCCGACCAGGACGCCGAGGGAGGCCCCGGCCCCGGTGTGACAGGTGCCGAGGAAGTAGTCGGCCTGTCCGGCGCGCAGCTTCATCGCGGCGTCCATGTCGCTGGAGACGGTGACCTCGACGCCGTCGAGCCCCAACTCCTTGACCGTGTTCGCTACTTCGACCTTGCCGACGCCGCCGGTGAGGATCTTCGTCATGGCTGGTTCCCTCTCTCGGGCTCAGTGGGTGGTGTGCTGCCGCGCCAGGACGGCGAGGTGCAGGGCGAGGAAGTTGACCTCGGACTCCGGCAGGGAGGCGCCGAGTTCACAGTGGGCGCGTGCGGAGACGCGGCGGGCGCGCTCGACGGCCTCGGGGTGGTCTGCCAGTTCGTCGGCCACCTGCTCGTCCGTGAGGAACTGGTCGATGGGCGCGCCGTCGAGCAGCCGGGTGAGCGCCATCATCAGATGGCTGGTGAGCATCCCGGCGCTCTCCTCCGTGACGGTGTGGCCCGCCTCCTCCAGGGCGGTCAGCTCGGAGGTCACGAAGTCGGCGACCTCGGGCCTGACCTGGCCGCCCTCGCGGAACAGCTGGATGCGGAGGGCTAGTTGGTCGTCCATCGGACCTCCCAAGCGATTCGGGCGAGACAGTAACCGGGATTCTGGATTTTGATCCGAGTCGTGGGTCCCCCACTCGGGGCTCGCGACAGGGTGTCGTCGGTACGTGCTGTTGTTGCGTGCTGTTGTTACGTGCTGTTGTCGGTACGAGCGTCTGCCGTCAGTACGAGGGGATGCGATCGCCTCGCAGCACCTCGGACTGGAGCTGTGCCACCTGCGACAGATCGAGGGCGTCGTGCACCGCGGACAGCGCCTTCGCGCCCTCGGTCCTGCCGATGATCGCCGCGCTGGAGTTGCGCAGCGCCAGATCGCGGGTGACCTCGTCACCCAGAGGCAGTACGTCCACCTCCATGCCGAGCCGGCCCTGCACCTCGTCGAGGTTCCAGACGGTGGCGTCGACCTGGTCCTGTGCGAACAGATCGCGCAGCTGCATGTAGGAGGACTCGACCCACTGGACGTCCTTGTGCCCCGCGAAGGCGCGCTCCGCCAGCATCCGGTGGTCCTCGGACGTG
Organism: Streptomyces sp. UC4497; assembly: GCF_054871485.1. Lineage (NCBI taxonomy): Bacteria > Bacillati > Actinomycetota > Actinomycetes > Kitasatosporales > Streptomycetaceae > Streptomyces > Streptomyces sp. UC4497. The sequence continues at coordinate 36,428 of NZ_JBTYHB010000027.1, read as the reverse complement.
TGGTCGACGGCGACCCGCAGCCCGGAAGCGTTCAGATCGGCGCCCTTGCGCACCAGGAACCCGTGCGCACCCACGTAGGTGGCGGGTCCCAGGTCGGCGACGAGCGCCAGGCTGTCCTTGTGCTGCTCGACCAGGCCGTCCGCCGCGAGCCGCGACAGCACGACGAGGTCGACCTTGCCTTCCAGCAGTGCGGAGGTACGGGCGCCCGCGCCACGCATGAAGGTGATGGCGAACGGTGTGCCGGCCTCTTCGAAGGCGGCGCGCAGACCCGTCGCGAGACCTTCGTAGCGTCGCGAGTAGGGGAGCGGCATCGCGGCCAGCAGGGTGCCGAGGCCGGAGAGCTGCCACAGGATGGCGCGCTCCGAATGGGTCAGGAAGGTGCCCAGGTGGCCGCGGGCCGTGGTCCCGATGGCGCCGGACTCCTCCAGGAGGCGCAGCGCGGCCTGCACCGTCCCGTTCCCACAGCCCAGCTCCTGGGCCAGGTCCTTCACGCGGGGCAGCCGTGTCTCCGGCTCGTGCCCCATCAGGAGGACCGCGAGCCGTCGCGCCGCAAGACCGTTCCGCGTGAGGAAACGATCGTCGAAACCGTTCACACCAAAGACAGTAACCAGGATTCTGGATACTGGCAAGGGTGCCGGATCTGTGCGGTTATGGGCCCAAGGTCCGTGGGCCACCCAGCGCTCGACGGCCGCAGGCGGCAGGAAGAGAGGCAGGCGTGGCGAACCCGGTACCCCCGCGCGATCGGACGGATCAGCCCTGGCGTTCCGAGGGCGCTCCGCCCCCTCCGCCCCCGCCGGGACCCAAGCGCAAGATGCCCGGCGGCTGGGGCGGCCTCATCCTGACGGCCCTGATCGTCTACCTCATCGCCAACCTGGTGCTGTCGTTCTTCAACGAGGGCGACGAGCCGACCGTCTCGTACACCGAGTTCAGCAAGCAGGTCGAGGCCGACAACGTCACCAAGATCTACTCCAAGGGCGACGCGATCCAGGGTGAGCTCAAGAAGGAGAAGCCCACCCCCAAGGACAGCGACAGCAAGCGCAAGAACTACACCAAGTTCACGACGCAGCGGCCCGCCTTCGCCGACGACGACCTCTGGGCCAACCTGGAGAAGCACGACGTCACGGTGACGGCCGAACCCGTCGTCCAGGAACGCAGCTTCCTGTCCAACCTGCTCATCTCGCTCGCCCCGATGATCCTCCTCGTCGTGCTGTGGATCTTCATCGCGCGGCGCATGAGCCAGGGCATGGGCGGCGGCGCGGGCGGCATGCTCGGCCGCAAACAGCCGCCCAAGCCGGTCGAGCTCGAACCCGGCAAGAAGCGCACCACGTTCGAGGACGTCGCCGGCATCGACGAGGTCGAGGGCGAGCTCAACGACGTCGTCGACTTCCTCAAGAACCCCGACGACTACCGCACCATGGGCGCCAAGATGCCGCGCGGCGTGCTGCTCGCGGGCCCGCCCGGCACCGGCAAGACGCTGCTCGCGCGCGCCGTCGCGGGGGAGGCCGGGGTGCCGTTCTTCTCGGCCTCCGCCTCGGAGTTCATCGAGATGATCGTCGGCGTCGGCGCCTCACGCGTGCGCGAGCTGTTCGCCGAGGCCCGCAAGGTCGCCCCGTCGATCATCTTCATCGACGAGATCGACACCATCGGCCGGGCCCGCGGCGGTGGCGGCGGCGTGGGCGGTCACGACGAGCGCGAGCAGACCCTCAACCAGATCCTCACGGAGATGGACGGCTTCAGCGGCTCCGAGGGCGTCATCGTCATCGCGGCGACCAACCGCGCGGACGTCCTCGACCCGGCCCTGACGCGCCCCGGCCGCTTCGACCGGATCGTCAACGTCTCGCCGCCCGACCGCGGCGGCCGCGAGTCCATCCTCAAGATCCACACCCGCGACATCCCGCTCGCCCCCGACGTCGACCTCGGCCAGGTCGCCCGTACGACCCCGGGCATGACCGGCGCCGAACTCTCCAACCTCGCCAACGAGGCCGCCCTGCTCGCCGTCAAGCGCAAGCAGAAGCAGGTCAGCCAGTCCGACCTCTCCGAAGCCCTCGAAAAGGTCCAGCTCGGCGCCGAGCGGCCCCTGGTGATGCCCGACGAGGAGCGCCGCCGCACCGCCTTCCACGAGAGCGGCCACGCCCTCCTCGGCATGCTGCAGCCCGGCGCCGACCCCGTCCGCAAGATCACGATCGTGCCGCGCGGCCGCGCCCTCGGCGTCACGCTCTCCACCCCGGACTCCGACAAGTACGCGTACACGGAGGAGTACCTGCGCGGCCGCATCATCGGCGCCCTCGGCGGAATGGCGGCCGAACACGTCGTCTACGGAGTCATCACGACCGGGGCCGAGAACGACCTGGAGCAGGTCACCAACATCGCCCGCGGCATGGTCGCCCGCTGGGGCATGAGCGAGAAGGTCGGCCGCCTGTCCGCCCTCCCGAACGACGCCCAGCAGGCGTACGGACTGGCCGCCGCCCCCGACACCCTCGACACGATCGACGGCGAAATGCGCCGCATCGTGGACGAGTGCTACACGGAGGCGTGCCAGAAGCTCCGCGACAACCGGGACAAGCTCGACGCGCTGGCGTCCGCGCTCATGGAGAACGAGACGCTGGAGGAGGCCGACGCGTACCGCATCGCCGGCGTCACGCGCTTCACCAAGGACTGAACGGCACCGCCCCCGCAGGAACCCGGCCCGCACGCCTCACGGCGTGCGGGCTATCAAGTACCTGAAGACATTGGGCATCCACACGGTGCCATCGCTGCGCACATGCGTCTGGAGCGCCTCGGACACCTCCTTGTCGACCTGCGCCAGATCCGTCGCCCCTACGGCGGCGTCGAACAGGCCCGTGGACAGCAAGCCGCGCACCGCGCTCTCGGCGTCCGCGTACCCGAAGGGGCACGCCACCCGGCCCGAGCCGTCGGGCCGCAGCCCCGCCCGCTGAGCGACCTCCTCCAGGTCGTCACGGAGCGCCGGGCGCCAACTCCCCGTACTACGTAGGGGGTCGGCGAGTTTTGTGGCCACCCGTAGGACGGACGACGTGGCACAGCGCTCCGGAGGACCCCAGCCGACGAGCACCACGGCGGCGCCCCTGCCCGCCAGCGGAGCCACGCTCTCCAGACGCGCGGAGAGCCCTTCGGAGTCCCCGGCCACACACCCGATCGGATGGAAGTCGGTGATCACATCGTACGGGGCTCCGCCGGGATCGTTCGCGGCGAGATCGCCGGGGTCGGCCGTCGTGAGCCGGGCGTCCGCGGTCTCCCGCGGCCGGGACGCGTCGGGCAGCAGCCGTTCCTCGGCCAGGGCGAGGAGCTCGGGATCCGAGGGTTCGACGCCGGTCACGGCCGCGCCGCGCGACGCCGCCATGAGGAGCGCGAGACCGGAGCCGCAGTCAAGCCCGAGGAGCCGGGTGCCCGAACCGACCTCCAGACGCTGGTAGACCGCTTCGTAGAGCGGCACCAGCATCCGTTCCTGAATCTCCGCCCAGTCACGCGCGCGTGCGCACAAGTCCGTCTGCGGCGCGGGCGCCGTGTGAGGGAGGTGCCGCCGCACGAGCGTAGGTGTCATCGAAAGTGCCCCAATCCACCGAGAGATGCCGAGAGTTGTCGCCGTGATGCATGACCGTTCACATGGCGTCCGGCCGCGTTCGCGCGCCGCTCGCACTCCCCCCGTATGCCAGAAAACTCCGCAACGTCCGCCGCGTCTAGGGGTTGTTTGGCAGGCGCGGCGACAATGCGCGTGTGCACCGTCGTGCGCCCCCGGGCGGTCATATGACGGGTGCACGCGGGCATCCGGGCGAAAAGGATTCGAGTGCTCCACTGCCCGCGCCGTAGCATCCGCGCCATGGCCAAACCCCGCGTTCTCACGCCCCGGGCGGAAGACTTTCCGCGCTGGTACCAGGATCTGATCAGCAAGGCCGAACTGGCCGACAACGGTCCGGTGCGCGGCACCATGGTCATCCGACCGTACGGCTACGGCCTGTGGGAGCGGATGCAGCGCGAGATGGACGACCGCATCAAGGAGACGGGTGCGCAGAACGCGTACTTCCCGCTCCTGATCCCGCAGTCGTACCTCACCAAGGAGGCCGACCACGTCGAGGGCTTCGCGCCCGAGCTGGCCGTGGTCACGCACGGCGGCGGCAAGGAGCTGGAGGAGCCCGCCGTCGTCCGCCCCACCTCAGAGATGATCATCAACGCCTCCTTCGCCAAGTGGGTGCAGAGCTACCGGGACCTTCCGCTGCTCATCAACCAGTGGGCGAACGTGGTCCGCTGGGAGCTGCGGCCCCGCCTCTTCCTGCGTACGACGGAATTCCTCTGGCAGGAGGGACACACGGCGCACGCGACCTACGAAGAGGCGCGCGACTTCGCGGCGCGCATCCACCGGCACGTCTACGCGGACTTCATGGAGAACGTCCTCGCGATGGACGTCCTCCTGGGCCGCAAGACCCCCAAGGAGCGCTTCGCCGGGGCCATCAACACCCTCACCCTCGAAGGGATGATGGGCGACGGCAAGGCCCTCCAGATGGGCACGAGCCACGAACTCGGCCAGAACTTCGCCAAGGCCTTCAACACGCGCTACCTGTCCAAGGACGGCGCGGAGGAGCTCGTCTGGCAGACCTCCTGGGGCTCGACGACCCGCATGATCGGCGCGCTGGTGATGATGCACGGCGACGACAACGGGCTGCGCGTCCCGCCCCGCCTCGCGGCCACCCAGGTTGTCGTGCTCGCCATCAAGGACGACGAGGCGGTGCTCCACAAGGTGCGCGAAATCGGCGACGTACTTAAGAAGGCGGGCATCCGTGTCCATGTGGACGACCGCACCGACATCCCCTTCGGACGCCGCGCCGTCGACTGGGAGCTGAAGGGCGTGCCCGTACGCGTCGAGGTCGGGCCCCGGGACCTGGAGAACGGCACCGCGATGCTCGCCCGGCGCATCCCCGGCGGCAAGACCCCGGTCGCCCTGGAGGCACTGGTCGCGGTGCTGCCGAAGATCCTGGAGGAGGACCAGGCGCTGCTGCTCGCGCAGTCACGGGAACGGCGGCAGCTGCGGACGACCGACGTGACCACGGTGGCCGAGGCCCTGGAGGCGACCTCCGCGGGCGGCTGGGCGCGCATCCCGTGGGCCACCCTCGGGGAGGCGGGCGAGAACGAGCTCGCAGGCCACGGCGTCTCCGTACGGTGTCTGCTCACCCCCGAAGGGGCAGTGCCGGACGCCGATGACGCGGCCGGTAACGTCGCGGTCGTGGCACGCGCGTACTAGGCGCGCGTAGCCAGAGGGCGCGTGCGAAGGCGTACATGCCACTACGCACCACCTTGGTGTGAGCTGTGCGCCTTCTCCGTACATTTGCGCACCCGCCCTCCTCGGGACGCATCAGTGGGAACTGACTGGTACGTGCAAATTATTTGGGATGCCCCGGAATAGGAACACGGAGGCACCCCGGCTCGTTGTCACGACGTGAGCACGACACCACCTGTTCTCGCCGCAGAGCTGGCAGGGGCGTGGGCCGACATTCAGCGGCACCACCCCGAGCTGCCGGATCTTGCCGCGCCCGAATCCCTGATCGGCGAGTCGTCGTCCGCCTGTGGACGCGAGCTCTCCTTCGAGCGACTCCTCCACGAGGCAGTCCACGGCATCGCAGCCGCGCGCGGAATCCGCGACACATCGCGCGCCGGCCGCTATCACAACCGCAGATTCCTGGCCATCGCCGAGGAGTTGGGCCTCGACCACCCCGAGGAGCCGCACCCCAGCAGTGGCTTCTCGCTGGTCACGCTCAACCCGGAGGCGAAGCAGCGCTACCGCCAGACGATCGAGCGGATCCAGCGCGCCCTGAAGGCGCACACCGTGGCAACAGCCGCGGACACCAAGCGAAGCTTCCGCGGCCCGGCCGCGCGGCACGGCTCCTCCGGGGGCGGCGTCCGCGTCAAGGCGGTCTGCGACTGCGGGCGCAATGTCCGTGTCGTGCCGTCGGTGCTCGCGCAGGCCCCGATCATGTGCGGCGGCTGCGGAAAGCCGTTCCGCATCCCGGAGATCGTCGGCGTCGCGGCGGGCTGAGCGCTCTGCTCCTGGTGGGGCTCGGTGGAGCGGCCGAGGGGGATTCGGCCGCTCCGTAGACCTGTGGCACAATGGCAAGCTGTACTCGACAGTCGCACAGGACCCCTCTCTCCTCCGGCTGACGCGTCCATCGGGCACTCGGGTACCGCAACCCCACGCGGCAATCTCGCCGTGCCCACCCACGTCAAGACCAGGAGACACCACTTCCGTGGCAGTCAAGATCAAGCTGAAGCGTCTGGGCAAGATCCGTTCGCCTCACTACCGCATCATCGTCGCCGACTCCCGCACCCGCCGTGACGGCCGTGCGATCGAGGAGATCGGCCTGTACCACCCGGTGCAGAACCCGTCGCGCATCGAGGTCGACTCTGAGCGTGTCCAGTACTGGCTGGGTGTCGGCGCGCAGCCGACCGAGCCGGTCGCGGCCATCCTCAAGGTCACCGGTGACTGGCAGAAGTTCAAGGGTCTGCCGGCCCCGGCGCCGATGAAGGTTGCCGAGCCGAAGGCCGCCCGCCCCTCCTTCGAGGCGCTGGCCACCGAGGACGAGCCCAAGGGTGAGGCCATCACCCAGAAGAAGAAGGCTGAGAAGAAGGACGAGGCCGAGGCCCCGTCCGAGTCGACCGAGGCCTGAGCATGCTCGAGGAGGCTCTTGAGCACCTCGTGAAGGGCATCGTCGACAACCCCGACGACGTGCAGGTCGCCTCGCGCAACCTGCGCCGGGGCCGCGTTCTCGAGGTCCGGGTCCACCCCGACGACCTCGGCAAGGTGATCGGCCGCAACGGCCGCACCGCGCGCGCTCTGCGTACTGTCGTGGGTGCCATCGGCGGCCGTGGTGTCCGCGTCGACCTCGTCGACGTCGACCAGGTTCGCTGAGAAAAGTTGAACACCGGCTCGGGCCGGGGAGGGCTTACGAGCCGTCCCCGGCCCGATTCGTTTGAGCCGCCTGTGGCGGCCTGACAGGAGAGTTTCCGACGTGCAGTTGGTAGTCGGGCGCATCGGTCGCGCCCACGGCATCAAGGGCGAGGTCACCATCGAGGTGCGCACCGACGAGCCCGAGCTGCGGCTCGGCCCCGGCGCGCGACTCGCCACCGACCCGGCCTCCACGGGGCCGCTCACCATCGAGACCGGCCGGGTCCACAGCGGCCGGCTGCTGCTGCGCTTCGAGGGCGTACGGGACCGCACCGCCGCCGAGGCGCTGCGCAACACCCTGCTGATCGCCGAGGTGGACCCCGAGGAACTGCCCGAGGACGAGGACGAGTTCTACGACCACCAGCTCATGGACCTCGACGTCGTCACGGCCGACGGCACCGAGGTCGGCCGGATCACGGAGATCTCGCACCTGCCCTCGCAGGACCTGTTCATCGTGGAGCGGCCCGACGGCAGCGAGGTCATGATCCCGTTCGTCGAGGAGATCGTCACCGAGATCGACCTCGAGGAGCAGAAGGCCGTCATCGACCCGCCGCCCGGCCTGATCGACGACCGCGCCGAGATCGTGTCCTCGCGCGAAGAGGGGGACGAGTCCGCATGAGGCTCGACGTCGTCACGATCTTCCCCGAGTACCTGGAGCCGCTGAACGTCTCCCTCGTCGGCAAGGCACGCGCGCGTGGTCAACTCGACGTCCATGCGCACGACTTGCGGCAGTGGACCCACGACCGGCACAACACGGTCGACGACACCCCCTACGGCGGCGGCCCCGGCATGGTCATGAAGACCGAGCCGTGGGGCGACTGCCTCGACGACGTGCTCGCCGAAGGGTACGAGAGCGGCGCCCAGGGGCCCGTCCTGGTCGTCCCCACGCCCTCCGGGCGCCCCTTCACCCAGGAACTCGCCGTGGAGCTCTCCGAGCGCCCCTGGCTGGTCTTCACGCCCGCGCGCTACGAGGGCATCGACCGCCGCGTCATCGACGAGTACGCGACCCGTATGCCGGTCTACGAGGTCTCCATCGGCGACTACGTCCTCGCGGGCGGAGAGGCCGCCGTGCTCGTGATCACGGAGGCCGTGGCGCGACTGCTGCCCGGCGTCCTCGGTAACGCCGCGTCGCACGAGGACGACTCCTTCGCGCCCGGCGCGATGGCCAACCTCCTGGAGGGGCCCGTCTACACCAAGCCCCCCGAGTGGCGCGGCCGGGACATCCCCGACGTGCTGCTCAGCGGCCACCACAGCAAGATCGCGCGGTGGCGCCGCGACGAGGCGCTGCGCCGCACCACGCGCAACCGGCCCGATCTGATCGAGCGCACCGACCCCAAGGCCTTCGACAAGAAGGACCGCGAAATGCTCTCGATCCTGGGCTGGGGCCCGCGTCCCGACGGACGATTTGGGCCGACGCCGGGGATCGTGGAAGAATAGGCCGCTGCTGTACGTCCAGCCCGCGCCCCTGCCACAGGGGGAACGACGCGAGGCCCGACGCGAACAGCTACCGAAACTCATCGCATACCTCCCGCCGATGACCTGTGGCATCGGCGAAGAAAGCAGACGATCATGTCTCACCTGCTCGACTCCGTCGACTCCGCGTCGCTGCGCGACGACGTCCCGGCGTTCCGCCCCGGCGACACCGTCAACGTCCACGTCCGCGTCATCGAGGGCAACCGCTCCCGTGTGCAGCAGTTCAAGGGCGTAGTCATCCGCCGCCAGGGCGCCGGCGTCCGCGAGACCTTCACGGTCCGCAAGGTCTCCTTCTCCGTCGGCGTCGAGCGCACCTTCCCGGTGCACACCCCGATCGTCGAGAAGATCGAGCTCGTCACCAAGGGTGACGTCCGCCGCGCCAAGCTGTACTACCTCCGTGACCTGCGCGGCAAGGCCGCGAAGATCAAGGAGAAGCGCGAGAACTGAGCCGCTCGGCGCCCCGGGAGGGCGCCGGCGCATCTCGCCTGCGGCGTCCACAGGGCGGCCGGATAGCATCTGGCCTCGATGGACACCGAAGCACAGCACGAGGAGCGCGACCGCTCCTCCGAGCCCCATGAGAACACCTCACAGGGCGAGGAGGACCGGTCGCGCTCCTCTTTGCTGTCTGGGGTGGCCGCCTGGCTGCCGGGCGGCCGCATCACCCTGGCCCTGCTGCTGTGCCTGGCATGCCTGCTGGCCGTCAGCGTCTTTGTGATGCAGCCGTTCCAGATCCCCAGCAGCTCCATGGAGAGCACATTGAGGGTCGGGGACCGCGTTCTCGTAAATAAGTTGGCGTACCGTTTCGGTGCCGAGCCGACCCGTGGTGACGTGGTCGTCTTCGACGGCAGCGGGTACTTCGGCGAGGGCGACTACATCAAGCGCGTCGTGGGCACGGGGGGAGACCGGGTGGTCTGCTGCGACACCAAGGGGAGGATCGAGGTGAACGGGAAGTCCGTGGACGAGCGCTCCGTGCTGCACGCCGCGGACGCGCCTTCGAAGGTGCCGTTCGACATCGTGGTCCCCGAAGGCAGCCTCTTTCTGCTCGGCGACCATCGCAGCGACTCCCGTGACTCCCGCGACTACTTGGGCGCACCTGGCGGCGGGTTCGTCCCCGTGGACCAGGTGATCGGCAGGGCCGAGTGGATCGCGTGGCCGACCGGACACTGGCACTCCCTGTCCCGTACGGACGTCTACGCGCGCGTACCCGCACCCGGTGGCGCCCATGGGTAGGCGCGGCAAGACGGGCAGCCACCGCGGCGACGAGCGGCTGCCCACCGGCAGTCGGCCCACCAGCGGCCCCGAGCACCAGGGGAGGGCCGAGCGGCGCAAGCTCGCCCGCAAGGTGAAGCGCCGCCGAAGGCGCTCCATACTCAAGGAGATACCCCTCCTCATAGGCGTGGCCCTGGCCATCGCCCTCGTCCTGAAGACGTTCCTCGTGCAGGCCTTCGTCATCCCGTCGGGCTCCATGGAACAGACGATCAGGATCGGCGACCGGGTCCTGGTCGACAAGCTCACCCCCTGGTTCGGCGCGCAGGTGCAGCGCGGCGACGTCGTTGTCTTCAACGACCCGGGGAAGTGGCTCGAGCAGGAGGCCGGTCAGAAGAAGGAAGCCCCGGTCGGCGTGAAGCAGGTCAAGGAAGGTCTGACCTGGATCGGGCTGCTGCCGTCCGACAATGAACGCGACCTCATCAAGCGGGTCGTCGGCGTCGGCGGCGACACCGTGAAGTGCTGCGACACAAAGGGCCGCGTCACGGTGAACGGGACACCGCTCGAAGAGCGTGCGTACATCCATCCCGGCAACGCCCCCTCGAAGTTCGACTTCTCGGTGAAGGTGCCCAAGGGGCGCCTGTTCGTGATGGGTGACCATCGCGCCAACTCCGCGGATTCCCGCTATCACCTCACCGAGGCCTTCAACGGGACCGTGTCCGAGGAGTCCGTCGTGGGGCGGGCCCGGTTCATCGGGTGGCCGATCGGTCACTGGGCCTCGTTGTCACAGCCACCGACCTTCGCCGCCGTGGCCGACGCGCAAGGAGACGGGTCGACCGCCGCCTCAGAAACGTCGCATAGGGTGGCCACCACGTACGGTGCCGGACCGGGCTCGAACGCTTCGGATTCGGACGGATTTATCCCCCTCCCGACCCCTGCGGAACTCCCGCTCGTTATGGGAGTGGTGGGCCTGCATCGGATACGGGTCAGGCAGCGGCACGGAGTGAGGAGTGGATGTGGGGGACTTGGCGGTCGGCGCACGGTCAGGGCATGGTCCCGAAGAGGAGCCCGGGCGATCCGACGACGCGGCGGGTCCGGGTCCCGAGGGCCGGGCGCCCGAGGCGGGTGACGGCTCGACGGCCGCCCCCGTGAGCGAGGCGCAGTCGAGCGGCGGATCGAAGGGCGGATCCAAGAAGCCGCGCTCCTTCTGGAAGGAGCTCCCGCTCCTCATCGGTATCGCGCTCGTCCTCGCGCTTGTGATCAAGACGTTCCTGGTCCAGGCGTTCTCGATCCCTTCGGCGTCGATGGAGAACACGCTGCAGATCGGCGACCGCGTCCTGGTCGACAAGCTCACCCCGTGGTTCGGTTCGGAGCCGGAGCGTGGCGAGGTCATCGTCTTCCACGACCCGGCCAGCTGGCTGGAGGGCGAGCCGACGCCGGAGCCGAACGCGGTGCAGACGGTGCTCAGTTGGATCGGCCTGATGCCGTCCGCCAACGAGAAGGACCTCATCAAGCGTGTCGTCGGCGTCGGCGGCGACACCGTCGAGTGCAACGGCACGGGCCCGCTCAAGATCAACGGCAAGGCGCTGAACGAGCCCTACGTGTACCCGGGCAACACCCCGTGCACCGACGACAACGCCGGTGGAACGTTCAAGGTGAAGGTTCCCGAGGGCAAAGTTTGGGTCATGGGTGACCACCGCCAGGACTCAATGGACTCGCGCTACCACCAGAACGACAAGAACAGCGGCTTCGTCCCCGTGGACAACGTCGTGGGCCGCGCCATCGTCGTAGCCTGGCCGCCCACGCACTGGTCGACGCTGCCGGTGCCGGACACCTTCGACCAGTCGGGCCTCAACGCCGTGGCGAACGTCGCTCCGGGCGCGCTCGGACTCGTGGGCGCGGCACCGCTGGTGCTGTGGCGCAGGCGCAAGATCAATCAGCGCGTTACCGAGGGGAACACCAGGGTTTCTGCGGCTGGTGGCTCCCGGTAGGGTGCCGTCCCAGATCGCCGATCTTCCGTGGTCCGCACCGTTCCGGGGCTGGTTCGACGAGATCGACTTCTCCGAACCGCGGGAGCAACTGGGATGAGCAGGACGCGTCGTACGAATGAGGGTCACGGCAAGGTCGGCAGCGCGCTGTCCGGCATAGCCGTGGCCCTCGGCTGTGTGTTGTTCCTGGGTGGGTTCGTCTGGGGCGCCATCCTGTACCAGCCGTACACCGTGCCCACCGACTCCATGGACCCGACGATCAAGGCGGGTGACCGGGTGCTCGCGGAGCGGATCGACGGCAGCGAGGTCAAGCGTGGCGACGTCGTCGTCTTCCAGGAGGCGTCCTGGGGAAACGTTCCGATGGTCAAGCGCGTGGTCGGTGTCGGCGGTGACAAGATCGCCTGCTGCACGGAGAAGAAGCTGACCGTGAACGGCAAGCAGATCGACGAGCCGTACCTCCCCAAGGGCGAGAGCGCCTCGCTCACCGGCATCAAGACCACGACCGTCCCGCAGGGCCGGCTCTTCCTGCTCGGTGACCACCGCGCCGACTCCCTGGACTCCAGCGCGCACATCGGCGACAGCGAGAACGGCTCGGTGGAGCGCGGCGCCGTGCAGGGCCGCGTGGACGCCTTGGCGTGGCCCATGGCGTCGCTGCAGAAGCCCACCGGGTTCGAGGCGCTCCCGGGCGGCCTCTCGCAGCCGGGGCCGGTGAAGACGGTCCTGGCGGCCATCGTGGCGGGTGCGGTGCTGGTGCTCGGCGGAGCGGCGTACGGGCCGATCGCGAAGCGCTCGCGGCGCTCGCGCGGCGTGTCCCCGGAGCCGGCCCGTGTCTGAACCCGGCCGCGAACTGCGCAGGGTCGCCCGCGTCGTGCTGCTCGACCCGGAGGAGCGGATCCTGCTCCTGCACGGGCACGAGCCGGGCGACACGGCGGACGACTGGTGGTTCACGCCGGGCGGCGGCCTGGAGGGCGACGAGACGCGTGAAGAGGCCGCCCTGCGGGAACTGGCAGAGGAGACCGGCATCACCGACGTCGAACTGGGGCCTGTGCTGTGGCAGCGGATCTGCTCCTTCCCCTTCGACGGGCGGCGCTGGGATCAGGACGAGTGGTACTTCCTGGCCCGTACGAGGACTGCCTCGGCGGAGATTGGAGAGCTCAAGGGGACGGGCCTGACCGACCTGGAGCGCCGCAGTGTCGCGGGAGCACGCTGGTGGACGTGCCGGGAACTGGCCGAGGCGCATGAGACGGTGTATCCGACCAGACTCGCCGGGCTGCTGAAGCGGCTGCTCGACGAAGGTCCCCCGAGCCGGCCCGAGATCCTCGACACGGAAATCGTCTAGAGGCGCACGAGGCTGGCGCACAATAGGGGGACGCACGGCTGAAGGGGAACATGCCATGAGCGCCGAGGACCTCGAGAAGTACGAGACCGAGATGGAGCTGAAGCTCTACCGGGAGTACCGCGACGTCGTCGGTCTGTTCAAATACGTGATCGAGACCGAACGGCGCTTCTACCTCACCAACGACTACGAGATGCAGGTGCACTCGGTCCAGGGCGAGGTGTTTTTCGAGGTGTCCATGGCGGATGCCTGGGTCTGGGACATGTACAGGCCCGCTCGTTTCGTGAAGCAGGTCCGGGTGCTTACGTTCAAGGACGTGAACATCGAGGAGCTGAACAAGACCGATCTGGAGCTTCCGGGCAGCTGATCCGGCCTGTGGGGCGCTGGGTGTACGGCGGGCGACGGGTGGCTCGCGATGGGTGACGGAGTTTTCCACAACCCGTAAGTAGTTCACCAAGATCCACTTCTTTGTTGCCCGGGCGTCAGCGTGGGTGCCGGAGGTGGTGCCGACGTGAACGCACGGGGAGCACTGGGGAAGTACGGCGAGGATCTGGCCGCGAGGCGGCTGACCGAAGCCGGGATGACGGTGCTCGCGCGCAATTGGCGCGCGGGCAGGTCCGGCGAGATCGACATCGTGGCGCGGGACGGCGACGCGATCGTCGTGTGCGAGGTCAAGACCCGCAGCGGACAGGGTGGAGAGGCCGGGGCCTTCGAGCATCCGATGGCCGCGATCACACCGGTCAAGGCGGCGCGGCTGCGCGATCTCGCCGAGCGCTGGGTGCAGGAGCACGGGGGAGCGCCGCCCGGCGGCGTCCGCATCGATCTCATCGGCGTGCTGCTGCCTGAGCGCGGAGCGCCCTGCGTCGAGCATGCGCGAGGGGTGTTCTGATGGGCTTCGCGCGTACGTGTTCCGTGGCCCTCGTGGGAGTCGAGGGCGTCGTCGTCGAGGTGCAGGCGGACCTGGAGCCGGGCATCGCCGCGTTCACGCTGGTGGGGCTGCCGGACAAGAGCCTCTCGGAGAGCCGCGACCGGGTCAGGGCGGCGGTGGTCAATTCCGGGGGCGACTGGCCGCAGAAGAAGCTCACGGTGGGGCTGAGCCCGGCGTCCGTACCCAAGGGTGGTTCGGGCTTCGATCTGGCCGTCGCCTGTGCCGTGCTCGGCGCCGCCGAGCGGATCGACCCGAAGGTCCTCGCCGACATCGTGATGATCGGGGAGCTGGGCCTCGACGGTCGGGTGCGGCCGGTGCGGGGCGTGCTCCCGGCCGTGCTCGCGGCGGCCGACGCCGGATACGAGCAGGTGGTGGTCCCCGAGTGCACGGCGGGCGAGGCGGCCCTCGTGCCGGGCGTATCGGTCCTCGGCGTGCGCAGCCTGCGCCAGCTCATCGCCGTGCTCACGGACGAACCGGTGCCGCAGGAGGAGGCGGACGAGCCGGGGCGGCCCGATCCAATGCTCGCCGGCCTGAGCATGCCCGGCAGCGGTGTCGGCACGGGCCTCGGCGGCTCCGCGCACGACGGGCAGGGACTCGACCTCTCGGAGGTCGTCGGGCAGCTGTCCGCCCGTACGGCGATCGAGGTCGCGGCGGCGGGCGGACATCACGTGATGCTGTCCGGGCCGCCGGGCGCGGGCAAGACGATGCTCGCCGAGCGGCTGCCCGCCATCCTGCCGCCCCTCACCCGTGAGGAGGCCCTGGAGGTCACGGCGATCCACTCGGTCGCGGGAATGCTGCCGCCGGGCAAGTCGATGATCGACACCGCGCCGTACTGCGCCCCGCACCACTCGGCGACCATGCAGTCCCTCGTCGGGGGCGGGCCGGGGATGGCCAGGCCTGGCGCGGTGTCGCTGTCGCACCGGGGCGTCCTGTTTCTCGACGAGGCCCCCGAGTTCAGCGGCAAGGCGCTCGATGCCCTGCGCCAGCCGCTCGAGGCGGGGCACGTGGTGATCGCGCGCAGCGCCGGGGTGGTGCGACTGCCCGCGCGGTTCCTGATGGCGCTCGCCGCGAACCCCTGCCCCTGCGGGCAGTACCGGGCGCTGGGCGGCGAGTGCGACTGCCCGCCGGCCACGGTCCGCCGCTACCAGGCCAGGCTCTCGGGGCCGCTGCTCGACCGGGTCGACCTCCGCGTGGAGGTGGACGCCGTCACGCGCAACGAGCTGGCGGGGTACGGGCCGCGGGGCGAGAGCACCAAGGTCGTCGCGGACCGGGTGCGGGAGTCCAGGGAGCGGGCGGCGGCCCGGTTCGCGGACACCCCGTGGCGGACCAACAGCGAGGTGCCGGGCCACGCCCTGCGCACCCGCTGGCCCGCCGCCCCCGGCGCCCTCGACGAGGCGGAGCTCGACCTGGAGCGCGGCTTCCTCACCGCGCGCGGCCTCGACCGGGTGCTGCGGGTGGCCTGGACCGTGGCCGACCTCGCAGGACGGGGCCGCCCGTTCGCCCAGGACGTGGCCCTCGCACTCCAACTGCGGACCGGAATCTCGCGCGGGGTGCCGATGACGATTGGGGCGGGGGCGTGACAGGGGGCGGGTCTGGCGTGTCCGGAGCGCCGGCCCGGGCCCGGGTGGCGGTGTTGAGGGAGGGCGGGGCGTGATGGGGGTGGAAGCGGGCGACGACGTGCGGCTTGCGCGGGTGCGGCTGACGCGGATCGTGGAGCCGGGCTGGGAGCTGGCCGGGCAGTGGTTGCGGGAGTTCGGGGCCGTGGAGACGGTGCGGCGCATCGAGGCGGGAGAAACGGGTGAGCCCTTGCCCCGGGTGCGGTCAGGGCGCTGGGCGGGGCTTGTCGCGCGGGCCGCGGACGCGCCGCCTGCCGAGCGGGATCTGACGCGGGCGGCGGCGGCCGGGGCGCGGTTCGTGTGTCCGGGAGACGCCGAGTGGCCGGGGCAGTTGGACGACCTGGGGGACGGGCGGCCGATCGGGCTCTGGGTGCGGGGCGGGCCGAGCCTGCGGATGTGGGCGCTGCGTTCGGTGGCCGTGGTGGGCGCGCGGGCCTGCACGGACTACGGGGTGCGGATGGGCGCGAGCCTCGGGGCCGGGCTCGCCGAGCGGGGCTGGGTCGTGGTCTCGGGCGGGGCCTACGGGGTCGACGCCGCCGCGCACCGTGGGGCGCTCGGGGCGACCGGGGCGACGGTGGCCGTGCTCGCCTGCGGCATCGACCGGATCTATCCGCGGGGGCACGCCCAGTTGATCGACCGGGTCGCGGAACAGGGACTCGTGATCGGGGAGTTGCCGCCCGGGGACCATCCGACGCCCAGCCGGTTCATCCTCCGGAACCGGGTGATCGCCGCGCTCACCAGAGGCACCGTCGTGGTGGAGGCGGCCTATCGCAGCGGAGCGCTCGGCACGGTCCGTTGGGCGCAGCGCCTCGGGCGGCACGCGATGGGCGTTCCGGGGCCCGTGACCAGCAGCGTCTCCGCGGGAGTGCATGAACTGCTGCGCAAGGAGGCGGTGCTGGTGACCGACGCGGCAGAAGTCGTGGAGCTGGTCGGGGAGATGGGTGAGCTCGCGCCCGAGCGCCGTGGACCGGTGCTGCCCCGCGATCTGCTGCCACCGGGTGCGGCAAGGGTGCTCGCCGCGCTTCCCGCACGCGGGGTGTGCAGCGTCGCCGAGGCCGGCCGCGGGGCGGGGACGAGTCGGGACGAGACGATCGGGAGGTTGTACGAACTGCGCTCTTTGGGGTTCGTCGAACGACACGGCGAGGGCTGGCAGTTGACACGCCAGGCGATCGAATCGGTCTTTCCCGGAGGGGAGCTGTTCTGACGCGGAGCGTTGCGCCGTCCGGATGACCCCCGATGACCTTGGCAATTCCGGCAGTTGGCGCTTTGTCCCGCTCGGGCGGGGTGGCGGAATCGTCCACGCGAGTCGACAAAGGGAACGTATCTGCGCAACGACGATCTCGCACCCTTCGCACACTGCGACGCTCCAGTCACGCTACGCTCACCAGGATCGGAGTTCGTCCCCTCCCATCCGGAATCAGGTGGGTAGCTCGGTACCAGTCATCACCAGACGGGCAACACGGCATCTTCACAGGCAGAGCGATCACAGCGACCAGTACGTCAAGCACCCTCGGTTTCCTGGGTACGCAGCAGCAGAACGGCACAAGGCGGCGCATGCCACAACACACCTCAGGGTCCGACCGGGCGGCGGTACCCCCCGCCGCGCGCGGCTCCAGCGTGCGGCCTCCGGCTCCCTCCTCCCTCGAGGAGCTGTGGAGGTCGTACAAGGCGACGGGCGACGAGCGGCTGCGCGAGCAGCTGATCCTGCACTACTCGCCGCTGGTGAAATATGTGGCGGGCCGGGTCAGCGTGGGGCTGCCGCCCAATGTGGAGCAGGCGGACTTCGTCTCGTCCGGGGTCTTCGGGCTCATCGACGCGATCGAGAAGTTCGACATCGAGCGGGAGATCAAGTTCGAGACGTACGCGATCACCCGGATCCGCGGCGCGATGATCGACGAACTGCGCGCGCTCGACTGGATTCCTCGGTCCGTGCGGCAGAAGGCGCGCAACGTGGAGCGTGCCTACGCCACCCTCGAGGCCCAGCTGCGGCGCACTCCTTCGGAGAGCGAGGTGGCCGCGGAGATGGGGGTCGCGCTCGAGGAACTGCACGCGGTTTTCAGTCAGTTGTCGCTGGCGAACGTGGTGGCGCTGGAGGAGCTGCTGCACGTCGGCGGTGAAGGCGGCAGCGACCGGCTCAGCGTCCTGGACACGCTCGAGGACCACGCCGCGGACAACCCGGTGGAGGTCGCGGAGGACCGGGAGCTGCGGCGCTTCCTGGCGCGGGCGATCAATACGCTGCCGGAGCGCGAGAAGACCGTCGTCACGCTCTACTACTACGAAGGCCTGACGCTGGCCGAGATCGGCAATGTGCTCGGCGTCACGGAGAGCCGGGTCAGTCAGATCCATACGAAGTCCGTGCTGCAGCTGCGGGCGAAGCTGGCGAGTTTCGGGCGCTGAGAGGGGCGCGACCCGGCGGTGCGGCGAATCGTGCCTGCCGCGTGCCTGCCTCCGGTCGGGGGTCCGTGAAGCCCCACCGGCTCCCGTCGCGGGCCGCATCTTCGTAAAGTGGAGACGTGCCTAGGATTCGAGCGGCCTCTGTGGCCGAGCACCGGTCGATGCAGCGCGGCGCCCTTCTGGACGCGGCGCGCTCCCTGCTGTCCGAGGGCGGGACGGACGCGCTGACGTTTCCCGCGCTTGCGGAGCGGACGGGGCTCGCGCGCTCGTCCGTCTATGAATACTTCAAGTCGCGCGCGGCCGTGGTCGAGGAGCTGTGCGAGGTCGACTTTCCGGTGTGGGCCGCGGAGGTCGAGGCCGGGATGGCGCGGGCCGAGGCGCCCGTGGGCAAGGTCGAGGCGTATGTGCGGGAGCAGTTGGCGCTGGTGGGGGACCGGCGGCACCGGGCGGTCGTCGCCATCTCCGCGAGCGAGTTGGACGCCGGGGCGCGGGAGAAGATCCGGGCCGCGCACGGCGGGCTCGTCGCGATGATCGTCGAAGCGCTCGAGCAGATGGGGCATGCGCAGCCCCGGCTCGCCGCGATGCTGGTCCAGGGTGTGGTGGACGCGGCCGTGCGCAGGATCGAGCTGGGAGCCGCGGAGGAACCCGGCGTGATCGTGGACGCGGCCGTGGGGATGGCGCTACGCGGCGTCCGCGGCTGAGCGGCCGGCTCGGCCGACGAGTGCCCCTGGCCGCCCGCCCGGCTCAGCCGAAGAGCGCGCCCGGCCACTCCCACCCCCACACCGGCAGCAGCCTCGACCGTCCCCCGCGCATCAGTGACGGGTCCAGGAGCGTCAGCGGATTCAGGTAGGTGTCGCCCCGAAGCAGGCCCCAGTGCAGGCACGACGGGGCGGCGCTCGGGCAATGGCCCGTGGGGAGTTGGAGGGTTCCCACCACCTCGCCGGCCGTGACCTTCTCGCCCTTGCGGACCGCCGGTGTCACCGGTTCGTACGTCGTGCGCAGCGGCGGGTCGCCGGTGTCCGGGAGCTCCAGGGACACCGCGCCTCTGCCCGCGATCTCGCCCGCGAAGAAGACCTTGCCGTCGGTCACCGCGCGTACGGGGGCATCGATGGGGGCCGCCAGGTCGACGCCGCGGTGGCCCGGGCCGTAGGGCGTCGCCGGAGGCGCCCAGGCGCGGACCACCGCGGGCCGCTCGCCCACCGGCCACAGACGGGCGTCCCCCGCCCGCGCCGAGGACGGGAAGGCCAGCAGCACGAGCAGTGCGACCGTCACCGTGAGTAGTTTTCGCATGGCGCTCAGGTTCCACCGCGGAGCGGCTCCGCGGGGATCATGGCCGGGAAACGTGGACTACCGAACGGTTGTGGACAGCGGCGTCACCCGGTACCTCGCGGGTCCCGTACACTTCATGTGGCGATCCGGCCCACCGGATCGACTTCGCACGCCCCGACACCGGGCCTCACAGGCTTCGTGTCAGTGGCCTATCGGTCCCGTACGACCGCCTCGCAAGAGCGCGAGCGTACGCGGCAGGCACACGCAGTGGGCGTCAGGAAACAACCGAGAAAACACAAGGAGTACGGCCATGGCCGTCGTCACGATGCGGGAGCTGCTGGAAAGCGGCGTCCACTTCGGTCACCAGACCCGTCGTTGGAACCCGAAGATGAAGCGCTTCATCTTCACGGAGCGCAACGGCATCTACATCATCGACCTTCTCCAGTCGCTGTCGTACATCGACCGCGCCTACGAGTTCGTCAAGGAGACCGTCGCCCACGGCGGCACGGTCATGTTCGTCGGTACGAAGAAGCAGGCGCAGGAAGCGATCGCCGAGCAGGCGACCCGCGTCGGCATGCCCTACGTGAACCAGCGCTGGCTGGGCGGCATGCTCACCAACTTCTCGACCGTCTACAAGCGTCTGCAGCGCCTCAAGGAGCTCGAGCAGATCGACTTCGAGGACGTCGCCGCGTCCGGTCTCACCAAGAAGGAGCTTCTCGTGCTCTCGCGCGAGAAGGCCAAGCTGGAGAAGACCCTCGGTGGTATCCGCGAGATGTCCAAGGTTCCCAGCGCCGTCTGGATCGTGGACACCAAGAAGGAGCACATCGCTGTCGGCGAGGCCCGGAAGCTCAACATCCCGGTCGTCGCGATCCTCGACACGAACTGTGACCCCGACGAGGTCGACTACAAGATCCCGGGCAACGACGACGCGATCCGCTCCGTCACCCTGCTCACCCGCGTGATCGCCGACGCCGTCGCCGAGGGCCTCATCGCCCGCTCCGGCGTGGCCACGGGCGACCAGAAGCCGGGCGAGAAGGCCGCCGGCGAGCCCCTCGCCGAGTGGGAGCGCGACCTGCTCGAGGGCGAGAAGAAGGCCGACGACAAGGCCGAGGCCAAGCCCGCCGAGGACGCCGACAAGGCCGAGGAGAAGGCTCCGGAGGCTCCGGCCGCCGAGGCTGCCGCCCCCGCCGAGGCCCCGGCCGCGGACGCCGAGCAGGCCTGACCCGTACGGGATTCGGTTGCATGAGGTGACGGCGGGGGTCGACTACGACCCCCGCCTTCACCCGTGACCGTCACCTTCGTTCTCACACTGCTTCAGACTTCGTAGAGAGAAAACCAGGATCATGGCGAACTACACCGCCGCTGACGTCAAGAAGCTCCGCGAGCTCACGGGCGCCGGCATGATGGACTGCAAGAAGGCGCTCGACGAGGCCGACGGCAGCGTCGACAAGGCCGTCGAGGCCCTGCGCATCAAGGGCCAGAAGGGCGTCGCCAAGCGCGAGGGCCGTTCCGCCGAGAACGGCGCGGTCGTCTCCCTCATCGCCGACGACAACACCTCCGGTGTCCTCGTCGAGCTGAAGTGCGAGACGGACTTCGTCGCCAAGAGCCCGAAGTTCCAGGCCGTCGCCGACCAGCTGGTCGCCCACGTCGCCAAGACGTCCCCGGCCGACCTCGAGGCGCTCCTCGCGTCCGAGATCGAGGCCGGCAAGACCGTCCAGGCCTTCGTCGACGAGGCCAACGCCAACCTCGGCGAGAAGATCGTCCTGGACCGCTTCGCGCAGTTCTCGGGCGCGTACGTCTCCGCCTACATGCACCGCACCATGCCCGATCTGCCCCCGCAGATCGGTGTTCTGGTCGAGCTGGACAAGGCCGACGCCGAGCTGGCCAAGGGCATCGCGCAGCACATCGCCGCCTTCGCGCCGAAGTACCTCACCCGTGAGGACGTCCCGGCCGAGATCGTCGAGTCCGAGCGCCGCGTCGCCGAGGAGACCACGCGCGCCGAGGGCAAGCCGGAGGCCGCGCTTCCGAAGATCGTCGAGGGTCGCGTCAACGGCTTCTTCAAGGAGGCCACGCTGCTCGGTCAGCCGTACGCCCTCGACAACAAGAAGTCCGTCGAGAAGGTCCTCCAGGAGGCCGGTGTCACCCTGAAGCGCTTCTCGCGCATCAAGGTCGGCATCTGAGTCCGTACCGCGCCAGACGCGAGACCCCGCTAGGGTCGACAGCAGTCGTTCGGGAACGCGCCGGACGACCGCAGTTGTGACGAGGAGGCCATTGCCGCGCATGGGATGCGAACCACCCCACCGGCAATGGCCTTCTTCGTATGTGTGCCAAGCAAAAGAGGCGAGAATCCCATGACCACCACCCAGGCCGACAACGGTGACAAGAGCGACGAAGGCAAAGGCGCGGGGCGCTTTCTGCTGAAGCTTTCCGGCGAGGCGTTCGCCGGGGGCGGGGGTCTGGGCGTCGACCCCGACGTGGTGCACGCCATTGCCCGTGAGATCGCGGCCGTCGTACGCGAGGGCTGGCAGCTCGCCGTCGTCATCGGCGGCGGCAACTTCTTCCGCGGCGCCGAGCTGCAGCAGCGCGGCATGGACCGCGCCCGCAGCGACTACATGGGCATGCTCGGCACGGTCATGAACTGCCTGGCCCTCCAGGACTTCCTGGAGAAGGAGGGCATCGACTGCCGCGTGCAGACCGCCATCACGATGGGTCAGGTCGCCGAGCCGTACATCCCGCTGCGCGCCGTGCGTCACCTGGAGAAGGGCCGCGTCGTCATCTTCGGCGCCGGCATGGGCATGCCGTACTTCTCCACCGACACCACCGCCGCGCAGCGCGCCCTGGAGATCGACGCCCAGGCGCTGCTCATGGGTAAGAACGGTGTCGACGGCGTCTACGACTCGGACCCGAAGACCAACCCCGAGGCCGTGAAGTTCGACGGGCTCAGCTATGGCGAGGTCATCACCCGCGACCTGAAGGTCGCCGACATGACCGCGATCACCCTGTGCCGCGACAACAAGCTGCCGATCCTCGTCTTCGAGCTCATCACGTCGGGCAATATCGCCCGCGCGGTCAAGGGTGAGAAGATCGGGACCCTTGTGGGCGAGCAGGGCACCCGCGCCTGACACCCTCCCGTCCCCCTGGGAACCCCGTGTCCTCGGAGGTTCCCTGAGGGATGGACAATGTCCTGCCGGTCGGACACCGTGCAGGAAAGACACGCGACGCAGCCGACCGCGCCCCCGTGCCGGCCGGGCCTCACTCAAGACACGCAGGAGCAAGTGGTGATCGAAGAGACCCTCCTCGAGGCCGAGGAGAAGATGGAGAAGGCCGTCGTCGTCGCCAAGGAGGACTTCGCCGCGATCCGCACAGGCCGTGCGCACCCGGCGATGTTCAACAAGATCGTGGCCGACTACTACGGCGCCCTTACGCCGATCAATCAGCTGGCCTCCTTCTCGGTGCCCGAGCCGCGGATGGCCGTGGTGACCCCGTTCGACAAGAGCGCGCTGCGCAACATCGAGCAGGCGATCCGCGACTCCGACCTCGGCGTCAACCCGAGCAACGACGGCAGCATCATTCGTGTGACGTTCCCCGAGCTGACCGAGGAGCGCCGCAAGGAGTACATCAAGGTCGCCAAGGCCAAGGCCGAGGACGCCAAGGTCTCCATCCGCTCCGTGCGCCGCAAGGCCAAGGACACGATCGACAAGGCGATCAAGGACGGCGACATCGGCGAGGACGAGGGCCGTCGCGGCGAGAAGGAACTGGACGACACCACCACGAAGTACGTGGCCCAGGTCGACGAGCTGCTCAAGCACAAGGAAGCCGAGCTGCTCGAAGTCTGAGCGAGCGCGGAAGATCGAGGTTCGAGGAATCCGTGAACGACTCTTCCTGGGGTGCGCCGACCGGGCCCGGACACCGTGGCCCGACCGACGGCCAAGGGTCCGCCCCTGGTCAGGGGCCCGCGTACGGGCAGGTGCCGGCGTACGGCCAAGGGCCGTCGTACAACCAAGGACCGTCGTACGACCACGGGCGCGCTCCGGCGGGTCCCGCGTACGAACGGCACGCGGTCGATGAGACTCGGCCCATGCCCATCGTGCCCGATATGCCTGATACGCCTTCTGGTGACGGAAGGGGCGACGACCAGGACGACCGGGGGGCCGCTCGGCTGAGTGGTCCCTTGTTCCGCGACGAGGCGCCGGGCCGGCCGGAGTCGGCCGGGCGGCACTCGGGACCCGCGGAGCCCGCCCCGTCCGCGGAGCCCTCGGGGTCCTCGCAGCCCGGACCGCCCAAGAAGAAGAGTGCGGGCCGGGACCTCGGGGCGGCCATAGGCGTCGGCGTCGGGCTCGGCGCGGTGATCATCGCTTCGCTCTTCATCGTCAAGGCCGTGTTCGTCGGCGTGATAGCTGTCGCCGTCGTCGTCGGCCTGTGGGAACTGACCTCGCGGCTCGAGGAGCGCAAGGGCATCAGGGCGCCGCTCGTGCCGCTCGCCGTCGGCGGCGCGGCCATGGTGGTGGCCGGGTACGTACGGGGCGCCGAGGGCGCCTGGGTGGCGATGGCGCTGACCGCGCTCGCCGTCCTCGTATGGCGCATGACGGAGCCTCCCGAGGGCTACCTCAAGGACGTCACGGCGGGCGTCTTCGCGGCCTTCTACGTGCCGTTCCTCGCGACCTTCGTGGCGATGATGCTCGCCGCGGACGGCGGGGAGTGGCGGGTACTCACGTTCCTGATCCTGACCGTCGTCAGCGACACCGGGGCGTACGCGGTCGGCTGGCGCTTCGGCAAGCACAAGCTCGCGCCGCGGATCAGCCCCGGCAAGACCCGCGAGGGCCTGGTCGGCGCCGTGTCGTTCGCCATGGTGGGGGGCGTGCTGTGCATGCAGTTCCTGGTGGACGGCGGCACGTGGTGGCAGGGCCTCGTCATCGGCGCCTGCGTCGCAGCCAGCGCGACCCTCGGCGACCTCGGCGAGTCCATGATCAAGCGGGACCTGGGGATCAAGGACATGGGGACGCTGCTGCCGGGCCACGGCGGGATCATGGACCGGCTCGACTCCCTGCTGCCGACGGCACCGGTCGTCTGGCTGCTCCTGGTGCTGTTCGTCGGTTCCTGAGGAACGCCCCTCGCAAGAGCCCCCGTGAAGGCCACGTGAGAGCCACGTGAGAGCCCCCGTCCGTAATCGGACGGGGGCTCTCCGTATGTGCCCCGACGGGACTTGTGAAGACCTGTTCGCGAAGGTGGGCGGGTTCGTTGAGGGGGGCTTGCGGGTGTTCTTTACGCTCAAGTAACAACATGCCTCATGAACATTTTCGGTCGCAGCTTCTCATCCCGGCGCGCAGAGGGATCCGCTGCTCCGGGGGCCGCCGGCACCGCGGTACTGCCCGACCCGGCCGGTCACGACCCCTCCATGGCGGCGCTCACCGGCAGTTGGATGGTCGACCCCGCACACAGCAGGATCGGGTTCTCCGTCCGGCACGCCATGGTGACGACCGTGCGCGGCGCCTTCTCGGAGTACCAGAGCCGCCTCTACTTCGACGGCGACGACCCGTCGCGCTCCTCAGCCGAGCTCGTCCTCGCCACGGCGAGCGTCGACACGGGTGTCGAACAGCGGGACGCCCACGTGGTGGGCCGTGACTTCCTGAACGCCTCCCAGTACCCGCGGATGACCTTCAAGAGCACCGCCGTCGAACTGGTGGGCGACGATGTCTACCGGATGCACGGCGACCTGACCATCAAGGACGTCGCCCGCCCCGTCGTCCTCGAACTCACCTACATCGGCTTCGTCACGGACGCCTTCGGCGACGAGCGCGTCGGCTTCGACGGCACCACCACCATCAACCGCACCGATTGGGGCCTGACGTACAACGCCCGCCTCGCCCAGGGCGGCAACATGGTCAGCGAAAAGGTCCGCCTCCAGTTCGACATCGCGGCCATCCGTACGCCGTCGGGGCGCTGAGGCGGTCGGAGTCACCGGAGCCCGAGGCGCTCGGCCCAGGCGCCCACATCGGCGGTGGTCGCGTTGCCGCCGCAGATCACCAGGCCGAGGCTGGCGTCCTCGCCGACGCGTGCCAGTACCTGGCGGGCACCGGGCAGCAGGCACCCGGCGGCGGGCTCGGCCCAGACCTTCGCGTGGTCGGCCAGGTCGAGGGTGCCCTGGACCGCTTCGGCATCGGTCACCGTGAGGACGTCGGTGAGCAGGGCCGATGCGTGCTCGTAGGTGAGTTGGGAGGCGCTGGGGGCGCTGAGGGTCGAGACGAGCGAGGACAACTCGACCGGGAGCGGCTGTCCGGCGTCCAGTGCCGCCGACATGGCCCGGGCGCCTTCGGTCTCCACGCCCCACACGCGGATTCCGGGACGGCGTGCGCGCAGTGCGGTGGCGACACCGGCGGCAAGCGCGCCGCCGCCGATGCTGACGAGTACGTCGGTGAGGTCCCCGGCGTCCTGCGCGAACTCCAGGCCGACCGTGCCCTGGGCGGCGATGACGGTGGGGTCGTCGAAGGGGTGGACCAGGGTGAGTCCCGCGTCCCTGAGTTCATCGACGAGGGCGAACGCGCCCTCCGTGGTGTCGGTGATGCGGACTCGCGCTCCGGCGGCCGCTGCGACGTCCCTGGCGCCGGCGGGGGCGGACCGCGGCATCACGATGGTCGCCTCGACGTCCAGTTCGCCCGCCATGACGGCCAGGGCGATGCCGTGGTTGCCTCCGCTGACCGTGACGACTCCGGCGGCACGCTCGGCCCTGCTGAGGGTGAGCAGCTTCGCGGTCGCGCCGCGGGCCTTGAACGAGCCGGTGCGCTGCAGCAGTTCGAGTTTCACGGTGGTCGGCACGCCCAGTAGCGCGGACAACCCGGGGCTCGGAACGGTCGGGGTCCGGACGACATGCCCTGCGATCCGCTCGGCTTCGGCTTCCACGTCCGCGACAGTGATCAGCACATCCGCCTCCCGGGTCCGACTCCCGCAGCACGGCCCTCGCGGCTGCACCGCATCACACTGCTGACACCGCGCGACGGTGTCCAGGGGGCGACGGTCCGCTACGCCGCGGAGCCAGTGCTCGGTGGCGGAACGAAGACACAGAACTCGTTGTCTTCCGGGTCGGCGACCACGACCCAGCGAAATCCGTGTTCGCTCTGTTCTTCAGAGATCTTCTGGGCGCCGACCCGTTCCAGGCGGTCGACCTCGGTGTCCAGGTCTTCGGTACCGAAGTCGAGGTCGAGATGCATCCGATTCTTGCCCTGCTTCGGTTCCGGGACCTGCTGCAGGAGAAGCGTCGGTGCCGACGCGGGACCGACCAAGCTCAGATAGGGGAGTCCGTCGAAACCGCGCCGATAGTCCAGCGGGGCGAGCGCAGCGAGCCAGAACTCCGCCTGCGCCTCGATGTCGACACAGTCCAGTGTCACGACGATCTGCATGGCGAAACGCTAGAGGACCGGGTCCACCTTGACGATCCAATTTCGGCAGCAGCAATAGGAGCCCATGTCGCTACGCTGGAAACGGCCCCTGGCCTGAACGTAAGCGCAGGTCAGGGGGTAGCCGGGACTCCCTGGGTCATCGGTTCCGGGTGCTCGCCGAAGGGCCGGCCGACGCCGGCGGACCGAAAAGACTGGCGCGCGGGGCCGACGGAACCGGGTAACGTCCTTGTCATGTTCTTCCAGACGCCGATTTACGAGTGAGGGCGTGACGGGCCCCTGCCGACGTCCTTCGACGTCGCCGCCCGTCCCCCACCGATAAATCCGCAGATCACTTCACACCATCGCCGGGAGAACCCGTGACCGACAGCAAGAACATCAACAACCCCGTGGGCCAGGGCGGCGGCCAGCGCAAGAAGCAGTCCCGCGCCGAACGGCAGAACCACGGTCCGCACCGCAACTTCGACCGCCGGCGCGCAGCCGACCAGAAGGCGGAGCTGGTGCGCAAGATGCGCGAGAAGACGGGCGTAGCCGAGGGCACTGGGCAGGCGGGCGACGACACCGCACAGAGCTGACGCACCACTGGCACCGTACGGGGCAGGGCCCGGACCGCGAAGCGTGGTCCGGGCCCTGCCCCGTGCCCAGTGACCAACAGCGACCACCAGTGACAGGTGTCCCATGCGACGGCGCCAGGTCACAGCCGTTTGTCTGCGACACTGGATGAGCTATGCCTAAGCCCGGAGAACTGGCAGTGACCGGGCATCAAAAAGGCCCCCGACCTGCGCGTTTGGCGCGGATCAGGGGCCTGTTTTGGCTTACTGGGCCGTCTCTGGGCCGTCAGGCTCAGGAAGCGGCGGCAGGAACACCCGGTCGACGGCGTTGCGCGTGCGCTCCTGGCTCGACGGCATGAGGTGCGCGTACACGCGCAGCGTCAGTGCCGGGTCGGTGTGGCCGAGGTACTGGCTCACGGCCTTGATGCTCTCCCCGGCGTCCAGGAGTACGGACGCGTAGAAGTGCCTCAGTGCGTGCATGCCGTGCTCGCGAGCCGACACGTACCTCCCGTCGGGTCCGGCGTCCGGGATGAGGCCAGCGAGGGCCAGAGCGGGCTTCCAGACATGGGTGTTGAAGTTGCTGCGCCACACGATCCCGTTCGCCTCGTTCGTGAACAGGAGACGGGCCGTCACCTTCGGGCCGTCCGGCTTTCGCCACGGCAGCGTGATCTCAACCGGCTTGAAGGCGTCCATGTGGAGCCGCAGCGCCTCGGCGACGTACGACGGCAGCGGGACGTCACGCTCCTTGCCGCACTTCGGCGGGGCGAAGACGGCCTTGCCCCGGATGAGCTTCACCTGGCGGACCACGTGCAGGATGCCGGCCTCGAAGTCGATGGCGTCTTCGGCGAGACCCACGATCTCTCCCTGGCGGAGGCCACATCCGGCGCCCGTGTCGACCATGGTCCGGTAGCGCTCGGCGAGGGCCTGACGGACTGCCTGCACCTGGGTGGGCAGCCACGGGATTACGCGTCGGCGCTCGGCAGTCGGCGGGCGCACGGACTTCGCAGAGCATGGGTTCCGGGACAGGAGGCCGTCGTCCACGGCCGCGCTCAGGACGGCACGAACGTCGCCGTAGATGTTGCGCGCGTAGGCGCCGCTCACCGCCGGGTTGGCCTCCAGGGCGCTCGTGAGCTGGCGGATGTGCTCGGGGCGGAACGAGTCCAGGGGGCGCGTGCCGATGACCGGGAACGCGTGCAGGCGTAGGCGCTGCTCGGTGACGATCTGGCTGGACAGGTCCGAGGTGTGGGCCTTCAGCCACTTCTCGGCGTACTTCTTGAAGGTGATCCGGGCGGCGCGAGGGTCGATGTAGGAGCCGCGCGACATGTCCGACGCGATGTTGGTCAGCCAGTCCTCCGCGAGCCGCTTCTGCCGGTCCGGGAAGCTCTTGGACTTCTCGGTGCCGTCCGGGCCGACGTAGCGTGCGCGGTACGGGAGGCCGAGGCCGTGGCGGTCGCTCTTGACCTTGACGGGCTTGCCGTTCGGGCCGGGCTCAACCTTGAACCAGCGGTCCTGGATGTGTCCGGCCATCAGGCAGCCACCGCCATCTGGGACTCGACCCAGGCGCGTACATCGGCGGGGTCGAAGCGAAGGTGCCGGCCGACGCGGAAGCCTCGGGGGCCGGTGCGCTTGCGGCGCCACTGGTAGACCGTCTCGACCGGCACGGCCAGGAGCTCGGCGACGTCGACCGGGGTCAGGTAGCGCTCGGGCAAGGCGTGCTGCATGGTCACCACTCCTTCTCGGCAGTCAGGTCGGCGAGGGCTTCGCGGGCGGTCTCGCGGTTGAGTTGGAGGCCGCGGGCGATGGTGGCGGCCAGGGCGGATTCGCCGGGCGTGTGGCCGTGGCCCGCGTATTGCCAGTCGGCCAGGACGAGGACGGTGTCCGGTTCGAAGTCCGGGTTGCCGAGAGCCTCGCGTTCCTGGGCGGCGCGGAAGTCGGCGCGGGTCTGGCGGAGTTCGCCGAGGGTGGTCGAGTAGCGGCGGGACTTCGAGGAGAAGTGGCCCCGGAAGCCGAGCATGTGGGCCCAGGCCCAGAGGCGGCGGTCCGGGTAGAGCGGGTCGAGGTGCTTGCACGCCTCAATGAGGCGGCGGGTGTGGTCGGGGACTTGGTGGCGGTCGAGTTCGGAGAGTTCGCCGATGCGGCGGTCCAGGGTGCCGGTGGTCTCTGCGGCCTTGGTGGCGTACTTGGCGACGTAGGCGGCGACGGCCTGTTCGGTGATGTCGGAGCCGTCGCCGAAGGCCTTGACCGGGCGGACGTCGAGTTGGGTGCCCCAGCGGAAGGTGCGGGCCGGTTCGTTCTCGGCGGCCGGGACGGACACCGATGTGTAGCTGTGACTGGCGGCGGCCTGGATTGCGTCGGCGAGGAGGGTGACCGTGGCCCAGGACGGTGGCGGGGTCTCCGGGCCTTCCGGGCCGTCGATGCGGATCACCGCATGGAAGTGCAGGGCGCCGCGCTTCTGGAACTCGGCGACCTTGCCGTACGAGAGGCGGGCCGACTCCTTGAGTTCGCGCTGGGTGACTCCGGCGCGGGCGGCGATCTCGCGGCGCAGGCGGGTTGTGAAGCGCATCCACAGGTCGCCCGCGTGGTTGTTGAAGAGGACGGCGGCGGCGTAGTCGTACGTTGCCGGGTCCAGGGCCGTGCCGAGGGCCGGGTCGTCCGGGATGTGGCGGGTGCCGCAGCGGCAGGTGCCGGAGTCGGGGCGGTTGTGGACCGGGCCGAAGGACGGAGCCGTGAGCGTGGCGAAGACGCGGGGGTGGTCGCGGACCGTGGAGGGGATGTCGCGGCGGTCGTCTCCGGCCAGGCCCGCCCGGATGAGGTGGTACGTGTCGCCCGCGTACGTGAAGGCGCAGGACGGGCAGCGGGAGGCGCGGCGGTTGCCGCAGGCGAGGCGGAGACGGCCGCCCGGCTCGGTCTCGGTCGAGTAGTGGTGCAGCGTCTCGCCGGTGGTCTTGTCCTTGGTCAGGGTCCAGCCGGTGAGGTGGATGGGGTCGGAGCAGCCGCCGGTGCGCTGGATCTGGTCCTGCCAGCGGTCGAAGTCGGCGGCCGAAGCCACCCTCAGCAGGTCGCCGAGGGTGGTCGGGTCGAGGAGCGTGTCAGGCACGGGCGCCCTCCCGTGCGGAACGGTCGCGGAGGACGACGAAGCCGGTGCCGTGGCAGGCCGGGCAGTCGGCGGTGATGGTGCGCAGGTGGCCGTGCCGGTCGCGGCCGCCGAGGGTGATGGCGACGGAGGCGAAGCCGTCGCAGGCGGCGCAGATCCGGGGCGGGCGGTGGGTTCGGTGCGTCATGCTGGGGGTTCCTTCCGGTGCTTGGATCGGTTGGGGACGGCTCCCGGGTGGTGGAGACTTGGCGGTTTCAGGCCGCCCGGGGGCCGGTCAGCGGCGCTTGTGCTCGGAGTTCATGAGCGAGCGGATGACGAGCGCGGTGATGGCGGTCGATCCGGCGGTGATGGCGACGGCCAGGAGCAGCGAGACCAGGACGGTGCCGAGGATCAGGACGACGCCCGTACCGCCGACGACGAGGGTGATCAGGGCGCCGGGCGTGAGCTGGATCGTGGGGCGGGTCGAGGCCGGAGGCTGGGTTGCCACCGGGGCGGGCTGAGACTGCGTGATTGCCGTGGGCTCGACGACGGCGGGCGGCGTGACCTGGCCGGTCGGGACGGGCATGGACGGAACCTTGGGGCGCAGCATCGGGACGTACTCCCTTCCATGGGCGGTTACTTGACGGCGGTGTCGATGACCGGGGCGAGGACGCTGTCGGCGAGGAGGTAGCCGCCCAGGAGCAGGAGGGCGACGAGCCACCAGGGCGGGCGCATGAGCTTGATGCCGACCAGGCCGACGCAGGCGACGAAGAACCAGAGCGGGACGTCCATGTCGGTCTCCTCAGCGGACGCGGCAGCGGTGGGTGCGGGCGGCGAGCTGGGCGGCGGACTGGCTGGAGTAGTCCGAGGACCAGCCGCAGCGGTCGGCGGTGCAGACGGCGGCGTGCTTGGTCTGGCCGTGGCGGTCGCGGTGGGTTCCGACCTGGACGGGGCCGATCTGCATCACGGAGTGGAAGTGGTCGCGGGCGGGCATGTCGGTCAGTCCTCTCGGTGGGTGGGCTCGGGGTACTGGGCGCGGATGCTCTGGGCGACGGCCGGGTCGGCGGTCTGCTCGGCGGCGGTGTCGGCGAGCAGGTGGGCGAGGTACGGGCGGCCGGTGGCGGCCATTTCGTGGGCGGCGTCGAGGTAGTCGGCGGCGGTCAGGTCGGCGGGGTTGCTGGTCATGTCGGACCTCCCTTGTGGATCAGGTGAGTTGGGCGGCGATGGCGTCGGCCAGCTGGGGCGGGACGCCGAGGCGGGAGCGCAGGGTGTCGGGGTCGATGGCGGTGCCGGTGTTCGCCTGGTGAGCTTCGGCGACCTTGCGGGCGTGGGCGACGAGGGCGGCCGGGACGGCGGGAGCCGGTTCGGCAGGGGCAGGTGCAGGGGCCGCGGGCTCTGCGGTGGCCGTGAGCGCCGGGGTTTCCTCGGCGGCCGGAGGCTCTACGGGCTCCGGGGCCGGGGGCGTCGGCCGCTCGATTTCCGGCTCGGGTTCGG
Organism: Streptomyces sp. UC4497; assembly: GCF_054871485.1. Lineage (NCBI taxonomy): Bacteria > Bacillati > Actinomycetota > Actinomycetes > Kitasatosporales > Streptomycetaceae > Streptomyces > Streptomyces sp. UC4497. Next base: position 4,760 of record NZ_JBTYHB010000027.1, on the reverse strand, counting down.
GTGCCGGCCGAACCGTCTCCCGCTCGACCTCGGCGGGCGCGGCCGTGACCGTGTGGGCCAGGAGCGTGCCGCCGAGGAAGGCGATCGCGGGCCATCCGGCGACGCCGATCCGGAGCCAGGCGGGCGGGTGCTCGACGTCGAGGAGTCCGGCGGTGGCGACGTTGGCGCCGAGCGAGGCGAACAGGGCGACGGCGAACCAGGTCCAGGCGAGCCGGGAGCGCCGGTCGCTGCGGAGCCGACGCCAGGCGGCGACCAGGAGCAGGTCGACGCTGACTGGGTAGGCCCAGGCCTTCCAGCCGTCTTGTCCGGCAGCGGCGGCCAGGTCGTGGAGGTGGGCGAAGGAGAGGGCTCCGGCGATGACGGCCTGGACGAGGACGGCGTCCGGGCGGAGCGTGGTGCGGGCCGTCACCGGTCAGCCCTCCGCCGGGTCGTCGTTGCCGTCGTACGGCATGGGCGGCAGCACCCCGATCGGGAGCGACAGGGCGAGCGCGGGGGCGATGACCTCGACGAACGCGGCATCGGTCTCGTAGCGGCGCTCGTACAGGTCCAGTGCGCCGAGGAGGGCGGCGGTGCGGGCGAAGTCCTCGTTGGCGTCCATGGGTTGGCCTCCTGTTTTGGGCATGGGCGGGGTAGGGACGTGGCGCGGGGTGGTCGCGCCGACCGTGGAGCGGAGAGGGTCAGGCCGTGACCGTGGCGGCCTTGGTGAGCGACACGGACGCCGGGGCGGGTGCGGGCACGGCGGGCCGGAAGGCGGCGAGCGCGGGCAGGTCCGGGGTGCGGTCGGCGTGGGCGTTACAGAGGTTCACGGCGGCGCGCAGCGAGGTGTGCGGGGCGCGGATGCGGGCCCAGCCGCCGGTCGAGTCACCGGCCACGGCGATGCCGGGGGTGTCGGGCGAGATCTGGATGGCGGCGAGTACGGCGTCCGGGGAGATGTCGCCGAAGGCCATGTTGGCGCTGGTCTCGTCGTTGACGCGGTGGGCGGTACGGCCGGTGAGCTGGGCGCGGAGCATCGTGATGCCCTTGCCGAGTTCGGAGCCGAAGCGCTGCCCGCAGATCTCCAGATAGATGCCGGCCGCGCGGCCGAGCTGGGCGAGGCGGACGAGCGCGGTGACGATGCGGTCGCGGCGCTTCTCCTCGTCCTTGCTGGCGAACAGGGCGAGTTCGGCGACCTCGTCGACCAGGACGACGACCGGGGTCGGGCGCAGGTCGGTAGGCAGGTCCCAGATGTCGGCGGCGATCTCCGCGTCCGGGACGCCGACGCTGATGCGCTGTTCGGCGCGGATGAGCTGGTAGACCTCCTGCATGTGGTCGACGAGCGCGTCGAGGAGTTCGAGCGCGGTGTCCGGGTCGTCGGCGAGCGCGGAGAACCGGCGGGCGAGCGGGAAGAGTTCGACGCCCTGTTTGCAGTCGATGCCGACCAGGGCGACGTCGAGCGGGGCCAGGCCGCACACGAGGTTGCGCTGGTAGACGGACTTGCCGGACTCGGTGGCGCCGAGGGTGAGGCCGTGCGGAACGGCCCGGTAGTCGCGGTAGTGGACCGAGCCGTCCTCGCGCAGTGCGACCGGTACACGTAGCGGCGACGAACCGTCGGCGGTGCTGGGCGCAGGCATCTGCACGCGCTTGAGTACGTCGTAGCCGGTCATGCGCAACTCGACTACGCCAGCCCGGAGTTCACGGGAGGCGACGCCCTGCATTCCGAAGGAGTGGCGCAGCCGGTCGGTGGCGGCGGAGAAGTCGAAGGCGTCCTGGCCGGGGCGGAGCTTGAGCCGCAGGACGAGGCCGGTCCGGGTGGGCCGAAGCCTCAGGATGCGCGGCGAACGGGATTCGGGAAGCGGCCGGTTGGCCAGTCGGGCGAGTGCGAGGCGCCAGCGCGAGGGCGGGACCGTGAGCCCGCAGGCCTCCATCACGGAGGCGTAGCGGACCAGGAGCCGCAGCGACGCGAGCACGGCGCCGAAGCAGACCCAGTACCAGGCGGGGCGCCGCCACCGCAGAACACCTGCGGCGACGGCCACCACCACGAGCACGATGACGATGAACTCGCCCATGATCAGGCCGCCTTGGCCGTCGTCGTGTTGGCGGCGAGCGAGGTGACGGCGACGGCGCGGAAGGCGATGCCGTGCCGCTTCTGCCCGTTGAACTCGTTCTCCCACGGGCGGGCGATCAGGCCGGTGAGCGCGACGGGTGTGCCCATCGTCAGCTCCTCGGAGACGCCGGTCTCGGGGACGGTGACGGACAGGATCTCCACCTGGTCGTTGGCCGCGAACATCACGTCCACGGTCATCAGCTTGCCGCCGGTCTCGACGTCCAGGGCGACCTCACCGGTCTTACGGTCCTTGACCTTGACCTGCGGGGTCTTGGCGACCATCACGGTGGCGGCGGTGGTGTCGACGGGGATCTGACGCACAGAGATCACTCCTATGTAGGGGCTGGACTCCGTCACTCATGTACATGAGTGACATGAAGAAGAGTGCAACACTCCTGTACATGAGTCAACCCGCCGCGACAGAAAAGTCACGACGGGCTTCTGTGGCTGAGCAGTTCAGCCACGTGGGGCGCTCAGTGTGGTGTGACGCGTCGCGCGGTCCGGAAGCTCGGTCGTAGCAGCCGTGTCAGTCGTCGGCGGCGACCAGGAGGGCGAGGACGCCAAGGCGGCGGTCGATGAGTACGAGTTCATGAAACTCGATGTGGATGGGGCCGTAGTCGTGGTGCGCATCCTCGGGGAGGGATCCGAGCGCGTACCGGCTCGTCGCTTGGCGGATTGGCGTGTAGGCCGCCTCTTGAAGCCTCGCGGTCAGGTCTGAGGGAAGCGGGGCACCATTGTTGGCCCACGCGGAAATCGTGCTGATCGCGCTCGACTCGTCAACGGCGGCATACGTGCCGGGAGTGATCCGGTCTGCCGACCACTGGCCATGACGCGGTTCGAGCCAGAGACCAGCCCCGTCGTAGGTGTCCCGGAACTCCGGGTGGGCGATCAGTGCGGTCAGCAAGTCCTGATCGGTCGGCGAGCCGAGGGGCAGGTGGAAGCGCTTGATGTGAACCCATCGGTATCCGTGGCCCTGCCCGTCCGGGAAGTCGTAGTCCTTGAAGTTGATGAAGGGGCTGTCCCAGTGAGTGAGCGCATGGTGCATACCAATCAGGATCCCCCAGCTGCCTGGACAGCCAAAGTTCTCGAAGGCTCAGTCTCAGCTGCGGATCGGCGAGGGTGCGTCAGTCGGCGGCAGGGATCCGGTACTCGAAAACGAACTGGTCAGCGGCCATGAGGGTGTCGCACACCTCGACCACGCGGCCTTCGGTCGTACGCGCCTCACGAATCAGATGGATCACCGGCGAGCCGGGGCTCAGCGCCAGCTCGGACGCCTCCGCCTTGGAGGCCGGGCGCCCTTGCAGTGTCTCGACGAATTCCGCGAACTCGTGCCCGTGGTCTTCAAGTCGGGCGTAGATGCCACCACCGCCGGGGTTCTCGGCGAACAGCTCGGGGATGTCCTTCACGACGTCCCACGGGAGGTACGAGGAAGCCGTCTCGACCGGGGTGCCGTTGCGGAAGTAGAGCCGTCGGCGAGCGAGGACCTGGGTGCCGGCCGGAACGCCGAGACGTTCGGCAGCATCATCCGGAGCCTCCATCGGGCCGATGTAGAGCACGCTGACCTTCGCCGTGGCGCCGGACTGCGCGGACTCGGCGAGGTAGGCAGCCTTGCCGCCCTGGCGGTGCGAACGCCGGAAGCGATCGGAGGAGCGCAGCCGTACCGGCGGCCGATCCTTCACCATCGAACCCTTGCCGTGCCGGGTCTCCACGAGCCCACTGGCCCGGACCTCGACCATCGCCTTACGAATCGTGCCGCCCGAAACGCCGTAGCGATCGACCAGCTCCGACTCACTCGGCACCAGCTCACCCGGCTTGATGACGCCAGCCCTGATCTGCTGAACCAGATCCTCAGCGATCCGCACGTACTGAGGGACGGACCTCCCCTCTCCCACTGCAGTTCCCATAGTCCTTTTCTTCCTCCTATGCTCCTGTACATGAGTAACAGCGCCAAGGAAGGCCAGTCAACGCCAGTGCACTCCGTGTCCGTAGCCGGAGTGGTGGTTCGCGACGACGGCCGACTGCTGGCCATCCGCCGAGCGGACAACGGCACGTGGGAGCTGCCCGGCGGCGTGCTCGAACTCGAGGAGACCCCGGAGGCGGGTGTACGCCGAGAGGTCTGGGAAGAAACCGGCATCCACATCGAGGTGGACGAGCTGACAGGCGTCTACAAGAACACCACCCGAGGCATCGTGGCACTGGTCTTCCGCTGCAAGCCCGCGGGCGGCGAGGAGCGCACGTCGAGCGAGTCCACGGCCGTGGAGTGGCTGACACCCGACGAGGTCTCGCAGTACATGTCCGAGGTCTACTCGATTCGACTCCTGGACGCCCTCGACGGGGCAGGCCCGCACGTCCGAAGCCATGACGGCAAGCGGCTGACGCCAGCGCGATAGAACTTTCCCTACTTCATCAAGCCCGGCTGCGCTCCGCTCCGCCGGGCGGGCTCCCGGCTCCGCCGCCCTTCGCGCTCATGCCTTCGGCCCGCGCTACGGGCGCTACGCCTACGCCCGCCCACGTGGTTGATGCCGGGGTGTTGAGGCGGGCATCCGCACGGCTCAACTCGCCTTCAAAGACGATGCCTCCGGCGGGGGATCGGCCGGCACCGGGAGCCGGGGGAAACGCTGCCGGGTGCGGGTCCGTGGGTGGTTGCGAGGGCTCCCATCCCGTCCACCGTCGACCC